>NZ_CEFZSK010000013.1:0-68895 GCF_979581665.1 Nitrospira sp. Vd2 | reverse complement strand
AGGTGGTGGAGGAGGTGGCAGGGGCCTCGGCGGCGGCGGAGGGACTGGCGCCGGAGGCGGCGCTTGTGCCTGCCCGACCGGGAATGGCGGGGTCATCAAAATCTGGCGCGTCTGAATCTGTCCGCCTAAGAGACGGGATTGGGCGAGTGCGGCCGATTCGCCCGTGGCCCCGGGAAGCAGACGGATGTCGTCCATACCGCCGACGACCCGCAGCAGTTCCTTGGCGCCTTCCGCGCGAGGCGTCTCTTTCACTGCGGTCGCTCGAATTCGCTCCGCCACGACGAACGGCGGCGTCATGCCGAGTTCGGTGGCCGGCGGGGGAGGTGTCCGGGGCGAGGCGACGATGAATTGGCCCGGCTCGACGACCCGTGTCTCCCCTTGAGACCGGATCGTCACCTCGCCGAGCGTTCCAATGTTTGCCAAGCCGGTTTGCCCCATCGGCATGGTGGCCGGCGGCATTGGCACCGGCCGATCACTCGCCGCCGCTCCCTCCGGTGGGCGAACCGTCAGGGCCGGCGCTTCCTCTTCGACCCAGAGCGTAAAGTAGGCGTCCTGCGTCTCGATGACCGCGTGGGGCGTGATGATCTCGACAGGGGTGCGGCGCGGGCGACCATTCCCGGCCACGGAGCTCCGCAGCGTGCCGTGATCGAGGAACAGGTGGACGTCACTGCCGGCCTGGATCCCGACGCGGGTGTTTTCAGCGACGGTGAGCAGATGATCGTCTTGAAACAGAATGCGCAGACGCGATCGCGCCTGAGTCTCGATCACGTCGTTGGCATAGATGGGAGCCTGCGGCGCCAAGCGGACCGGCCGTATTTCATCGCTTCGGCCGACGTACACATTTCCCTCGAGCGCCGTCACGATGCCCACCGACTCCGCGGCCTCTGCCGCATACGCGGTCAGCGAGAGCAGGATCGCGGCAAGGAGGCTGGCCTTCGGGGTGCCGGTACGCATGGAGACCTTAGAAGCTGCCGCTCAGCGTGAGGGAGAAGACGCTGCGCTCGTAGTTGAAGAGCGGGACGTTCGACTGATCGCGCGTGAAGCTGTACTGCACACCAAGGAGGAGATTCGCCGTCAGCGGCCGCGACACGCCCGCGGTCACGATGTAGATGTTGTCCTGGCGGACCGTCCTCCCGCCGGGGGAAAAGAAATTCGCGTTGTCGTAATTCTGTCGATAGTAGTCGAAGGTGAGATCGCCTGTGAGCGTCCAGAGAGGCGGAAACCGGACGCCTGAAGAGAAGCGATGGCCGGTATAGTCCCAATCCGCGTTGCTCGGGGTGAGTGCGACGCTTCGCGATCCCCCGCCCGTCCGGTCGGTGTCATAGATGTACCCGACACGCGCGACCCCGGCGTTCTCCGCAAAATGATAGAACTGGCTGACGCCGATCAACCAGTTCTTGCCGTCGCGGAAGGAATTCAGCGCAAATCGATCATCTTTGAAATCCTTGTTCTGATAGCCCAACTGGAGCTGCGTGAACCAGTTCGTCCCTTCGCGCACGGAGAAGACCGGCCGAATGGCGTTGGAGATCAAAAACGGATCACGGCCGACGGTCACATAGTCGAACAAATAATCGACGCGCGATTGAAAGCGGCCGATCCGGTGCTGCAGGTAGATCGAGGGCGTATGGTCCTGCACGTCGAAGCCGCTCAACGTGTGATGAAAGCTCTGATAGAAACCGTAAGCGGCGCCGAGCGTCCACGTATCGGTTTGGATCGCGCGATATTCCCCGCGCGCGGTCAGCACGGTTCGATAATCGCCTTTTTGCGAGATGCCGGAGGAGCCGCCGGGCGGCTGCACGCCGAGGGGGAGCAAGACCACGTTCGTGTCGTATTGCACGCTCGTGCTGAACGTGAGATCCCAGCGCTTCGGCTGAGTCGGCGTCACCGCCGCGCGGGGCAAGGTCGGATCGAGCCGTCGGCGCGCCGTCGCATCGCCGCCTTCCCGAATCTGCACGAGGTATTGCCGCGCCGACTCGGCCACCTCGGAGGTCGGCTCCGCCGCCACCGCCGTCTCGAATTCCGTCACCGCTTCTTCGTAGCGGCCGCGTCCGTACTCGGCCACCCCGAGCTGATAATGGGATTCGGGGGAGAGCTCGGGGCTGAGCTGCATGGCTTTGGCCAACGGCCCGCGCGCCTGCTCGAACTCCCCGAGTCGTATGTGGGCGAGCCCTTGGAAGTAGTAGACGAGCGGATCGTTGGGCAACGCGGTTTCCGCCGCGCTGAGATTGCTGAGCGCCTCGCGGTGCTTGTCTTGGTAGTACTGCGCCATCGCGAGGCCGAGGCGCCCGCGTCCTGATGCCGGCTCGCTGTCCACCAATCGCTGGAAGGTCTGCTCGGCGGCCGCGTAATTCCGGGTGCGAATCAGCGCTTGGCCCAGATAGTACGTGGCGTCCGGATCGCCGGGCTTGGCGTCGAGCGCTTGCGTGAACAAGATCTGGGCTTCATCGTACCGGCCTTGGTTGAACTTCAAAATCCCTTTCGAGAATGCCAAATCGTATTGTTGCAAGTTCACGGGTTCGGCCGCCGATGTCTCGATGGACAGGAGGACGGCCAGGAGCAGGGACACCTGCAGGACCGCCTTCCACCACCATTCGGAGTCAGCGTTCATTGCTCGCCTGTCGCATCCCCGACCTCTCGCATGACTCCCCGCGCTACCACACCCCTACAGGAGTCCCCTAGGGTGGCCTGATTGTTACGCCCGTGGGTCGGACGGAACTATCAGAAAAATCCGTTCAGCACTGTCGACCGCTGGCGAGGCCACGATGTCGGAACGACTCGTACGGACTTGCCGTGCACCACGTCCGATTGCGCGCAGTGGAGGAAAGTCGGCACCAAGCTCGTCGGTGTGCGCCTCGAATCGCGCGCGACCTCATAGCCTGCACGACTTCGGGGTCGAGAAGAAGGCCGGCCAGTAAGGCGCGGATGGCCCGTGCAAAACGAGTCTGGCGGTGCTCTACGTAGGCAAGAGAGGCGTGACAAGACCGGAGAAGCGTCGGGCGTATCAGACGCTTCCGACATCAGCCGCGCAGGTGGCCGCTCTCAGTGGCGCACTGACGAGATGGTAGAGTCGAAGAAACGGAGGCACCATGGTCATGACGCTCTGGTCGCTGGTCGTTCTGCTCTTGTTAATGACCCTGCCGCTGCCCGTGGCAGCCCTCGAATTCACCGCTGAGCGGATTACCCGGATTGACGGTCGCGTACGGACCGCGGTGATCTACTACCGAGATGACCGGTGGCGTGTCGAGCACAACGCGACCGGCCCGGTGAGCATCACGATTGCCCGAGAAGACAAGCAACTGATGTGGCTGCTCATGCCGGCATTGCGGCATTTCAAAACCGTGCCGTTCGATGCGAGTCAGGAGCCGAAGGTGACGGAGCAGCTGGACGGCGAAATCGCGAGGGAAGCCATTGGGAGCGAGGTCGTTGACGGTCACGAGACGACACTTTATGAAGTGACGACGCTCGAAGGGCCCAGCCACACCAAGCAGGTGTATTACCAGTGGTATGCAGCCGATATTCGGTTCCCGTTGAAGCTCGCGAAGAAGGACGACCATTGGGTGGTGGAATATCGGCACGTCGGGATTCGTCCGGTTTCGGACGCCCTGTTCCAGCTGCCGCGGCATTTTCGTCCCGTGGATGCGGCGTCATCCGGCAGGGACCGGGTTGCCGCGGAATGACGAGAAGAAGGGATTCAATTCAGTGATGGCGAAACGAGACGTTCATCATCTGGCTCGTAAGCTGGTCTGGTCGAATGAGAAGCCCTCCCGGCCGGGGTGGTATTGGCATCGCGGTACCTACCACGACCCCTCGCCGATCGTCGTAGAGGTGGATCAGGTCGGGTATTTTCAATGGCCCGATGGTTCGTTCGATGATGTGAACGTGACAGGCGGTCAGTGGGCCGGCCCGATCGAGCTGCCCGAAGACCAGGATGAAGCCGGTCTATCAGAAGGCTGACTGCCTTATCGCTTAGCGTGACAGGCCTCGTCGGCTTCGCTGTCCCTTGAACAGGACCACGAACCCGATGATGCCGGCGATGATTGAGACTGCGCCAAACAAAGCCATTGTGCGCTCCTGGGTTCCCTAGTAACTGCAGGATGTTCAAAAAGGCCGGTCTTCTTTCACCCGCCCGCCCCAGGCGCTCTTTCTCACCCGCCCAACCCCAAGCTGGCCAAGACCAGCTCTTTTCCCGTTAGACGCGCCCCATCCCATTCAAGGCCGCAGTGAGGCGCACGGCGTCACGGATAAGTGACGCCACGTTTGTGCGCGCCGGCGAGATGGTGAGCGCCCAATGGAAGCTGGCGGCCCCTTTCTCAACATCCTGTCAGCTCTTGGACGGCGGATCTTCCGAATCTTCTCCCGTGAGCACGACCGCCTCGTCGGCCTCACTGTCGACAAGTTCCGTCAAGCAGCCCTCCAGCACTTGCCGGCGCTGCTGGATCGCTTTCTTCGGGAGATCTTGGGCGGCGGGCTCCTGTGCCGACTCCGGGAGGTTGACGATCTGCTCCGCGTCGCCCACGACGGCGTACCTGTACGCTTCGACGTGTTCGTCGCCGCCGCCGAACGTCTCGGCGATTAACTCTTCCGTCTCGGCATCGAACTGCTCAAGGGCACGTTCATCCCCTCGGAGTCGCGTCGTCAGCGACTCGAGCTTCTCGATCTGCGCGCGAAAGCGGTGCGACCGCGTCAAAGGGGAAAACGACGAATTGGTGTTCGGCATGACGACCTCCCTCGTTCGCGCCATTATTCGACACGACGCCGGACCTTGCTGTCAACCGAGTAGAGGCGGGGTGTCGGCGGAGGACGGTTCTCGGTACATGGGCTCATCGCCGCTCGTCATAGCCGCGCTCGAGCCAGCGTTCTAGGACGGTGATTCGTCGCTTCAATTGATCGACCGTCGCATCATCGATGCGGCTGCCCGTACGGCGCACGAGCTCGAGGTTGATGCGGCGATGCTCGATACCATCACGGCGGGCAATTTTGCCGACGAGATTCTTATGGATCTGCCGTAATTGCTCCTTGTGTTCGTACCGGGGGCCTTCCTCGGGTGTCACGGGTGCCGACACTTCCACCTCCGGCTCTTCTCCGATCCGGCCTCCAGGGAGCGCGACGGCGCTCAACGGCAGGAACGTCTCTGTACCGGAGGACGGGATCTGATCGAACAGGGTCCTGGGCGCGGCTTGGGCCTGCTCCAACAGCACGTGATCGCGCTCGGCCTTGATCGCCTCGGCATACTCGACCAGCCGCGGATCGCTTGGTAGATAGAGATAGGCACGTTGAGAGGCGGGTAATTCCCTTTGCATGCGCACGAACCGGCCGACGACCTGACGGAAGTACATTTCGGTCTGGACGTTCGATGCGTAGACGCCGACACGGAGACGCGGGATGTCGACTCCTTCGGAAACCATGTTCACGGCGACCAGCCAGCGATCACGGCTCTGGGCAAAGGCATCGATCGTCTTGGACGACAATGGATCGTCCGACACGGCGACCCGGGCCGTGGCGCCGGTGATCGCTTTCACTTGCTGCGCGACATGACGCGCGTGGTCCTGATCCATCGCGATCAGCAATCCACCCGCGTCCGGATGATCTTTCTTTCGGATTTGCAGGAGTTCCGCATCGGCATCCGCGATGACGCGATTCAGCCATCCATCATTGAGTAGCGCCGTCTTCAGCCGCTCCTGTTGCCGCTGCCGATTCAACTGATCGGCAAAACGCGCCGTGACTTCCCGCCCCCGAGAGACCCAGCTCAACTCCCCTTCATAGGTTGGAAAGACGATCGGCCGACACACGCGTTCGCTGAGCGCGTCGCGATACCCATAAGCAAAGTCCGGCACGCTTTGATCGTTGACGTAGCGCACGAAGGGAATCGGGTTGCTGTCGGTGCGAAACGGCGTGCCGGACAGCGCGAGTCGGCGCACGGCCGATTCGAAGGCGTCCCGCAACGCCTGTCCCCAGTCCTTCCCATCACCCGCATGGTGCAACTCATCGAAGATGACAAGCGTGGAGGATTGCTTGCAGGCGACCCGATACGCCTTCGGATTCAGACAGACTTGCTGGTAGCTGACGACCGCGCCATGGTAGTCCTGCGGCTCGCGACCCTGCTCGTTCGTCAAAAATGGATCGAGATCGAGCCCGACTTCGTGCGCCGCCCGCGCCCACTGATGGCGAAGATGATTGGTCGGGCACACGACGACGACGCGGGAAGCGAGCTTACGAAGGAGATGATCGTGCGCCACGCGCAAGGCAAAGCGGGTTTTGCCCGCTCCGGGAGTCGCCATCGCGAGAAAGTCGGTGGCCCCTGCGGCGCAAAACGCGCCAAACGCGTGCTGCTGCCAGGAACGAAGCTTTGCCGTCCAAGCCGATAGAGGTGATGCCACGCCGGGATGGAATGAAGACCGAAAGGCACGAGGAGATATCGGAATCAGGAGGGGATGTCAAGGCGCGATGGGAATGAGGAGCGCGTCGTCATGGTAATTGCCGAGAGTCATCGGCCTACGCGGCTTTGCCCCTTTTCATACTGGGCGATTTATCGGAGGCGTTGCACACTACATCGCGCGCCCTGTTGGTGAATGGTCTTTTGATGTCAGTCCAGGACAGCCTCCAGCATTCCTCGCCCGAGACATGGCCGGCATCAGGATCTGTGCGGCGTGGCAAGCTCGCGCACGTCACCGTGATAGATGGCTCGCTTCGTTATCTCCTGCTGAATCAACTCTGTCATTATCGGGATGCCGGGTTCGAGGTCTACGGCGTTTCGGCACCGGGGCCTCATGTAGGTGAACTTGAGCGTGCCGGGATTCGCCATATCGCCATCCCGGCGTTCACGCGCCGAATGTCGCCGTGGTCGGACTTGCGTGCGGTGTGGCAATTGATCCGCGCCATGCGCCGTGAGCGGTTTACGATTGTTCACACGCATACCGTGAAAGGTGGCTTACTTGGGCAGTATGCGGCCCTCCTGGCGCGCGTGCCGATCAGGTTCCACACTGTGCACGGCCTGTACTTCTCCAGCCATATGGATGGCACCTGGACGAAACTCTATCCCTTACTGGACCGGATCAAGTTGGCACCAGCCCATCATGTATTCTCGCAAAACCCCGAGGATGTCGAGTTCGCGGTTCGCGCAGGACTGTGCGACAAAGATCGGATCGAAACGATTGGCAACGGCATCGATATCACCGTCTTTGATCGAACCCACTACACGGCGCAACGGCGAGAGACCATCCGTGCCGCTGTCGGCGTGAGTCCGCATCACATTCTGGTCGGCACCGTTGGCCGGTTCGTGGCGGAAAAAGGCTACGTCGACCTGTGCAGAGCCATCCAGCGCGTGAAGCGACGCGTGCCGGCCGCGCGGTTCGTCTTCGTCGGCGGGGCGGACACTGAGAAAAAAGATCACCTCTCGCCAAAGCTTCTTGTCGACATGGGGATTGAGGACGTGACACAGTTTTTGGGTTTTCGAACCGATATCGCGGACCTGTACGCCGCGATGGATCTGTTTGTGCTGCCCTCCCACCGCGAAGGATTTCCACGGGCGCTCATGGAGGCCGGCAGTATGGCGCTTCCCTGCATCGCGACGAATATCCGTGGATGCCGCCAGACCGTCGAGCATGAGGTGACGGGATTGCTGATCCCGCCTCATGATCCCGAACGCCTCGCCGCAGCCATCATCGACCTTACCCAGAATGAGAAAAAACGGTTACGATTCGGTGCGGCGGGGCGAGAGAAGGCGATCAGGGAATTCGATGAGCGGATGCTGTTTCGCCGGATCGAACGGGTCTACGACCAGTTTCTCGCCCCTCTTCGCGCATCCCCCATGGCATTCGAGACCTCCCTCGGCTCAAGGAGACCGGCTGATCGCTAAGCGGCGGCCGCCTGTCGGCCGGTCGCTGAAACAATCGTTCAAGCCGGCCGGCTCCTTATGTTTCGCCTTAAGGAGGGCGTTTCCCGACGCTGACACGCTCCGGCTTAACGACGCCCTGCTGACTATCACGCTGCCGATTCCTCGGCCCAACCGATAAGCGCAGAGCACACGGACGGGCGCGAAAAAAGGTGGGGCACGTTCAGTTTTGTGACCCTCCGCACGTGCAACCCGTTGTGAAAGTGAGTGGCATCCCCTCTGCTCTTCTTGTTCTGGACGCGATGTGACCGAAACTGTTTGAGCTTTAGTCCCGTACCGTCCGAGAGTCGGCCGAAATGCGCCGGTTCGATCATCCGCCTTGCCTCTGAGGCTGTGCTTCGTATGGTGACACTTCAAGAACAGCAATGGCAGTTTGATGAGATTACGGGGCTTCCAACCGAAGCGTACTTTGCGGAATTGTTGGATCAGACCTGGGTGGCGTGCGAGGGGGAACCGTTTGTCATCGTCGCGTTCGACCTGCGAGGCTTTGGTCGATTCGTCGAACAGTACGGGGAAAAGACGGCACAGGAATGCGTGAGACGAACGACTCAGACTGTTGAGAGCATGATCCCAAAGCCCGGTTGCCGTATGAGCCGATACGGGCCAGGGCGTTTCCTCGTCATGCTGCCCGGGTTTGATGCCGATGAAGGCCGCATATTGGTGCGGCACCTCGAACGCTCCATCGCCGACCTGGAACTCAGCTTATCGCTCACCGTGCAGCTCGTCTCCGGGTCCGTCTACGACGGCGTGTCCGGCCGGGATTTGCTGAATCGCGCGTTGAGTTTGTTGGACGCCCGATCAAACTGAGTGGCGGCCTTTTCGATCCGGCCGGACGACTTCCCTTCATTCATCACAAGCGGCCTAGCGGACGAAATACTCATCTCTCGTTAAATCGCATCCTCGCAAGCGCAACGCCGGCGCCGGCGTCCATCAGGAAGAGGAGCGGGTTCCGGACTGCTATACTCCGTACGGTGCTCGAATCAAATCCGGATCAGGATGCATTAACGCAAGACCCGACTCTCCTTAACTCTCAAATAAGGTCTATCACTCCTCCTAAGCTCATGTCCTGTCCATGATTGAATATGGCAGGACTGAATCCTGAAATTGGATTTGATAGCAACAACGCAGGAGTTTCTAAACCTCGCGGGCGGACGACAACGTGAAATCCGACCCTGCGAGTGCAAGACCGTTTTGTGTTCGAATCTGACACTGTCCAAAGCCGCTACAGGGTCGGGCATCAATCGTTCCGCCCATCGGAAGTTCTAACGCAGGAACTTCTAACGGCCCAGAGATCGATACAAAAGCCCCGCTAAGCAGTGCAAGCGAGACGACAGACAACGCGATCTTTGTTGTCATACATCATCTCATGCACAGTCCGGTGGTTGGTTCGCGACGGTTTTCTTAGGCATGAGGAAGAGAATAATCTTTTCCCCTACCCGCTGAATCAGTGTGAGCGCGACTAAACCCGAAGCCACTAACACCCATGTGGGGGGCTCTGGTGTGCCGACGATCGTATAGTCAACGCGGCTTAATTGGAACACACTGCCCGCCGACGGATTAATGGGGTTCGGCACTGGACCGAAGAAGTTTGCCGTAGCCGTCCCAAAACCGCTGAGGTTGAATGTGACTTCTTGGTTAGTCGTTGGATTTAGACCCAGAAGGGTTGCCGATAGAAACGCCGTCGAACTCAATTCGAAAGTGCGGCCAGGATTCTGAGGGATAGGCACCAGCGGCGTCACAAAGGAGAGCGACCCGAAATTCCGTCCGATCTCGGCATCGAACCCACCGGGCAGATACTTTACCCCTTCAAACGTCAGCGTGGCTCCACCCGGAACAAAGAGCGTACCGCCGAGGTCGACCTCCTGACCATGCGTGAATGGATCGGCAGGATTCAACGTCACGGGGGTGGACACCAATGAGAAGTCTTGCCCTGCCAACGTGAACCGCGATGTTGGACAGACGACGCCATTGCAACCGAGAGGATTGACCGACCCATTCACCGTAATATCGACCGCTTCAGCCGGAAGGATAGGAAGTACGATCAGAGCCATTAGCAATGCCGTGGCACTTCCCTTCAAAGCCCCATGCCGACGCCGGCGAAAGCCCAAGATTGAGAGCGCCGCCAGACCGGATATCAGCAAGATAAAACGATGCACGATGTGGCGAAGTGGAAAAAAGGGGCGATATCGCGCGAATACCAAAACCAACAGCCCAGCCCCAAGCAGCAGCCACGTGGAAGATTCCGGGATCGGTGTGAAATCGTAGCGTACCTGCCCTAGCACTAGTTGCCCGGCATCGTTTAAGAAGAAAAGGCCCGTTGCAATCCCGCGACCCATCAGGGTGAGCGCCAATTCGGGAGGAGGACCGGAAACCGGTGATGGTGGATGAAGAGCAAAGCCTGTGGCTTGGCCAAACATCACAAAGGGGACCTGCGCGTTATAACAATTGGTGTGCGGCAGCGGGAAACCGCATCCGCCCCCGGGGTCAATCCCTGTCGTTGCAGATGTTATCAATTGACCCCCGATACCCGTGCCGACTGGGCCGATATCACCGTACAGTTGCCCTCGATACATGAACACATTTGCCGTCGCGGATCCGAAGCGTCCGCTGAGATCGATTGGACTGCCGAGCGAGAAAACATTGGATGAGTGCGTCAAGGCAAACTGACCACCAAAATTAACGAGAAACTGAGGATCACCAAAGAGGTGAAACTGGGCATCCCCGGCCGACGGGCCTGTCCCGAAGAACGTTCCCGTAACCGTTCCACTCGTCAATGCAATCGTGTCTGTTATCAGACTCTCGGCAAGTGCGCTCTGGGCGACCAAAAAAGAGATGAGAATGACCATCACGAAGTGATGAAACGTATTTCCCACCATTTCATGTTCATGTTCGCGGCTGGTTCTGTTTGCCCATCTAGCAGTCTTCCTGTATGGCTTCCTGAAGAGATGTAACGCAATCAAGCCAGGAGCGAGGAGCAGCCAGGATGACGGTTCAGGGACCACCGCAGGTTGAAGGCTATAACTCGCGCCGAGAAGTTCGAACTGGCCATGGTGAGGATTTGAGGGATCGGTGATAAGAACCAAACTTCCGCCTGCTGTTCCTTGCCCGGTTAGGGGGAGGCTAAAGGACGGATTCCCTCCGCCACATTCACGAAGACAGCCTTGGATAGTGCCCTCCATGCTAACAGGGGTGGCCAGCACTCGCATCTGGGAGCCGTCAGGTGAACTTTGGGCGAGGGCAGGGACCGCCAAGAGGTTTAGCTTGACCCCCGATGCTTCGTATCGCACACCACTAATGAGCCCGCCGGTGTCCGTTGTGGTTGGCCCGGTGATCGTGGCGCTCAAATCAACAAGAGTCCCGGGCTGGACGAAGGGACCGGACGTGAAGATCTCAAATGCACTGGTTTGCAGCGTGAGCCCAGGGCCGGATAGGTTCATTCCAACCACGCCCCCGCCCAAGCTACTGATTTGTCCAGCGACAGTGATGTCCTGAACCGTATCCGCAACCGCTGGATGACGAGCGGCCAGAAATGCGATGGGGCAGAGAAGGAAGAGAATGAGGCGGCCATATCGCATTAAATACCTCGTGGCGCGTGGCGTATGCGCCGATGCTTGCTCATATGTGGCGACACATCAACTTCAATAGTTCTGAATGATATGGCAGACAGGTGCTTACTACCAATCAATGGGGTGCGTACGCGGTCAAAACTGACAGGTGCCGGGCAGCTAACGGTTAGTGGCGGGGCCGTGGTCCCATCGGCGGCGCCCCGAACTGGCGGTGCTTGGCAATGAGCGGATCGATGACGTTCCCGCAACACAAACATTTGAATCGGATACACGGGACATAGGTGCTTTCTCGATCCTCAAGCGCTTCGGGAATCATCAAGCCGGCACATCGAAGGAGCGTCCAGAGGGTCAGGCCTTGCGTTGATGTATTTGTGACAGCCAAACGAAAAAGGCCTTGGCTCGTCCGTTACCCCTCTGCCGGAATGCTGATCACGACGGCCCCCATGACGTCGCCGTGCTTGAAGTCGCGCTTGGGGCTCTGGGGATTGGAATTGTGGCAGCCGACGCAGGCTTGGGACACCGCGAGATCGGCGTAGATCGCGGTGAACCATTTCTCTTTGCCGACTGTCATGATCCCCGCGTACGGCCGATCCTGGGTCGTCTTGATCGCCTCGAGTCCCTTCTTTTCAAACTCTGAGGCCGGGGCGTTCTGTGGGTTGATCGGCCAGCGGCTGATGAGTTTGTAGCGGACCCGGCTGCCGGTGTTCGCACCCAGGTCATTGGCCTCCATGAGGAATTGCGCGGGCAGCGGCAACGTGGGCGCCGTGCGCCAGTTGTGCGATGCCACCATGGCTCCTTTCTGTTGCAGCCGCTCGACGACCTGCACCGTGTAGAACGTCCGATGCGATTCGATTACCGCATGGAGATAATCCGTCACCTGGATGGCCGGTACTCGCACGGCCGCGCCGCTCTCCGGTTCGCGTTCCTTGGCCCCGCTTGAAAATCCGACGATCAAGCCGCCAATACTGATCGCGATCATCACCACCAGCCCCACTTGACGGTGCATGCTCCCCTCCTTGTGCTTTAAACAGGGCCGTCTCGCCCCACGCGGACATCCGGACTCGTTTCGCCTGCCACACTACGCCGAGCAACCGCGCTCTACAATTGTCGCGTTAGGCCGGATCGCTTCAAACGAGATCAGGAAAGCGTGAACGCCATCGGTGCTTAGAAACTTGAGTGCAGCAATATCATGTGCTACGGTGCCCGTATGAGCGAGTTAATTTTCGTTGTCGAGGAGGCGCCGGAGGGCGGATACATCGCGCGCGGACTTGGAGTGTCGATCTTTACAGAGGCGGATACGCTCGCCGAATTGCCCGGTAAGGTGCGAGATGCGGTGCGCTGTCATTTCGAGGAAGGAAAGGCTCCGAAGCTTGTTCGTCTACATCACGTTCGAGACGAAGTCATCACCGTATGAAGCTTCCCCGCGATCTGTCGGGGAACCAGCTTGGGCAAGCTCTTCGGAAACTTGGTTACACAGTCACACGTCAAACTGGTAGCCATCTTCGGCTCACGACCACCCAGCGAGGTCAGCACCATCTGACGATTCCGCAGCATACACCGCTCCGTATCGGGACGCTTTCAGCAATTCTCACTGATGTTGCTAGCCACTTTGAACTGACCCGTGATGAATTGCTCGACAAGCTGTTTGCCTGAGGGCTGGTTTTGCTGTAGTACACCGGGAACAACTATTTCAGACAAAAACGGCCTTGGCTCCTTTCGAAGCCAAGGCCGTTTTTGTGAATGCGTTGGTTGCGGGGGCTCGATTCAGCATTTATTTCGCACGCCCCTGCTGCGCGTGCCCCTGCTACCGGGCTCGTCTTCAGGCCCGCAGTAGCGTAGCATAGCACCGTCGGGGCTTGAAGCCGGCTGGCCGGCCGGCTTGACACGTCCACCCTGAGACGTGGCCCCGACTTCCTTCGATTCAGGGGACCGTCTGCAGGGGGCGGATGTCGACGGAGATTCCTCTAGCAACCGGCGCTGTTGTTCATTGGACAACCGATGTCCGGGGCCGAATCCGCGTCGAGAGTCGGCTCCACTGTCTGGGAGACCGGCCGCCCCCATATGGCCGGATCGCGCTCAGCTTCAAGCCGAAGCCCTTCCTTCGTCGTTTTCGGCTCGCGGCGCGATGGGAAGTCCTGTTCGATCTCTGTGCACGAGAACTGCTCGGTCCGCTTTCCGTCCGTGAGCGGACGCTGATCGCACGGTATCGCACCCGGCTGGAACAGACCGGGGCTGTTCCATACCGAACCACACAACTGCTCTCCCTGTGGCAGACACAGGCCATCGCGCTGGTCTGGAGAGATGCTGAGGCGCTCAGTTGCTCTCGGCTGCCGCGGCTCTTTCAATGGCGATCCGCTCCATTGCGACTGCGTCTTCACGGCATCTTTCGTATTCCCGGCGAAAATGAAGTACTCGACTACGACATTGAGGTCCACCGGGAAGATCTCCGTGCCGTGGGGAGACTTCTCGATCGCGGGCACGGTTTGCCGGGTGCGCTTGGAACGCTTGGCATCTATGAGGGTTTGCCGTTAAGCGACACGATGGCTCGCTTCTTTCAGGACGTCAGGTGGCTTTTGCCCGCGGACCTCATTGACTCGGCTGTTCGCGGCATCCCAAGACAGGCCCAGCACAAGCGTCAGGATTGGTTGAAGCCCTTGCTGAGCCGGGCCCTGCTCGCGGCCGAGATTTTGCTGGAGCGAGAAGCGGACTGGCCGCTCGTGCACGAGATAATCACGAAAGATGTAAGCGACGAAGCTAAGCATTTGCGAGAGGAGCTTGACGACCAGACTCGGTGGCCCACCGATGCGGAGCTTCGCCGACACATAGCCCTCTTTCTTGTGGACAGGGCTTTCCGGCCACTACTCGCGCGCTACATGCAGCCGTTGACGCATCTCGATCGTGACATGCATCTAACATACAAAGATCTACTGCCGCCCCAGGCACGATATCACTTTACGATCGAGATGTGCTGCCCATACCTGCCTGACTATCCTGACTGGGGTGCCAGCTGGGTCCGGGCCCTACTCGGGCCGCCAGGCGCCCTTGCCGAATCTATCCCAAGCCCGCCAATTCGTTAGCACTTTCTCGAAATTCCGCGTTTACGGCGTTGTGCTCTTTCCGGGCATGCGTATGCTCCGCAGGTGACGTCAATGGATACCAGGACATTTGAAGGAGAGCACCCATGATGAGGCGTCATGCCGATGATGGCGTACTGGCGGTAAACGAGATCGAGGCCGCACGTCGTCTCGGCCTCTCCCGCAAGACGATACGAAGGTTGGTGGAGGCGGGCGAGCTAAAGGTGATGCGCGTCGGGCGAAGGATTCTCTTCCCAGTCGCGGCGCTTGAGTACTGGGTGCGGTCAAGTTCGGGGCTGGACGACTAAACATTAAGCCTACGATGACCTCATCTCGCCGAATATTCAACTCCGCCCTGCACCATAAGGCGACACTCGACCTGCGTCGCCTCGGCCGTCCGCTGACCGATGAAGAGAAGGATCTCATCAAACTCCTCGCAGCCGTCGCGGTCGACGAGTTCATCCTGGCCGAAACATCCCCCGAGTCGGAGCCGGTCGTGCGTGATCGGCCGGTAATGCCCTTCGGAAAATTCAAACACGTTGACTTTGCTGATCTGCCCGATTGGTATCTCAGATGGTTGGTTGATCGCGAGCACGAGTGGCGCGAGCCGTTGAAGAGTTATGTGCGCGACGAAGCGCAAGCGCGAGGGTGGGATGTCGACGACGAGAACGACATCACGCCGACCTTGCCGCCCCTTCCCGATCGCGGGATGGCCCAGGCCCTCGTCGACATTGGCTTCCGCCGCTTAGCGATGGCGGAACACCCGGATCACGGCGGCGACACCCGCCGGATGCAGACCGTGAACCTCGTCGCGGAATGGCTCAGGCACCTCATCGACGGAGCAAGCACGTAAATGACTAGGGACAACATCGCCGGAGCCTTCGGGTTGCGGGACCGTCGCAGGGTGGCTGCATGATTCATGCGCCGTCCCCGCTGACCATCCCAAGCGCGCTGACCGAGCGGCGGCGTTGGGTCTTGTGGAACCTTGAGCAGCGGAACGGCAAAGCGACGAAGCCGCCGTTTCAGGTCTCAGGGGCCTACGCGAGCACGACAGATCCGTCAACCTGGACTCTCTTTCCAGAAGTTGTCCACGCCTACCAGCGTGGCGGCTGGGCTGGGCTTGGCCTGGTCGTGACGGAGGAGGACGATCTCGTCGCCATTGATCTAGATCACTGCGTGGATCCCGATGGGACGATCCAGCCGTGGGCGCGCGAGATTCTCGACATCCTGGACAGCTATGCCGAGTACTCCCCAACCGACGGCGTGCACGTCTGGTGTCGCGGCTCGCTGCCAGATGCTGCGCCGTGCCGTAAGGGGCGGATCGAGTGCTACCGGACGGCACGCTACCTCACGGTGACTGGTCGGCATGTGCCCGGGGCGCCGTACGAGGTGCACGAGCGGACGGAAGCCTTAGCGCGATTCGCGGAGCGCTATCTTCGCGATGATCCCCCTCCTGCCGCTTCAGCCACTGTCTCCACCGGCGAAGTCTGGCAGGACCTCGATGACGACGTGCTTCTCGAGACAATCCGGCAGGCGCGCAATGGGGGGGACGTGCTGCGGCTTTTTCAAGGCGATACGTCACGCTATCCCTCGCATAGTGAAGCGGACGCAGCCTTCTGTGCGCACCTCGCCTTCTATACCAATCGCAACGAGCAGCAAATGGACCGGATCTTTCGACGCTCCGCCCTGATGCGGCCGAAATGGGATGAGCGCCACTACGCGGATGGCCGGACGTATGGCCAGGCGACCATTCAACGTGCAATCGCCCGGTGCTCGGAGGTTTATCACGGGAACGGACATCACGTGCGTTGCGAGGGGCAGCACGACGAGCCGGCGGGTGATCAGGTGGCGCCGCCGCATGATGAAAATGGAGAGAAGCGATCGGATCCGGGCGAGGCGCAAGCCTCGGGTGGCTCGAGCAGCGCCACGGATCTGCTCGGCGAGGGACTCGGCCAATTTCTTAGCCGTGACTATCCGGAGCCTGAGCCGCTCATCGAAGGCGTCTTGAGCTCGAACGGCGGGGGCTGGATCGGCGGCGAGGAGAAGCTGTTCAAGACGATCTGGGCGCTTGAGGAAGCGCTGTGTCTCGCAATCGGGCAGCCAGTCGCCGGACGCTTCACCGTTCCCTCTCGGCAGCGCGTCTCCTTCATCGAAGAAGAGGACCCGCCCGCTCGGACGCAGGGGAGACTTGCCGCCCTGCTCCGTGCACACGGCCTTGATCCCGACGACCCT
Source organism: Nitrospira sp. Vd2 (assembly GCF_979581665.1). NCBI lineage: Bacteria > Pseudomonadati > Nitrospirota > Nitrospiria > Nitrospirales > Nitrospiraceae > Nitrospira > Nitrospira sp. Vd2. The sequence goes on along the minus strand of NZ_CEFZSK010000013.1, from coordinate 52,132 downwards.
GCGATCCGCGAGGACCTCGACCAGTGGTTCCTGGTCGCCAACTGGACGGGCTTCACGCTGGATGACGAGCGCTGGATCGATAAGCTGAAGTACACCCTCGCCGTCTTCCAACCGGCGGTCGTCTACCTCGACGTGCTTCGTAAAGTGACAAAGCGCAACCTCAACAAATCGGAAGACGTGGGGCCTATGCTCGACGTGTTGGATAGCCTGCGTCGGGAGCATGGCACGATCTTCCGCGTCATTCATCACAATCGCAAGGTCCAGGGGACGCATCGGGCCGGACGGGGGTCACAGGAGTTGAACGGATCATATCAACTCGGCGCCTGGGGCGAGAACTCGCTCTTCTTCGAACCGATCGGCCGGAAGCAAGGCGTCGTGAAGATTGAGGTCCAGCGAAAGGATGGTGCCCCGGTTCCGCCCTTCAGCATCCGAGTAGAGTCGGATGGGCCGGAGAATGCCGTAACACACCTCCGCGTGATTGCCGAGGAGCTCAAGCCCACGTCGGCGGCGGAGATGCGTAAGGAGCAAGTGTACGAGGTCATGGCAAAACTGCCCCCTGAAACGGCCACGAACGGAAAGCAGGGAGTCTCGATCAAGGCCATTGCGGAGGCGTTGGAGTGCTCGGACAAGACCGTCCGGAAGGCGGTCGACCTGCTCGAGGACGAGGGGCGGTGCTTGGAAATTGGAAAACTTTCCAAGGGAGCGAAGCTGTACGCGGTAAAGACACCATGAATCGCAAGGTTATGGTTGGAAACGCGGTCATTTTCCAATCTCTTCCAGGCTTTCACCCTCCGATGGTCAGTGGTTGGAAAGGATGGTTGGAAAATGCTCCCTATATAAAGGGAAGCATTTCCAAGCTTCCAACCACGCCATCGTGTCGGCATCAGGCTGCTGTGGTCCGACTTTTGCCGGCGGGCCCCCCAGCCGATGGGGTCGAGCAGAGAGACGCCGGGGTGCCGTTGGGTCGGCGTATGAAAACAAACCGGCGCTTAATGTGGAGAATCAAGACGTTCGGCGATTCCGACAAAATCGGGGACCCGATTTTCGCACCGGCGAGCAGGTTCTAGGCCGGCTCATAGCCTTGGAGGGATAGGGCGAGCATATGGCGGGAAAGCGTGGTGCGAAGCCGAAAGGTCTAACGGAGACGCCGAACCGGTACTCTGAGCGCCCCTTCCTCGACCAGATGGACGGCCGGTTCCTGGCTGCGCGCGTCTTGAAGGGGCGCGTGCGGGCACTCGAGGAGTCGTTGGGCGGCCCGGAGGTCCTGAGCTATCAGCAACGGTCCCTGGTCGCGCGGTTCGTATGCCTTGAAGCGTGGCTTGAGAGACAGGAGGCGGGCTTGGCGACGGGGAAGCCGGTCGATGAAGGAACGTACATGCAGGCGCTGAACGTCTTCGGCGGCCTGCTCACGCGTCTGGGCCTCGCGCGGCGCGCGAAACCGGTCGAGACGACGTTGGCGGCGCGGCTGCACGCCTTGCCCCCGCTATAGCAGGAGGGCATGAACCCATGAAGCTGACGCGGGAGTTAATCCTGTCACGCCTTCCGAACGAACGGGGCAAACCGATCGTCCGTCTGCCCTGGTATGCCGAGGCGCAGCAAGCGATCGATGATCCCGATGTGCTGGCGCTCGTCATCCTGGCCGTGCGCCAGTCCGGCAAGACCGAGTTCCTGAAAAGCGAAGCCGTCGTCCACCTGCTCACGGCGCGGGATGCGTACATCGTCTACTTGTCGGCGTCGAAGGCGCAGGCGGAAGCGATCTTCACGCGCAAGTTCCGCCGGCCGGTCGAGAAGCTGATGGCCCGCCTGGGCCTGCGGGAGGTCGTCCGCTTCACGCGCAACAGCATGGAATGTCCGGAAACCGGCGGCTTCATGGAAGTCGTCGCGCCGAACGAAGCCACGGTGCCGGGCCGGAGCGTGAGCCTGCTGATCGCCGACGAGGGGCGCGACATTCCCGATGAAACCTTCTTGACGGTGGCCCCGAGCGTCATTGCCTCCAAAGGCAAGATGCTCATCGCCTCCTCGGCTGGCGCGCCGCGCGGCTGGTTTTACGAACTGGCCACCAAACCCTCCCCGCAGATGCGCGTGATTCGGGTCGACACCAACGAAAACCCGCACGCCTCCGGCACCACGATTGCCTGGTTGAAGCAGGCGCTCGGCATGCTGAGCCCGTCGCAGATGCAGCGGGACTTGGAAAATATCTTTGCCGAGACGGCCGACCTCTTCCTGCCGACGGCCGTCATTGATACCTGTGTCGACCCGGCGCTGACCGAGATTCCGGCGGACGAGGCCGTTGCCTTCGGGATGTATGACCTCTCCACGCGGCGCGATTTGACCTCGCGGGTCATCGTCCTCCGCCGCCCGACGCGGCGCACCGACGCCCGGGATCATCTCGACGTCGCCTCCATCCGCGTCTGGGATCCTCAGCAGTCGCCGACCGGCGAGGTGAGCTTCGAAGAGGTGCGCGCCGACCTGCTGACGCTCCCGACGCGCTTCCCTGGGTTGCGTCGCGTCCTGATCGACGAAGGTCACGAAGCCGGCGCGCTGCTGCAGTGGGCGCGGGGGCAAGCGAGCCTCACCGGACGCGTGGAAGGCATTCGCCTGACGATGGACCGCAACATGGAACTGTGGAGCGCGTTGCGCAGTCGGCTGTACGGGCAGACGCTCTCGCTGCCGCGCCATCCGCGCCTGCTGGCCGAGCTGAAGAACCTGCGGCAGGAAACCGTCTCGAACACGGCCTGGCGCATCGTCGACGCGAGCAAGAAGCTGCATCGCGATGTCAGCGTGTCGCTCGCGGGTGCGTGCTTTGCTGCCCAGCAGCATCCGATCAACGAAGGCATGTGGTTTTATCGAGGCGGTGTGTTGATCGGTGGGATCGGCGACCAACTGCCAGAAGCGGCGGCGGCGGCATCGGCATCGGAAGAAGATCTCGCCCTCGAACATGCACTCGCGACCCCGCCGTGCGACAGATCGCCCGAAGAGTGGGAGCGTGTGCGCGCGCAGCGGCTCGTTGTGGTCGATCCGGCGATGCAGCGCGGCCTGGAGCAGTTTGGTTGTTTTTTCCCTGAGGATCGTTAAAACGAAGGAGGACGACGATGAGCAACAAGTTACTCGAGCGCATTAAGAAAAGTCAGCCTGAGCAGGAGCCGATCGGGAGCATTGACACCGCAACGCCGCTGCAGGAACGGGCCGCCGTGCGGGCCGCCCGCCAGCCGTTAATGGCTGCGGAGAAGGCCGTGCGGGAAGCCGAGGCGCGGGCCGCCGCGCTCCGCGACATCATCGCACTGCGTGCCGATCCGCTCGCTGTGGTTGATGCGCGCGACGAGCTCGCGCAGCTGACCGAGAAAGAGTTTCCCCGACTGTGGGCAACCGCGCAGAGCGCCCGCGCGCATTTCGAGAGCGTCGTTCAAGCCGAGCGAGCGGCAATGCAGGCGGCCTTCCAATCCCAAATCGACGAGGCCGGCCGCGCCTACTGGAGGGCGCTTGCGGAGTTCCGCCGGGAACATCATGAGCCGTTGGAGCGACTGGAAGCGCTGGCGAGCGTAAAAGCAGAGAGCTCAACGCTCCGACGCGCCAGCCTGTACGAACTGGACAGCGCGAATTTCGCGTTCCGCCGAGATATCGCACAAGGGAACCGCCCGGATGGAACGGTCTAACGGAGACATTCAACCATGGAGCGCCAGTTGCGGGAGGGGCCCTTCTTCGCGTGTCGGGGGCGCCGCGCGACACAAGCCGACCCCTGTCCCCTCCCGCTTTACTCGTCACCAGCGGTCGGCACGCCCCCATTTTTCAAACGATGAGGTGAATCGAATGCGAAACACGAAAGTGAATGTCCGCGCACTCGCGGACCTGGCGCTGCAAGAGGAACGCGTGACAAATAAAGAACGCGTTATGGATTCGAAGGGCATTTGCGTGACAGTGACGACGCAGCGACGGCAGGCGCGGTTTTTGGACGACATGGTGCTGAAATATGGAGGCCCAAAGTGATTTATAAGAATCGCGAGCGCACCCAGATCGTGAAGAGCGGTCCCCGCTCGTTTGAATGTCGACTCTCCGATCAGTCCCCCGATCGAGAGGGCGACAGCATCGATCCGGCCGGGTGGCGGCTCGACAACTACAAAAGAAATCCAATCATCTTATGGGCGCACGACCATAAGCAATTGCCAATCGCGCGAGCGGAGAATATTCGGGTCGAAGGCGGCGCGCTGCGAGCCAGAGCGGTTTTTCCTGATCCAGGTCTTTACCCATTCGCGGATCAGGTGCACGACTTGCTCAAAACCGGATTCCTGAATTCGGTCTCGGTGGGCTTCCGCCCGATTAGTAAGGCGCCCAACGCGCGCGGCGGATACGACTTTTATGAGCAGGAATTGCTCGAATTTTCGATCGTGCCGATCCCCTGCCATCCCGGAGCCGGGTTAGAGCGCTCAGTACGTGAGGCGGCGGCGAATCACGCTGCGGTGCACAAATGGCTGCGCGAGCACGCTCCCGCGGATTATTCCCCTGTGTACCGGTTCCAGACGGACGACGACGTGATCGTGTTTCAAACCGAAGACGAGCAGCCGCACATCGATCGTGCGCTCCTCCGCGCAGTTTTCGCGCAAGAACTGTCGTCGTTCATCCAGCAGCGCGCCGCGTCGGCAGCCAGCAGACTGACCGCACGCATGCGATGATTGAACAAGGAGTCCAACGATGGCCCTCACCATCGGCGATCAGGCGTTCGGGGATGGAATCTGTGGTGGCACGGACTCGTGCGCTAAGTCATTGGCCTCACCGGCGCGTCCGGTAAGCAAAGCGTTGAGAAAGAATCCGCTCGACGCGTCGCTGCACCTCGCGGCACTGAGCGCGGGCCTCAAGACATAGGATTGCGCCCGCCTCTGCCAACATACGGGAGGTTTCAACGTGCACGCGGTGCGCTCGCCGGTCGAGCTCGGCTATTAGGTCAAACGCCATTGATCATCTACAGGGCTGAGAAAGTAAAGGGGGCGCGGAGCAATCGGATTGACGCTATCCTTGCATGGGGCAAGACGGCAATCGCTCCTTCCATGATTTTGGTGTAGCGCGGATGAGGATAGATGACACGTTTAGGACGAGTTGCGCATGAGAAAAATTCGGGAAGAGTCACAGACTGTGCCTTTCGCAAGCGCTTGGAACGGCGGTCTCTAGGAACCGGAGGTCCACCGGGCTCCGAAAAGCGAGGTTGCCTCACCCCGCCTGAGCCGCTATTTAAGGACCAGTCAGCGGGGATCGATCCCCGGGCAGCATGGGAGGCACATGGCGCGATGAAGCATCGCGGAGGTGCTGGAAAACAGGAGGAAGAGGCCATGAGACCGTCGTACCTTCTTATCATTCTTATCATTGCGCTGCTCCCCGGCTGCGCAACGCTGGCCAACGGCCCGACGCAGGAGATCGACATCGAATCGACGCCGCCCGGCGCGCGCGTGCTCATCGATGACCAGGATCGAGGCGTGACGCCGACCAAGGTCGCCCTGGAGCGGCAGCACGACCATCACGTCGTGCTTTCATTGCCCGGCTATCAAACCAAGACCGTACGCTTGGAGGCGACCAATCAGATACTGAGCAGTGTGGTCTTCGGCGGACTTCTCGGTGGTCTGACCGATCTCGGCAGCGGGGCGCACTATGAGCTGTATCCGCAGTGGATCGAGGAGACCCTGGAGCCCGAGCAGCACAGGCGCTGAGCGCGAGGATCGCCTGTCACGTTTCCCTGCCCGAAAGCGCTGGATCATGCCCGGTGCACGGCGCCAGGGCGGTGGGTTGCCCGTGAGCCTTACATTCGCCTTGACTCGGCCGTTTGGGTTTACGTATTATCAGCAAGGCTATTGGTCTATGAGACCAGTGGCGTGCAGTTCAACATACAGGCTCTTTGGTAGGCAAGGTCCTATCGAAGGCAGGAGGGCTTTCAATGGAAACTCATGTCCAAATCCCACCTTCCGTATCCGCTTCCGAATTAATCGAAAATCCTCCAAATCCCAGACGAACAATCGAAGCCCTTCGAGAGATGGGCTACGACAGTTATGCCTCTATTTTGGACCTTGTCGACAACTCTATTGATGCCCAAGCAACAGAAGTAAGGATTACGATCTCCGAATCGAAGAACGACATCCTTATTACAATTTTCGACAATGGCATTGGAATGGACGAGCACACTCTCAGCGAAGCCTTGCGATTGGGTTCCGATACTGAACGAGAATCCGGCGACCTGGGAAAATTTGGAATGGGGCTCGTAACTGCCTCTATCGGACTCTCCAAGCACTTGGCTGTCTTTACAAAAGAGGAGGGAGGTCCGGCAATCTACGGAGGTTTTGACCTCGACTGGATTTCAGAGCAAAACCGATTCGTAAAATGGGTAGGGCCTTACAAAGGTGAAGACGTTGGTTTGGGGGTAAAGGGTACTGTCGTGCGTCTGTCAAAGACCGACAGGATAAGCAATCGAGATCCGAGCACATTCGCCAATACCCTTCGAAAGCGAGTCGGGCAAACGTTTCGGAAATTTTTGAAGGCGGGAATACGCATCATCGTGAATGGCAGAAGCGCAGACCCGATCGACCCATTGATGCTGAACGATCCTCGCACGAAACTGATGTTGGAAACGGAAATTCCCGTTGATGGAGGAGCAGCAACGCTTCGGGTCGTCGATCTGCCTGATCTCGGCCCAGCGGGAAATAAGGCCGCTGGCATCATTCCACAGAACTCAGGTTTTTACATCCTTAGAAACAATCGGGAGATCATCGAGGCAGTCACTTTCGAATTCTACAAGAAACATCCTGACTTTTCGCATTTCCGAGCTGAAATATCGTTCGATGGCACACTGGACGCCACGTTTCATACAGACGTCAAGAAGATGTCGATTAATCCACCTCAAAGCTTCATGGATCGACTTAGGCAAGTCACGCAGAGCCTGATTACTGAATCAGGAAGAGAAGGGCGGAAAAGGGCAAACGTAGATAAAGGCGAGATAGATCATTCACTAGCGGAGGCAAATATTACTCGCCGTGCCCCACTTATTCCAAAGCCTAAGGCATTGGTCGAGAAGCGAGCGCCCGCGAAGGCGAAGGGCTCACATTCCAAGGGGAATGGAGATCGTCCCAGAACCCCGCATCTGACAAACCTCAAAACGATATCCGGTATTAAAGTCGTATTTAATGAGGGAGATTACGGCGATCAGTCTCCCTTCTACCATGTCAAACAGGAAGGTAAGACCATCATTGTTACCTACAACCGCGAGCACCCATTCTGGAGAGAATTGGTTGAGCACGCAACTGATCCAAAATTTGTTGCTACGGTAGATTACCTCGTTTTTGCTCTGGCGAATGCAGAGCTGCTTGTTCCCGAGCAAGCAACAATTGTCAAAGCAAACATAAATTCGACGCTAGTTGGATTGCTCGTTTGAGCCACGGGAGTGCGAGAAATAGTCGCTGAAGGTCAGGCGACACGGCGGGCGCGGTGCCGCTTGAACATGTATTAGAATGCTAATACAATATGGCACGGGACCAGCACGGTAAAGGAAAACGTGAAGCGGCTGCGGATCGCCATCGGACTGACACAGGTGGAGCTGGCGAAAAAGGCTCGGGTCACCCAAGGATTCGTTTCACAAGTCGAATCCGGCCTTATCAAAGACCCCGGCATTCTCGCCATGACCCGAATTGCGAAGGTGCTCGGCGTGGACGTCGAGACGCTCGTGGACGGCCTCCCGCAGAGGAGACGGACCGTCGGCGTGCAGCGCCCTGCGATGCCGAAGACCAAACAACGGTTGAAAGAATGACGCCGAGTAGGCGGATAACACTTGATACCAACGTCATCAATCACATCACAGACACGCCTGGTCTTTTCGATGAAATCCGTCTCGCCATCACCAGGAGAGGCTTTATTTTCGTATGCCCGATGATGGTGCGAATCGAGCTGGAGAAGACCAATGACGCTAGGCGGCGAGCGGCGCTACTAGCTGTCTATGACGCTCTGCCAAAGGAAGAGGCAGTCGATGCCGTTGGCGTCTGGGGGCTCTCTCGATGGGGTCAATCCCGTTGGAGTGATGGCGGCCCGGTTCACGGTCTGACATTCGAGGCAACGAAGACAACGCAACGCGGCGCTGCCGGGGATGGTGTGATTGGAATGACTGCGAATGCCGAGGCCGACGTTTTCGTTACGGGCGATGGGAAGCTCGCCGTCGCGTTACAAGAGCAGTCGGCTCAGTGTGAAATCTGGACGCTGCAACAGTTCACTGGTTTCATCAACCAATGCCTTCGAGAAACAGGCCCACACTGAGGTTGTGACGAACTGGCCGCAGGTGCGCGGACGAGATCGGACGTCACCATAATCGTAAGCCGGGAGCTCGCGGTCTGGCTGCACGATGTCACGGCCTGCGAGTGCTGTCGCCATACCGGCCTACCGATGGTTGAGTTCAAGCGGCATGACGATACACGGCAGCTCCTGTATGGGCATGCCGCAGACGCGTGGGAGTATCGGATGAGCACTCGGGCCTTCCGTAATGCCTGCTGGAGGCGAGACGCCGATGTGACGAGAGGAGGCAGCGGCTGAATCGCGTAAAGGCCGACGAGTGCTGAAGCAGGGCGAACGGTTCGTGACCGCGGCGGTTTTGTAGGGCAGCAGACCCGACCATTGGAGGCAGGCCATCATCGCCGCGTACATGGCCTTGGCGGCAAACGCGCCGGGCGCCGATGAGCGGGCGCAAACTCAACTAGAGGTGTATCGGCTTGGCCAAGCCTATGCCTTGATTCGCGCGTTGGAGCAGCTGGAGCCAACCGAGACGCCCTGGGAGTCCGTGAGGGATATTCCAGCCACCGCGATGCAGGAGGCATTTGCCTCGGTGCGTGGCCCGAGCGGGGACATCGAACCATCGGACGAGGATCTGGCGGCCGCGCGGCGGGACCTGGCCGAAGAGTGAATCGCAAGAGCAAGAGAGTGCGTGGGCTGGGTGCACGAAATGGCCACAAGTGAGTTCTGTTGAGTAAGTCGCCGTGTGATCGAGCAGTATCACGTCGCATGTTTCAGGGCCAACGAGAGCTGGCACATGATGTTGAAAGAGCGCTGCAACGGGAGACCCGCGGGGAGCTCGTCATGAAAGCCGCGCTGCTAAGGCTTGTGCACGCCCTATTAGTCTTTCTCATGGTCATCCTTTTGGTTATTGGGGCGGTGAACATGTTGGGCGGACATTGGCTACCGGCGATCACATACTTCCTAGCGGCAATCATCGTGCAGCTGATTATGATTTATGACAAGGTGGGAGGAGGCAATGGAGGCAAAGGATCATCAGGCGTCAATTGACAAGCGCCGAACCACCGAACGAACGCGCGAGTAAGGAGTACAGCATGCGAGTCGCCATTTACGCCCGCTACAGCAGCGAAGGCCAACGGGAAGCATCGATTGTTGATCAGGTGCGTGTCTGCCAAAAGCGTGCGGAGCAGGAGGGTTGGCCTATCGTGCGGACATTCGCCGATGAGGCAATATCCGGTTCACGGCACGATCGCCCACAGTATCAGGCGCTCCTCCAAGCGGCCGAGGCGCAGCAGCTCGATGTCATCTTGATCGAAGGCCTTGACCGGCTCACCCGCGACCAAGCCGAAACCTTGACCACGCTGCGCAAGCTGCGCTTCTGGGGCGTGCGGGTTATCGGCGTGAGCGACGGCTACGACTCGGCACAGAAGGGGCACAAGGTCATCGCCTCCATGCGCGGCATGATCAATGACATCTTTCTCGACGACTTGCGCGAGAAGACGCATCGGGGTCTGCACGGGCAAGTGCTGCAGGGTTACAGCCCCGGCGGTCGCGCGTTCGGCTACCGGCACGTGCCCGAGTACGACGCGACGGCGCGCGACGAGTACGGGCGCCCGCGCATCATCGGCGTGCGGCTCGCTGTCGACGACGAGCAGGCGCGCTGGGTGCGACAGATATTCGCCTGGTACGCCGAGGGACAGTCGCCGCGCTGGATTTCGCATGAGTTGAATCGACGCGGGGTGAAGTCCGCACGCGGCGGGACATGGTCAATGAGTGCGCTGTACGGCGATCCGCTGCGTGGGACGGGCCTGTTGAACAATCCCCTCTACAACGGGCAGTTGCTCTGGAATCGCTCTGTCTGGGAGCGCCACCCCGAGACGCGCCGACGGTTGCGAAAGCTCCGGCCTGAGAGCGAATGGGTGACGAAACCTGTCCCGCACCTGCGCATCGTGCCCGAGACGCTGTGGGAGCAAGTGCGCGCGCGGCAAGCCGAGCAGCAGCAGCGGGGCGTGGCGATTCGCGAAGTTCTGCATCGGAACGCCCGCACCGGTCGTGGGCCGAAATACCTCTTCAGTGGGCTGCTGACGTGCGGCTGTTGCGGCGCCAATTTCGTCATCGCCGATACGGCGCGCTATGGCTGTGCAGGCTATCTGAACCGGGGTTCAAGCGTCTGCACGAATCCGCTGCGTGTCGCCCGCACAGTCGTCGAGGCACGTTTGCTCGACAGCCTCAAGCACGACTTGTTCACAGAAGAAGGACTCGCGCTGTTCGTGCAGGAGACGGGGCGACTGCTCAAAGCCCGGCGCGAGACGACCGACGCGAAACACGCGCAGGCGCGGCTCGCCCAGATCGATACGGAGATTGGGCACCTCCTCACGTTTATCAAAAGCGGCGGCGCCACCGCCTCGACGCGCACAGAGCTTGAACGGTTGGAGCAGGAGGGCGCGCAGCTCAAGGCGCAGATTGACGGCACGCTCGAGCAGCAACGAAAGATGCTGTCATTCCTGCCAAACGCGGTCGAGTCGTTCCGTCGCCTCGTCATGGACCTTGAGCGCGTGACGCAGCCTCAAGTTGAGCGCGTGCGGCGGATCATCAAGACACTGCTAGGCGGGCCGATTACGCTGTGGCCGCATGCAGAAGGCTATCTAGAGGCGGAATTGTGCGGAAACTACAGCGGCCTGCTGATGCAGGCCGCTGGAATGACCAAAAATAAGTCTGGTTGCGGGGGAAGGATTTGAACCTTCGACCTTTGGGTTATGAGCCCAACGAGCTACCAGACTGCTCCACCCCGCAGGCGGATGCTAACAAACGGGTATCCGGGACGTCAAGGTAAGAGTGGCGCGTTGCTTTCGCCGATGGAGGGGTGCTAAAGCGATAGCATGCGAATTGTCTTCATGGGCACGCCGGCCTTCGCGGTGCCGTCCTTGGAAGCGTTGTTGCGATCGGAAGAGACGGTCGTCGGCGTCGTGACACAGCCTGACAAGCCGAAGGGGCGCGGGCAGGAGCTCGTCTTCTCGCCGATCAAGGATATCGCGCTGCGTGAGAAATTGCCGATTTTGCAGCCGATGAAAATGAAAGACCCGGCGTTCTTGGAGGCCTTGAAAGCCTGGCAGCCGGATCTGATCGCGGTCGCGGCGTTCGGGCGGATCTTGCCGCAAGTCGTCCTGGATCTCCCACCGAACGGCTGTATCAATGTGCATGGATCGTTGCTGCCGAAGTATCGAGGGGCCGGTCCGATTCAGTGGGCGATCATCAACGGTGAGCGTGAGACCGGCATCACGACGATGTTGATGGATGCCGGCATGGACACCGGCGCGATGCTGCTGCAGGAGCGCGTGCAAATCGATCCGGAGGATACGGCCGGAACGTTGTCGGTGAAGCTGGCCGAAGTCGGCGGGCGGCTGCTCGTCGAGACCATTCGGCAATTGAAGGCGGGCAGCTTGAAGCCACAGCCACAAGATCATTCGCAGGCGACCATGGCGCCCATGCTCAAGAAGGAAGATGGACTGATCGATTGGCGGCTGAGTGCCGTTCAAATCGCCAACCGCGTCCGGGGGCTGAGCCCGTGGCCGGGCGCCTACACGTTCGCCGATCAGGAACGCTGGACGATTTGGCGGGCCCGGCCCGGCGAAAGCGCAACGGCGGCCGCAGCGCCGGGCACAGTGATCGGAATCACAAAAGATGCGATCCAGGTGATGACGGGTAATGGTGTGCTGGAAATTTTGGAGCTGCAACCGGCGAACAGCCGGCGGATGACGGCGCAACAGTATCTCGCCGGGCACCGCCTCCGGCCGGGCCTTGTGCTGCATTCGGCGCTCACTTCGACCCCTCCGGCCTGATCCATGCCTCGCCCGACGTCGCCCGGCGCTCGTCGGGTGGCTTTTCTTGCGCTTCAAGAACTCACCCGTCGCGCGCTCCCGGCCGATGACCTGCTTCACGAGGCGCTCACGCGCTCACCGTTGGATGCACGTGATCGGTCGCTCGCGGTTGAGCTCACGTATGGCGTCCTCCGTCGCCGGCTCACGCTCGACTGGCGGTTGGATCACGTGGCGAGCCGGCCGATGTCGCGCCTTCCCGTGCCCGTACAGACCGCGCTGCGCCTCGGCGCCTATCAGCTTCTCTATCTCGACCGCATCCCGCCATCCGCCGCCGTGAACGAATCGGTCGCTCTTGTGAAGGGCTTCCCTGGTCGCGATTGGAGTGCATTCGTCAACGCCGTACTGCGCAGCTTGATCCGACAGCCGGCGCCGCCACTGCCCGAGAGGGATCGCGATCCCGTGGGCGCACTTTCATTGCAGTATGCGTGTCCCCGTTGGTTGGTCGAGCGGTGGGTGGGGCGCCATGGGGTGGAGCAAGCAGAAATTCTCTGTCGGAAGGCGAGCGAGGTACCGCCGTTGACGATACGGGCGAATACGCTTCGGATTACCAGAGAGGAATTGCGGGATCGGCTTCAGGCGGCCGGCATTCTCGTACGACCCACTGACATCAGTCCCGTCGGCCTCGCCCTCGAGAAGCCAGGCGACGTGCGCAGCGTGCCGTTCTTTGACGAAGGCGCGTTCTATGTCGAGGATGAGGCGGCGCAACTGGTGCCCGCGGTCCTAGACCCCAAGCCCCACGAACGCGTGCTCGATGCGTGCGCAGCGCCCGGCGGCAAAGCGACGCACATGGCGGCCCTGATGCACAATGACGGCGAGATCGTCGCGCTCGACGCGAGTCCCCGCCGACTTCGGCTACTGGAAGAGAACGCGCGCCGCCTGGGCGTTTCGATTCTGACGCCGCTCGTGTTCGACGTCGCGCGAGCGTCCGGTGGCGCCGCCCGCCCGCGTGCGATGGACGCACCGTTCGATCGCATCCTCGTCGACGCCCCGTGCAGTGGGCTCGGCGTCCTGCGGCGGCACCCGGAGGCGAAGTGGCGAAAGGTGGAATCGGTGCTCGGTCTGCAGCAGGCCCGACAGGTGGCGATTCTCGCCAATGTCGCCGATCTCTTGCGGCCCGGCGGGATTCTCGTCTATAGTACGTGCTCAACCGAACCAGAAGAAAATGAGCAGGTGATCGAGCGCTTCTGCTCGACGCATCCCGAGTACGCAATCGAATCAGTGGCACCCTGGCTCCCTGCTGCCGCTGTTGATCTCGTCACCCCTCGGGGTTTTCTCTCGACGATGTTCGCGGCTCAATCCATGGATGGATTTTTTGCAGCCAGGCTGCGGAGGGCCGGCTGACCATGCCCAACGATATCCGCATCGCGCCTTCCATCCTCTCCTCGGATTTCGCTCGGCTCGCCGATGAAGTCGCGCGCGTGGAAGCGGGCGGCGCCGATCTGCTGCACGTCGATGTGATGGACGGGCATTTCGTCCCGAACTTGACCGTTGGGCCCCCGATCGTCGAAGCGCTGCGGAAGGTGACGAAACTCCCGCTCGACGTGCATTTGATGATCACCAACCCGGATGCGTTTGTCGGCGAGTTTGCCGATGCCGGCGCTGATTATCTCACGGTTCACGTCGAGACATGCCCGCACTTACATCGCACGGTGCATGCGATCAAGGAGCGTGGAGTGAAAGCCGGCGTGACGCTGAATCCCGCAACGTCCCTGATCACCGTGGAAGAGATCATTCAGGACGTCGACCTACTGCTCGTCATGTCGGTGAATCCGGGATTCGGTGGGCAACACTTCATTGAATTCGTACTCTCCAAAATCGAACGCGCCCGTCGGCTCATCGATGAGAAAGGCAGCCGGGCCGCCCTTGAAGTGGACGGTGGTGTCAAGGTCGACAATGCCGGCCGAATCATTGCCGCGGGTGCAGACATCCTGGTCGCCGGGTCGGCCATCTTCTGTAGCGACGATTACCGCGCCACCATCACCGCGCTCCGGCAGGCCGGGCAGTCGATGGTCACCGCTGGTCGAGCCGCCGGCTCCCGGGACCACTCTCGATCGTAATGAACGATCCCGCCGCGCTGATCGAAAGTCTTCATCCGCTTGAAGTCAAGGTCCTAGGCGCGCTCGGGGGCACGTCGTCTTCTGCTGGCCTCCATGAACCGGATCTCGCCCAGGCGGCCGGTCTCGAACCTTCTCAACTCAGTATGGCGATTGGATGGTTGCTCTCCAAGGGATTGGTCGAGATCAAGGACGAAACGATCCAGACGTTCGTCTCGCTGACCGATATCGGGGAAGAATACTTCGAGAAGTATGCGCCCATCGAGCGCATCCTCTCTACATTGAAGCAGGCCCAGCAAACGGGAAAGCGCGTGACGGTCCAAGACCTGCAAGCGGCTGAGAATCTTGAGCCCACGCAGTTGAGCAACGCGATCGGCGCGTTGAAGAAGGAAGGGGCGATCCGGATCGTGCCGGGCGGCATCGTCGAAGCGACGGGGACGACGAGCCGGACGGCCGAGACGCTTCGCGCGCTGCTGCAGCAACTCCACAAGGGGAAGCGGGAGCTGAGCAGTTTTTCCGAGCCGATGCAGGAGATCCTCAAGCTCTACGCCGTGAAGCGCGGCAACACGCGTGAGCCGTTTCGGCTCGATGAGCGTCCCGACCGGGCATATGCCTTGACCGCTGACGGCGCCTCGATACAGTCGCTCCTGACCTCGGTAGGTGAGGAGGTCTCGCAACTCACCCCCGAATTACTCAAGGACGGATCCTGGCGAACGAAGCGCTTTCGCAAATACTCGATCAGCCTGCGGCCGCCCCGGATCGCCGTTGGGCGCAAACATCCCTACCGGGAGTTTCTCGACAGCGTGAAAGCCAAGCTGGTCAGTATGGGCTTTCAGGAGATGCGTGGACCGCTCGTCGAGACTGAATTCTGGAACATGGACAGCCTGTACATGCCGCAATTCCATCCGGCCCGCGCGATTCACGATGTCTATTTCGTGAAAGAGCCCGCGCACGCGCGCACAGAACCCCAGCCGTTCCTCGACCGCGTGGCGGCCGCGCACGAGCACGGTGGCGATACCGGCTCGACGGGGTGGTCATATCAGTACGATCGCGAACGGGCGCGTCGACTGATCTTGCGGAGCCAGGGCACGGCCGTCTCGGCGCGCACGTTGGCATCAGGACCGGCGGTGCCCGGCAAGTATTTTTCGATCGCCCGCTGCTTTCGCTACGATGCCGTCGATGCGACTCACGCCACCGACTTCTTTCAGGTCGAAGGCATCGTCCTCGGGCCGGACATCAATTTTCGCATCCTCCTGGGACTGCTCGACCTATTTGCGCGAGAAGTGGCGCAGGCCAAGGAGAGCCGATTTCTGCCCGCCTACTTCCCATTCACCGAGCCGTCGGTGGAGTTGCACGTGCGGCATCCGCGGTTGGGGTGGATGGAGCTGGGTGGGGCGGGACTGTTCCGGCCCGAGGTCACGCTGCCACTGGGTGTCGATGTGCCCGTCATCGCCTGGGGGCTGGGCCTCGACCGCATGGCGATGGTGGCGCTCGGCATTCACGACATTCGTGATCTCTTCACCAGCGACCTGGAATTGATCCGAACCATGCGGGGGCGCTTCTGAGAAGAAGTGCTGAGCCATGAGTGCTGAGTTAAGGCGATGAGAAAAAACAGCGTATGAAGCACAGCGGTTCCAGGTTGGCCCTCGGTTTCTTGGACGTCATCCATCAAGACTTAGCAAGACACGGCCGGCTCACGAGACACTGCCGGCTCACCGTCTCGCCGGCGTCCACAAGCGTGACGCGCCTTATTCGGCGCGTCGTGGACCTCGCCGGCGCGCCCAAACGTGGGGTCACTTATTTGTGACGCCGGGCGCCTCAGCACCCAGCACTTATCACTCATCACTGTTTAAGACATGCCCACCATTTCGATCGATCAAAGTGATTTCGAGCGATTGCTGCGGAGGCCGGCTGGGGCGGAACCGCTGACGGAGCGGCTGCTCGAATCCTGGCTGCCGCTGGTCAAAGGCGAGCTGAAAGAGCGCGACGCGGACACCGGGCAGCTTCGCATCGAGTTGCAAGACAGCAATCGTCCCGACCTGTGGTCGTGTGAGGGCATCGCTCGTCAAATCCGAGCCAAGATCGAGCGCCAGCCGCCCGCATATGAGTTCTTCGAGGGCAAGAGCCGCACGCCGCGGCGCATCGCCGTGAGTCCGGGGCTGGATCGGGTACGACCCTACGTCGCCGGTTGCGCCGCCATCGGCTATCAAGTGACGGAGCCGGGGTTGGCGCAATTGATCCAAGTTCAAGAGAAGCTCGCCGACATCTTCGGCCGCAAGCGGCAGACGGTCTCGATCGGGCTTTACCGCTTGCCGGTCATCGTCTTTCCGGTCACCTATACGCTGACGAACGCCGACGCGGCGCGGTTCACGCCGCTTGGTTTTGACGAGAAAATGACGGCGCGCGAAATCCTGACGGTGCACCCCAAAGGTTTGGAGTACGGCCATATCATCGGCGGTTCGGACCGCGTGCCACTGCTGATCGACGACGAGGGTCATGTGTTGTCCCTGCCGCCGATCATCAACAGTCGTGAAATCGGCGAGGTTCGCGTCGGCGACCGAGAGCTGTTCGTAGAAGTCACAGGCACCGACCTCCTCATGGTGCTCCTGACCTTGAACATCATGGCGGTGAATCTGGCGGATCGTGGAGCCGCGATCGAGCCGGTCGAGGTGGAATATCCGTACGACACCAGCATGGGGAAGGCGATCCGGACGCCAACGGATTTTGCAAAAGCGCGTCCGGTCTCGATCAAGGCGATTGAAACGGCCTTGGGGGAAGAGCTGAAAGGGGACGAGATCAAGGAGGCACTGGCGACGTACGGCTACCAGGTGACGACCGGGCGCGAGAAAGTCACGGTCAAATTGCCACCTTATCGCAACGACGTCATGCATCCGGTCGATGTCGCCGAAGATGTGGCGATCAGCCTAGGGTATCAAGTTTTCTCCCCAATCATGCCGTCCCAATTTACGGTTGGTGGGCTGTCCCGATTGGAACAGGCGTCAGATCGGATCCGCGATTTGATGGTGGGGTTCGGCTTTCAGGAGATCATGTCCAATCTCTTGTCGTCGCGCCTTGACCTCATCGAGCGCATGCGGCTCGAGGGGACTGAGTGGGGCCGGGTGGTCGAAGTTGATAATGTGATGACGCAGACGTTCGGCTGTTTGCGGCAGTCCGTCCTTCCCTCGCTGCTGCGAGTCGAGTCCGTATCCACGCGCAGCTTCTACCCGCACCGCCTCTTCGAAGTCGGGGAAATCGCCGTGCCCGATGACGCCGAGGACCATGGCTCACGGACGGTCCTCTCGCTGGCCGCGGTGATTGCCCATGCGACGGCGAATTTTTCCGAGATCCATTCGGTGCTCGATCTGTTGCTCTATTATCTCGGCTATTCGTATGAACTTCAGCCCTTCGACCATCCCGCGTTTCTCGATGGCCGCGCCGGTCGCGTCTCAATTAGCGCTCGGCCGATCGGCGTGATCGGCGAAATGCACCCAGAGGTGCTGGAACGTTGGCAGATCACGATGCCGACGGTGGCCTTTGAGCTGTCGTTGGACGGACTGCTGGGGGGAAGCTGATCTCCTGCCCGTCGATGGTCCCGCTGACGGACAGGAGTAGAGAGCGGTCCTAGGCGGGCTGCTTGGCTATCTCCGCAAGCTGCTTGAAGCCAGCCGGATCCTTAATCGCCATGTCGGAGAGGACCTTGCGATCCAGCCCAATGTTGGCTTTCTTCAGCGCGTTCATGAACCGGCTATAGGTCAGCCCATGCGAGCGGACGGCGGCACTAATCCGCGCCACCCAGAGCCGCCTGAAGTTCCGCTTCCGTTTCTTCCGCTCGATATAGGCATAAACCTGTCCCTTGTCCACCGACTCCGTGGCGGTTCTGAACAGCCGGCTCTTGGCGCCGTACTGACCCTTCGCTAATTTCAACCGCTTCTTTCGTCGTTGCCGGGTCTTCGGACCGCCTTTCACGCGTGGCATGGCTTACTCCTCTCGTAGGTCCCTGAATGACTGATGCTCAATCCGTCAATGCCATTTGTTACGCCTGATACGGCATCTGACGGCTTATCGCATACTGCGCGTTGGCTTCGATCGCGACGGCTCCCTTCAACCGCCGCTTGCGGTCACGCGCTTTGCTGGTGAGCAGGTGCCGACGCCCGGCCTTCCGCCTGACCAGCTTTCCACTCCCCGTCCGCTTAAACCGCTTGCTGACCCCTGAGTGAGACTTCAGTTTCGGCATGGTGTCCTTTCTCGTCGGCCGCGTTCCTAACTTTTAGGCGCGACAATCATGATGAGGCTTCGCCCCTCCATCCGCGGCTGGTACTCGATCGTACCGGCATCCGCCAACTGCTCGATCACGGTGTTCATCACGCCACGGCCCAGTTCGGTATTCGCCATCTCACGGCCGCGGAACGTCACGGTGACTTTGGTTTTGTTACCTTCGGCCAAGAATTCCTTGATCTGGCGGATCTTGATCTCCAGATCATGCTTGTCCGTGCGCGGGCGCAGTTTGATTTCCTTGACCTGGGTCGATTTTTGATGGCGTCGGCTCTGATGTTCCTTCTTGCTGAGTTCGTACTTGTACTTGCCATAATCCATGATGCGGCAAACCGGCGGCTGAGAAGTCGGGGCGACCTCGACAAGGTCATAACCCAGCTCTTGCGCCTTCCGGAAGGCATCCGGCGTCGGGAGAATGCCCAACTGCTCGCCGTCAGGGCCAATGACCCGAACTTCGCGAATACGGATTTCCCGGTTCACCCTCAGCTTGGGAACGATACGACACCTCCTTGGTAAAGATTATGTACCTTCGTCACGACTCCTCCGGACGGAATTTGGCGATATCGGCTTTGATCGTCTCGATGACGGCCGGGACGGTCAGGGTCCCAAGGTTCGCGCCACTGCGCCCACGAACCGCAACCGTTCCACCTTCCATCTCTCGGTCCCCGACCACCAGCATGTAGGGAATCTTCGCCTTTTCCGCCTCGCGGATCTTGAAGCCGATCTTCTCATTGCGAAAGTCGGCTTCGGCGCGCAGGGCGGCGGCCTTCAGTTGCGCGACCACCGATTCTGCGTACTCGCGCTGCTTATCGGTGATCGACAGCACCCGAGCCTGAACCGGCGCGAGCCAGGTGGGAAACGCGCCGGCGTAGTGTTCCAACAAGATCCCAAAGAAGCGCTCGATCGAACCGAGCAGCGCGCGGTGGATCATGATCGGCTGGTGCGCTTTGCCGTCCTCGCCGGTGTAGCCGAGCTCGAAACGTTCAGGGTTGTTGAAATCCACCTGCACGGTCGAACACTGCCACGCGCGTCCCAACACGTCTTTGATTTTGATGTCGATCTTGGGTCCGTAGAACACGCCTTCGCCCGGATCGACTTGATAGGCGATGCCACGGCTCTTGAGCGCCGCTTCCAAGGCGCCGGTGGCCTGCTCCCAACGTTCGAGCGAGCCCACGGCCTTCTCGGGCCGGGTCGAGAGATACACCTCGAAGTCTTGAAAACCGAACGTCTTCAGCATGAAGAACGTGAAGTCGAGGACATGGCTGACTTCGCTCTGGATCTGATCGGGGCGGCAGAACAAGTGCGCGTCGTCCTGCGTGAAGCCACGGACCCGCAATAAGCCGTGCAGCACGCCGGTCCGCTCGTAACGGTACACCGTCCCCAACTCCCCGTAACGGATCGGCAGATCGCGATAGCTGCGGAGATGCGACTTATAGATCATGATATGGAAGGGGCAGTTCATCGGCTTGAGCTGATACTCGCTCGCTTCCACCTTCATTGGGATGAACATATTCTCGCGGTAGTAGTCCACGTGACCGCTCGTGCGCCACAGGTCGAGTCGCGCGACGTGCGGAGAGTAGACGAGCTCGTATCCGTGGCGGAGATGCTGCTCGCGCCAAAAATTCTCGATCAACAAGCGCACCAGCGCCCCCTTGGGGTGCCAGAGCACCAGACCGGGGCCGATCTCATCTTGAATCGTAAAGAGGTCCAATTCCTTGCCGAGCTTCCGATGGTCCCGGCGCTTGATCTCTTCGATCCGCTTCAGGTAGGCGTCGAGCTCGGCCTGCGTGGGGAACGAGATGCCGTAGATGCGTTGCAGCATTGGATTACGCTCGTCGCCACGCCAGTACGCCCCGCCGGTGCTGAGGAGCTTGAAGGCTCCAACCCGCCCGGTGCTCGGGAGATGAGGGCCACGGCAGAGGTCGACGAAGCCGCATCCCTGGTCGTAGAGTGAGACCGTCTGATCCTCGAAGCCTTGGATCAGCTCGACCTTGTACTGCTCCCCCCGCTCGCGGAAAAACTCGAGGCCCTTCTCGCGCGGCAATTCCATCCGCTTGAACGGCCGATTGGCCTTGATGATGTCCAGCGCCCGCGCCTCAATTTTCTCGAGATCCTCGGGTGTGAAGGGCCGCTCGAACGCGAAGTCGTAATAGAAGCCATCCTCGAGCGCCGGCCCGATGGTTAGTTGCGCGGACGGGAACAATTCCTTGACGGCCTGAGCCATGATATGGGTGCTGCTGTGGCGGTAGACCTCGCGCCCCTCCGGTGAAGCGAAGGTCAACGGCTCGACAGCGGCATCCATCGTGAGCGGCGCGCTGAGATCGGTCGGGACGCCGTTCACTTTGGCGGCAATGATCTCTGGAGGAAGCGGCTTGGTGTCTTCGCTAAGTGCCGCGGCGAGGGTAGTCCCTGAAGGGACACGACGGACATTGCCGTTCGGCAACGTCACTTGAATCTCACTGGCGGTGGGCATTGATTCGAAATGTCTTGCTATGGCCGGCCCGACGACTGCCTTCCTGCTTTCGACCATCCCAGGGACCGGCAGAACGGGCTTGCGTTTCTGCTCGCCTCAGGAGAAAGAAAAGGCATCACACCGCAAGGCGGTCCGATGCCTGTGGCGGGATGGTAGGCGCGGACGGTCTTGAACCGTCGACCTCTACCGTGTCAAGGTAGCGCTCTCCCCCTGAGCTACGCGCCTAATGTCGGCACATGCTAATATAGGCGTTCGCGATCTGTCAACATTTCCAACCCTTACGAGAAGTTCCGACATGCTGATGATCGGGTTCACGCTAGGTCGGGTTCAATCTATGGACGACTAGGCAGGAGTGGCCGCTCGTCGCGACCGCTCGCGTTTCACCGCGATCCGAAGCTCACCGATCTTTTTCCTGAGCGTGTTCCGATTCATGCCGAGCAGATGGGCCGCCTTGAGCTGATTCCCGTTCGTTTCTTTTAGGGCGAACGTGATCAACGGACGTTCCACGGCTGCCATCAGGATGGCGTAGAGATCGCGGCCCGCCGTGCTCTTCATCCCTTTGACGAACTCTGCCAGTTTCGATTCGATGTAATGCTCCAGGCACACCTTGTCGGCCGCTCCCGGAAGGTGACCGTTGGAGTGGATGGTGTTCACGACGACGGCCGCTTGCCGCAACATTTCGCCGGAACCGGCAATGATGACCGTTTGAGACAGGTCTACGGAGCGCTGCACGTCCGCCCACTCATTCGACGCTGCCCGTTTGGCATCCAGTAACACGGCATCAAATGCTCGCTTGGGTCGTGGTAAGGATGCCACATCCTTGGCCACGATCACCGTCGCGTCCTTAAGGTCGTGTTTTAGTTGCCCTTGAAGGTCGGAACTCTGAGTGAGGAGGAGGACGGTAAAGGCGGAAGACCGGGTCATCATCAGTACCAGGAAGAGGGGCGGATTATCTCCCAACCCTTTATCGAAGTCAATGCACGAACTGCTCTGTACTGAGGGACACCAAACATAGACCCTGGAGACCGACACCTTGACAGATGGCTAGTTTCACGTGTAGTTATATGGTTCTCTATTTCCCATCGGAATAGTCGTAAATGCGGGTCTCTCTGAAGGCAACCTATGGCATTATGGCGGCACTCGATATGGCGTTACGTGAACCACGCGACATCCCGGTGCAATCGAAAGCCATTGCCCGACGACAAGGCATTCCGGTCCGCTTCCTGGAACAGGTTCTTCATACGATGAAACAGGCAGGACTCGTGGAAAGTGTGCGCGGTGCGCAAGGTGGGTATGTGCTTCAAAGGAAGCCTGCGGAGATTACATTGGCCGAGATGCTCAATGCGCTTGATGGCACGTTGGGCAGCTCCCGCGAGGCTGCTGGAAATGGAGATGGCCACCGATCGGTGCGGACCAGCAAGGCCGATGACCTCCTCGGCGACGTGTGGGACCGCGTGCGGCAAGCCGAGGTCGCGGTGCTGTCGGCCGTGTCTCTTCAGGACCTCGTTGATCGCTACCACAAACTCGAACAGAAGCGCGCCTTGATGTACCACATTTAGGCCGCACCACATTCGTCAGACGGAGCAGGAGAACGATCATGGGACCGGTCCAGACGACATATCACATCAAGGCGGCTCCGATTCCCCCAGCGATCGAGGAGGAAATCGAGGCCTTCGAAACCGAGGTCCGGCGACTGCAAGCGGGCGAGGTCAACGCGGACATCTTCAAACCCTTCCGGCTTCAGCACGGCATCTACGGGCAGCGGCAGCCCGGCGTGCAAATGTTCAGGATCAAAATCCCGTTCGGGGGGTTAACCGGCAATCAGTTGCGCCGCGTGGCGGAACTCGCTGATCGGTATGCCACCGGAGTAGCGCATGTGACGACCCGTCAAGATATCCAGCTGCATTTTGTGTTGCTGGATCACGTGCCCACGATGATGCGCTTGCTCGCCGAGGTTGGGCTTACGACCCGGGAGGCGTGTGCCAATACGGTCCGGAATGTCACGGCCTGTCACCTGGCCGGAGTCTGTCCCGGCGAGGTGTTCGATGTGACCCCGTATGCCAAGACGGTGGCGTTGCACTTGTTACGGAATCCGCTGAACCAGAGCCTGCCACGCAAATTCAAAATTGCGTTCTCGGGATGCCGCCATGATTGCGCGCTGACGCCCATCCATGACATTGGTCTGCTGGCGGTCCGCGATGCGAACGGCGCGATCGGCTTTCGAATGTCGGCTGGTGGCGGTCTCGGCTCAACACCCCGCATCGCTCAAGTCTTGCGCGAGTTCGTCCCGATCGAGGAACTCATCCCAAGCGTCGAGGCGGTCATCAAGGTCTTCGATGCGCTGGGTAACCGAAAAAACCGGCACAAGGCGCGAATGAAGTTCGTCATCGACAAGCTCGGGTTCGACGAGTTCAAGCGCCGGTGGCAAGACGCCTATGCCGCGCTCACCGCGGGTCGTCCTGCGACCCCACGACCCATCGTCGAGCATGATGATCCCCCAACGCCGCTCGTCATGCCGATCTCCTTGAAGGCGACAAACGGCAACGGCGCCGGGCACGGCGACCGACCGGGCAATGGCGATGCCGCCATTGAATCTCGGTATCGCATGTGGGAGCGGACCAATGTGATTCGTCAAAAGCAGCATGGCTATGCGGCCGCGATCGTCAAGCTGCCGATGGGCGACATGACCGCGATGCAGATGAATGTGCTCGCAGATGTGGCGGAAACCTTTTCGAATGGTAACCTCCGGACGACGATCAATCAGAACATCATCGTCCGATGGATTCTCGAAGCCCGGCTTCACGATCTGTATGCGACCCTGTGCGACCATGGGCTGGCAGATCCGGGTGCTGAATTGACGGAGGATATCATCGCGTGTCCAGGCACTGACACCTGCGGCCTCGGTATCACCTCTTCTAAAGGACTGGCGCGTGCGATGGCGGAAGTGTTTCCCGCGGGCCAAGTCCCCGATGACCTCAAAGACGTGCGAGTGAAGATCAGCGGCTGCCACAATTCGTGTGCGCAACACCATATCGCGACGATCGGGTTGCACGGCGTTGGCAAGCGAATCGGGGACCACGTGGCACCGCACTACGAGTTGCATCTGGGCGGTCAGGTGAACGGCACGGCAAAAATCGCGCAGATGACGGTGAAGCTTCCGGCCAAGAACGTCCCGGCCGCGATTTCCCATCTCGTCTCGGTTTACCGACGTGACCGCCGGGATGGCGAAACGATGCCCGCGTTTCTGGACCGCACGCGGAAGGCGGTGCTCAAGGAGGAGTTGATTCCCTTTACGATCGTACCGCCATTCGAACAGGACCGGAGCTACTACTACGATTGGGAAGGTGAACAGGAGTTCGTGCTGGAGGACCTGGGGCCGGGCGAGTGCGCCGGCGGTGCGCTGGAGATGATCGATAACCGCATGCTCGAAGCCGAGCAGGAGTTCTATCAGGCGCGTCTCCTCTTGGAGAAGCATCAATATGCAGTCTCCGTGAACAAGTCATACCGAGCCGTGCTGGCGGCGGTGAAAGCGCTGTTGGTGACCGAGGGGCTCGATCCGGCGACCGACGCCGAGACGTTTGCCGAGTTCGAGCAACGGCTGGCTGGCAAAGGAATGATCAGTCCTTCCTATCGCAACCTGGCTGGGCAGATTGGCGACCTCGGCCCGAAGGAGACGACGCCCGAGTTCGCGCGCGCGAAGCTCAGCTTCGCCCAAGGTTTCATCGAACTCTGCCGCACGGCGACCGAGCAGATCGGAAAGGACCTGAAGCTGAAGGCCGATGCGACGCCGGCAGAGCCGAAGCCTTCGCCCTCGTCGGCTCTTGCATTGACCGCGCCGGCCGAGACGACTGCTGCGTCCGTCTATGATCTACGGGGCGTCGCGTGCCCCCTGAATTACGTGAAGACCAAATTGAAGCTGGAAATGATGGAGGCGGGCGAACGGCTGGAAGTGTGGTTGGACGCCGGCGAGCCCATCAAGAATGTACCAATGAGTTTGCGCAATGACGGCCACAAGATCCTGGCGCAGGAGCCGTTGGAGCCGGACGCGGCGCACTACAAGGTACTCGTCGAAAAAGTGGAAGGATAGGGAAGCCACGACGCTGAGGCCTTTGTGCTCGCAAAGCGCGGCGAAAAGCTAGTGCTCGCTGGACGCGCGCAGTATCGGCCTCAGCGTCGTGGCTCTGGATAAAGTAAGAAATGAAAGAGCAGAACTTGTCGAACCGGCCGCCGGAGGAGACGCTGAAGGCGCTCAGTGCATCGTTTGAAGGGCGGCCGCCGTGGGACGTGTTGCGCTATGCGCTCGAGCAGTATTCGGGACGCATCATCCTGGCGTGCAGTTTCGGCGCGGAAGACGTGGCCTTGGTCGACATGATTCAGAAGATCGATCGGTCGGTGCCGCTCTTCTATCTCGACACGGGCTTTCTCTTCCCTGAGACGATCGACGTTCGCGACCGCATCGTCGCACGCTATAGCTTGCAAGCGGATCACGTCATTCAGGTGACGCCTGAGCTCACGCCCGACGCACAGGCCGAGCGCTATGGGGATGGACTGTGGCTCCGTGAGCCTGATCGTTGCTGCAATCTTCGCAAGGTGGAGCCGTTGACGCGTGTGTTGCAACGGTATGCGGCCTGGATTACCGGCATTCGCCGCGATCAGGCGTCCTCCCGCGCGCAGGCCGGACTCATCGAGTGGGACCAGAAGTTTGCTCTCGTCAAGGTCAACCCACTGGCCACCTGGACCGCGGACGATGTGTGGACGTACATCCGCCTACACGAAGTGCCCTACAACGCGCTGCACGATCGGGGCTATCCGAGCATCGGATGTACCCATTGCACCTCGTCGGTCGTGCCCGGCGAAGATCCGCGGGCCGGCCGCTGGCGCAATTTCGGGAAGACTGAGTGTGGACTGCACAAGTCGTGATATCGAACTAAACGAACCAATGAGTTGAGGACGGAGAGACACGGGTATGAAGAAGATCGCGATCATCGTGACAAGGGGTGCGTACAACAATCTGTTGCAGGCCTGCCAGTGGGCACTCTTCGCGGTGGAATCCGGTTGGCAGGTCAGCCTACTCTTCCGCGATGAGGCCGCACCGAAAGTGACGATCGAGAAAGTTCAGGAGCTGAGGTTTTCGGATGCGTATCGCGGGCGGGAGGTGAAGGTCCGAACGCTCTTGAAGGACCGCAAGCTTCATGATTTGCCGATGCTGCTGCGGGACATCAAGGAAAAGGGCGACGCCAAGTTTTCCGTGTGTCGGGAGTCGCTCGAGTATTTCGAGATACCCGTCGAGAAGTTGATTCCTGAACTTGATGAAGTCCAACGGGCGGAGGCCTTTTGGAAGGAAGCCGTGCTGCCGGCGGATCAGGTGCTGACGTTCTGATGCAAGCCTTCATCGCGAAAGTCGGCAAGGGTCCCCGCGCGTCCAAGGACCTGACGTGGGATGAAGCGAAGCAGGCCATGCGCCTGTTGATCGAAGGAAAGGCGTCACCCGCGCAGGTCGGCGCTTTTGTCCTCGCCATGAGGGTGAAGCTCGAGTCCGTGAGCGAGCTCGCCGCATTCACCTCTGCGGCGCGCGAGTATGTCGCGCCGATACGTATCACAACGAAACGTCCGCTCGTCGACGTGGGGACGTATGCCGGAAAGCAGGACACGTTTCATGCGTTGATCGGCGGCGCCATCATTGCGGCGGCCACAGGCGCGGCCGTGCTGCTGCACGGGATCGACGGAACCCCCGGGCGCGTGACCACTGGCGCGGTGCTCGCCGCCCTCGGCATCCCGCATGACCGCGTTCCGGATCGCGTGGCTGCGGACGTGCAAACGCAAGACTTCGGATACTTGGACCTCGCGCTGTACCATCCGCCTTTGGCCAAGTTCCTTCAGCTTCGCGACGAGCTGGGTGTGCGGACGCTGTTTCATCCTGTCGCGAAAATGCTCAATCCGGCGCGCGCGCCGGCGCAGGTCATCGGCATCACACACCCGCCCTATTTTGAGAAGACCGCCGAAGCGCTGCGAATGCTGGGGAGCCGCCGTGCCCTCGTCGTTCGCGGTGTGGAAGGAGAGCCCGAACTGTCCATTGCGGCGGCGACCCGTGTGTTGGATTTGACCGGCGAGCAGGTGCTGCCCCTCACGCTCAATCCGACCGACATCGGCCTCCCGCGAGGCTCGTTTCGCGATATGGCGGGCCCGCCCGGGCAGGTGAGTCAAGAGGCGGTGCTGCTGCGGCGAATTATGCGGAACGAGGTTCGAGGGGCTCAACGGGACTGGGTTGTGCAAAATGGCGCGTTGTTGTTGTATGCCGCCGGGGTGAGCTCGTCGATCTCAGGGGCCGTCCGGATCGCACAGCAGGCGGTGGAGTCCGGAGGCGCGGCGCAGAAACTCGCCGATCTCACGGTGAGTACAGGGAAAAAGGAGTCGGCGGCGTGAAGCACTTGCGGCAACTGGAAGATCAGAGCGTCTACATCATGCGCGAGGCGTACAAGCATTTCGACAACCTCGCCATGCTGTGGTCGATGGGCAAAGATTCGACGGTCTTGCTCTGGCTGGCGCGGAAAGCCTTCTTCGGTCATGTGCCGTTCCCATTGCTCCACGTCGATACGAGTTACAAGATCCCGGCAATGATCGAATACCGTGATCGACTCGCCCGTGAATGGCGGCTCAATCTCGTCGTGGGCCAGAACAAGGAAGCGTTGGCCGCCGGGATGAATCATACGATGGGCCGCGTGACCTGTTGCACTGCGCTCAAAACGAATGCGCTCAAACAGCTCATCGAAGACAAAGGCTACACCGGGATCATCCTGGGTGTCCGCGCGGATGAAGAAGGCACGCGGGCGAAGGAACGGTACTTTTCTCCGCGCGACAAGCACGGCGATTGGGACTTTCGTGATCAGCCGCCGGAGCTGTGGGATCAATTCAAGACGACGTTTCCGCCCGGCACGCACATTCGGATCCATCCGCTCCTGGACTGGACCGAGATCAACATTTGGGAATACATCAAGCTCGAAAACATCCCGTTCATCGACCTCTATTTGGACAAAGGAGACGGCACGCGGTACCGCAGCCTCGGCTGTGCGCCGTGCACGTTTCCGATCAAGTCAACCGCCAAGACCGTGGATGATATCATTGCCGAACTCCGTCAAACGACCGTCGCGGAGCGTGCGGGCCGGGCTCAGGATGAGGGGCGGGGGATGGAGTTGCTACGCAAAGAAGGCTACATGTGACGAAGAATGCTGAAACGGGCATCCAGCTTCGTTCTTGGGTCGAAAAAATCCCGGCCGCCTCACCATCTCGGCGGCGCGCACAAACTTGGCGCGACATATTCGTCGCGCCGTGCGCCCTCAACGTAGCCCACACGGGGAGAGCCTGTCTTGGCAGGCTGGGGTGGGAAGGTGTAAGCGTACGCCTGCGGTTTTTTCTCCCCTGCGGCCCTCAACGGGAAGGGGCGCGTCTTGGCGCGCCTGGGGCGGGTGGGTGGAATAGATTGCCGTTTGAGCATTCTTCTGTATGAGAACGGACATGCGGGCGATAGACACCAAACCTTCCGAGACGATGAACATCGTGATCGTCGGGCACGTCGATCATGGGAAGTCGACGCTCCTGGGCCGGCTGTACGCCGACACGGGGTCGTTGCCGGAGGGCAAGCTTGAGAAAGTCCAGGCGATTTGCCGACAGCAAGGCAAGGAGTTCGAGTATGCGTTCCTGTTCGACGCATTCCTCGAGGAGCAGGAACAAGGCATCACGATCGATACCGCGCGGACGTTCTTTATCTGGAATGGTCGGCAGTACATCATCATCGATGCTCCCGGGCATAAGGAGTTTCTTAAAAACATGGTGTCGGGGGCCGCGCAGGCCGAGGCGGCCCTGCTCGTCATCGATGCCTTGGAAGGCGTGAAAGAACAATCGAAGAAGCACGGGTACCTCCTGTCGATGCTGGGGGTGAAACAAGTGTCGGTCGTCGTCAACAAGATGGACCTCGTCGGCTATCGACAAGACGTCTTTGAGGCAATCGAAAAGGAGTATCGGGAGTTCCTGTCGCAGTTGAAGGTGGTACCGCAGCACTTCATCCCCGTCAGTGCGAAGCTGGGAGAAAATATCGTTCGCCGGAGCCCGCGAATGTCGTGGTATGCCGGTCCGGCCGTCTTGGATGCCTTGGCGCTCTTTCAGAAGGAGAGCGCTCGCGCGCAGCAGTCGCTCCGGCTGCCGGTGCAGGACGTCTACAAGTTCGATGCACGACGCATCGTGGCCGGACGCGTGGCGGCGGGCCGGCTCAAAGTCGGCGATCGCCTGGTGTTCTCCCCCTCGAATAAGAGCGCCAACGTCAAAACCATTGAAGCCTTCAATATCGAGCCGCCGCTGACCGAGGTTTCGGCCGGGCAGTCCGTCGGAATCACGCTCGATGAACAGATTTTTATCGAACGCGGAGAAATCGCCTCGCATGCCGAGGATGTGCCCTTCGTGTCCACGACGTTCCGCGCCAATATCTTTTGGCTGGGCCACCGGCCGTTGCAGCGTGGGAAAAAATATCTCCTTCGTCTCGCCACACGGGAGGTCGGCTGCGAGGTCGGCTCGATCGAACGGATCGTCGATACCACCGCGCTGGATCTTCAACAGGGCGGCCATGTCGTCGAGAAGAACCAAGTCGCCGAGGTCACCATTCGTAGCAAGGCCCCCATTGCCTTCGACCTCTCGCGAGCGTTCGAGATCACCGGGCGATTCGTTCTGGTGGACGAGTACGATATCGCGGGCGGCGGCATCATCACCGAAGCCGTGCGCGATGAGCAGGAAGATCTTCGGGACGAAGCCAGACGACGCGATTTTGCCTGGATCAAAGGCGAGGTGAGTCCGGAGGCGCGGGCCCAGCATTATGGGCATCGGGCGGCGATCGTGCTGCTGACCGGCGGGCGGCACACCGGGAAGTCATTTCTTGCGCGCAAATTGGAAGCCATGCTCGTGGCGGAAGGGCGGCATGCCTATTTGTTGGATGCCGAGAACCTGCGGCACGGTCTCGACGCCGATCTTTCCGAAACCGATGCGGCACACGCGCAGGAGATGGTGCGGCGCTATGGGGAGGTGGCCCGGCTACTCGTTGATACCGGGCTCATTGTCGTCTCCACCACGAACCCGTTCGGCCTTCCCGGGCAAGCCGTGGTCGAGTCGATTCGGACGCTCGTGCATCCGACGCCGGTGCTCGCCGTTCACATGAGCAAGACCGAGGAGGACGCCCCGCCTCACGCCGACCTGCATTTCGGTGGGCCAAAGAATTTTGATGAGGCCGGACAGCGGATTATCGAGGAACTGAAGCGCAAGGGCGTGTTAGCCCAAGCGATCGGCGCGAAGCCGACATTCCAGTATTCCATCTAAGTAACCGAACGACAACTCTCCCGCGACTTGAGCCAATCTCACACGAGTTCCGGCCGTTTGACTCGTCAGAAACCGCTATGCTACCGTGGCTTCCATGGCTGAGAAGGACCTGAAATCCATACTGAGGAAACTTCAGTACAGCGACGATGCCAAGGTCGTCCAGCAGATCACCGAACAGATGCGGCAGGTGCAACGCCGTATGGCGGGGATTCAGCAGAAGCTCGTGGTGATGAGCGGGAAGGGCGGCGTCGGTAAGAGCATGACCACGGTGAATCTCACCCTCGCGTTTGCTCGCCAGGGTGCGAAGGTCGGCTTGCTGGATGTCGATCTCAACGGTCCATGTGTCCCCCGAATGCTCGGTATGACCGGGCAGGCACTCACAATGACGGGAGACGGGGCGTTGCCGCCGGTCGGGCCGCTTGGCATCAAAGTCGCTTCCATGGATTTTTTTCTCGATCCAGCCTCACCGGTCCGATGGAAAGGACCGATGGACTTGAGTCCCGTCTGGCTCGGCGTGATGGAGATGAACGTTATCCGCGAGTTTCTGGCCGACGTGATCTGGGGTGAGCTGGACTACTTGCTCACCGATCTCCCGCCCGGGGCCGCCGCCGATAAGCCCCCGGTCATCGCCGGTTTCATTCCCGACCTCGCGGGGGCCATTGTCGTCACCACGCCCTCCGAAGTCGCCTCTGATGTGGTCCAAAAATCGGTGACGTATGCACGCGACATGGGTATCCGAGTCCTCGGGATGATCGAAAACATGAGCGAATACCGGTGCCCATCATGCGGGGCAGAGCACGAACTCTTCGAGGGCAACACCGAGGCGTTGTGCCAGGCGCTCGACGTCCCGTTGTTGGGCCGGATTCCGTTCGATCGCACGCTCGCACGAACCTTCGATAAAGGTGCGCCACTGCTGGACGAGCACTATCCGACGATTCGGCGATATCAAGAGATTGCCGGCCGCATCCGGGCCTTATTGGATTATAAGAAGGTGCTGGCCGAGAAGTTATAGTCGGCCAAGAGGAGCCGTCATGAAATTTGTGTGCTTGAATTGTGAAACCTACATGACCTTCGAGAAGGTTGAGAAGCCGGGGGAAGGGTCCCTGGGCGTCTTCTTTGGGTGCCCCTCCTGCGGCGCGAAGTTTTCGATGGTGACGAATCCGGGCGAGACGCAAATGGTCAGCTCCCTAGGCGTGAAGCTTGGCGGGAGGACCGTCGCAGCCGAGCCGTTTGAAATGACACGCGGGACGCTCAAAGATGAAGCGCTCGCCGGCTCAGGGCAAATGGCGTCGTACCTCAATGAGAAAATCCAGGGCGGCCAGCCGGCTTCTGCCGCGGCGCCCAAGAAAGAAGGGGAAAAGTCCGGCGGGTGTCCGTTCTCGGCTATGGTGGCCGAAATGGGATTGACGTCGGGGGGGAAACCGGCTGCACTGTCCTCGGAGTTTACGTGGACGGCTGACGCCAAGACAAAGCTCGAAGCGCTGCCTTCGTTCGTGCGACCGATGGTGCAGAGCAGCGTCGAGACCTATGCCCGCAAGCACGGATACACGACGATCAATCTCCAGGTGATGGACGACTCGAAGAACGAGTCCAACGGCGTGGCGTGGACGGCGGAAGCCGAGAAGCGGTTGGAGAACATTCCGGATTTCATCCGGCCGATGGCTCGCCGGGAGATTGAACGCTTGGCCAAAGAGCGGGGCGCGACGACGATCACGGCGCAGGTCATGGACGAGGCGAAAGAGAAGTTCATGAAGTTCATGTAGCGAGTGTTGGGGCGTCTTGTCCCAAGAAAGGCCCATCCGGTATAACGCCGGATGGGCCTTTTACTGTCACGAACGAGGACGTGCATGAGTTCGATTCGTTGGTTCTGCTGCCTACTGGTCGTAGCGCCGCTCGTGCTTGCCGACCTGCTTGTTCTCAATGCTCACGAAAGGGACGTTGGTGCGGACGGCCATGGCCACCACGGGGTGCATCATGCGGGAAGCGCCGATCTTCAATGGGAGGGCTCAGCCGAGGGGCGTGCCTACTCCGAATTCAATCACCACCTGGCCGGCATGTTCGTTATCCTGATTGCGCTGAGCGAATGGCCGGGCGTAGTCGTCGGACGCGCCAGGAGTCTGGTACGCCTGATCCTCCCACTCTCAATGGCCGCCGCAGGCCTCTTTCTGCTGGTCTGGAGTGATCATGACGGGTGGCCGATCGGCACCATGACCGTTGCCCAGACGTTCCTCACCGGAGAGTGGGAGACGATTCAGCACAAGTGGTTCGGGATCTTTCTGCTGGCGATCGGCACTGTCGAATGGCTTCGGCGTACGAACGGACTGAACCATCGGTGGGCAAGCTTCCCCCTACCCGCCTTGGCAATTCTCGGGGGCGTGTCCCTCTTCCTGCATAGCCATGGCTCTCATCCGGCGGCCCATAAGATTGCGCTGCACCATGCTGCGATGGGGGTGATCGCGATCACAGCCGGGTCATCCAAAATATTGGCCAATGGGGATACGGAGTCGCGATGGGACAAGATCTGGACGATCCTCGTCTTGCTGATTGGCATCGAGCTTCTGATGTATTCGGAATAATTATGGCCGCTCACTCTTCAACGCTTGCGGCGCTTCTCTCCGCTGTCTTGCCCGGGCTGGGTCAGCTCTATCACCGTGAGTGGCGAAAGGGCGCGGCCTTCCTCACCGCCACCGTCGCACTCGATTCCGCACTGGGCGTTACGGCACGAACAGCCGACGTCCTGCACGCCGCGATGCACGGCTCGGGCGTCGAGAACCTCGCCTCGCTCACGATCCGTAGTCTCCCGCTTCTGGCTCTTGCGCTGTGGAGCGTGGTCGATGCCCGGCGACCGCGAAGCATGCCCGGCACGATGCCGGCTCCTCCGTTGCGTTGACACGTCTCTTTCGACTGTGTTAGACCACTTTGGACCTCGCAAATTGCAGGCCCATCCGAAAAATTGATAATCGCGATAGCAGGCGTGCAGGAGGACCATATGGGCGGCCATAGTCATTGGGCCACCGTCAAGCGCCATAAAGCGGCACAAGATGCCAAGCGCGGAAAGATTTTCACGCGTCTGATCCGCGAACTCACGATCGCCGCACGAAGCGGAGGTGATCCCGACGGCAACCCGCGTCTGCGGCT
Organism: Nitrospira sp. Vd2; assembly: GCF_979581665.1. Lineage (NCBI taxonomy): Bacteria > Pseudomonadati > Nitrospirota > Nitrospiria > Nitrospirales > Nitrospiraceae > Nitrospira > Nitrospira sp. Vd2. The sequence goes on along the minus strand of NZ_CEFZSK010000013.1, from coordinate 18,713 downwards.
CGCGATCGCGAAGGCCAAAGACGCCAATATGCCGGGCGATACGCTGAAAAAAGCGATTCAACGGGGAACCGGTGAGTTGCCCGGCGTCAGTTACGAGGAATTCACGCTCGAAGGCTATGGACCGGGTGGTACCGCTCTGTTACTCGAAATCACGACCGACAATCGCAACCGCACGGTCGCCGAAGTCCGAAGCCTGCTCACCAAGAACGGCGGCAACATGGCAGAGGCCGGGGCGGTCGCCTGGCAATTCCAGAAGAAGGGCTTGCTCACCGTCGAAAAAGGCAAGGTGGATGAGGACCGGCTGTTGTCGCTTGCCCTCGATGCCGGTGCAGAGGATGTAAAGATTGACGAGAAGGCCTTCGAGATCATCACGGCTCCGAACGATTTCGAAGCCGTGAAGAAGGCCCTTGCCGACGCCAAGATCGAGCCGCTGGTAGCGGAAGTGACGTTCGTTCCTCAGAACTATGTGAACCTCGAGGAAAAGGCTGCCGAGCAGATGTTGAAGCTGATGGAAATCCTCGATGAGCATGACGACGTCCAGAAGGTCCACGCGAACTTCGATATTCCGGACGCCATCATGGAAAAGGTTGCGGCGGGATGATTCGTATGGACCGGCGGACACGATCGACCAAGCGCTTCGCGGTTTGTCGAAGGTTTGTCATTCATCCCCCACTCAGGTTGAGATGATTGCCGCGCTCAGCGGGCGGCTCACCTTCAAATCGCCTTCCTCGATTACACTGGACGTTCACGGTGTCGGTTACGAAGTCTTCGTGCCGCTGAGCACGTTCTACGCCCTGCCCGACGTTAATGAAAGCTCCTCGCTCCGCATCTATACGCATCTCCGTGAGGACGCCATTCAACTCTATGGATTTCTGACCTCTGCCGAAAAGGAGGCGTTCGTCCTGTTAACGTCGATCTCCGGTATCGGGCCAAAACTTGCGCTCAGCGTGCTCTCCACATTGCCCATTTCGGACCTGGCGTCCGCTGTTGAAAGCGGTCACGTCGAAAAATTGACGACGGTGCCGGGAGTCGGCGCGAAATCCGCCGGGCGGATCGTACTCGAGCTCAAGGACAAGATTGGCCGATTGCGTCAAGGAACGCCTGCGCCAGCGTCCGCTCCGGCTCAGGAGAAGACGGTGGAGGACGATGCGCTGTCCGCACTCGTCAATCTCGGCTATCGCAGCCAAGATGTGAAGGCGGCTCTCAAGACCGTCGTGGCGACGCATGGAGCGGCGGCACCGCTCACCGAGGTGATCCGACTGGCACTTAAGGAACTTGCAAGGGGGTGAGGTGATGGAACGGCGGAACCGACCTGTACGGTGGAACATGTGTTCAGCATGGCAGGTCCCCGGGGAACGGCGGTTGCCGGCAATGATGATCATGGTGGCCATGCTTGCAATGCCGGCTCTCCTCAGCGCGGAGGAATCGACAGAGCCCAAGAGTCGGCGGATGGTGTGTGGCTCCTGCCCGGAGGGCTATGCGACGACGGGCATGACGACCGATGCGAAAATTTGTAAGGACGGTGATCCGACGCTCGTTCAGTGCGTGCCGCTCGGGGCGAATTTATTGCCGGTCTGTGGTTCCTGTCCCGAGGGGTATCGGGAGATCGGCTCGTCGGTCGTCCCGTCAATGTGCGGGACGTTGAACGGCGGCCGCGTGTCCCAATGTCAGTTGCAAAAGATGGAGTCCAACCTGCCCGATCCGTCCCAGGGCGGAGTGAGCTGCCCTCCGAATTGCGGCACTACCGGGCAGCCTGGGCAAGGCTCAACGCCTCCGCCGCCAAAGTACCGGACGGTGCCGGAGAAGAAGAGCGAGTAGCCGCAGTCACGATGAAAGAACGCATCGTCGGCATGCAAGCGACCGAAGATGAGCGCGGGCTCGACGCCGCGCTTCGCCCCCAGCGGCTCGATGACTATATCGGACAAGCGGCGATGAAAGATTCGCTTCGTATTTGTATCGAGGCGGCGAGGCGACGCGGTGAGGCGCTCGATCACGCGATCTTCTACGGCCCGCCCGGCCTCGGCAAGACAACCATCGCCCATATTATCGCGCGGGAGATGGGCGTCGCCATTCGCTCGACGTCCGGTCTCGTCCTGACTCATGCCGGCGATCTCGCCGCAATCCTCACGAACCTCCAGCAGGGGGACGTCCTGTTCATCGATGAGATCCATCGCCTGCCGGCCTCCGTCGAAGAAGCGTTGTATCCCGCGATGGAAGACTACCAGCTCGATCTCGTCGTCGGCCAGGGGCCGGCGATGCGGACGATCAAGCTCGATCTGCCGCACTTTACCTTGATCGGTGCGACGACGCGAGCTGGCGCGCTGACGTCGCCGTTGCGGGATCGCTTCGGCTTGGTCCACCGGCTCGATTTCTACTCGCCCGAGGAGTTGCAGACGATCATTATCCGATCCGCGGGGCTGCTACAGGTCCCGATCGATTCGGAAGGCGCGGCTGAAATCGGGCGCCGAGCGAGAGGCACCCCGCGCATTGCCAATCGTTTGGTCAAGCGGGTGCGGGATTTCGCCGAGGTCAAGGCGGAAGGGGCGATCAGCCGAGCGGTCGCGCAGGAGGCGTTGGAGTGGCTCGGCATCGACGGCGCGGGCTTCGATGAGATGGACCGGAAGATCCTGCTCACGATCATCGAAAAGTTCCGGGGAGGTCCAGTGGGTGTCGAATCACTGGCGGCGGCCGTCAATGAGGAGCGGGCGACGCTGGAAGACGTCTACGAGCCGTTCCTAATTCAGTCGGGGTATTTGGAGCGTACGGCCCGAGGCCGACACGCGACACGGCTGGCATTCGAACACTTTGGAAAGAAGAAGGATTTGCTGAGCTAACCCGCCTATCTCTTGCGCACCGTCAATCGCCTCCTGTCCCGGCTGTCGCCTGCGCCTGACGTTGATCTCCTTGAAACTTCGCGTGGCGCTTCTGTATGATCGTACTTTCCTATCGGTAGCCGGAAGTCAGCATCAGGCCGACAAAAGTTACGAATCCCATGGCGAACGAGAAAGATATTAGTGCGCATCGGCAGGAGATCGACCGAATCGATGATGAGATCTTGCGGCTGCTGAACGACCGCTCGAAAAACGTCATTGAAATCGGCCGGCTGAAGAAACAGAACGATACCGAGGCGCATCTCCATACGCCACGGCGGGAGGCGGAAATCGTTGAGCGCTTGATGCGCAACAACAAAGGGCCGTTCCCGAACGAGGCCATCCGCTCGGTGTACCGAGAAATCATGTCGGCTTCCCTATCGCTCGAGGGGCCACAAAGGGTGGCATACCTCGGGCCGCGTGCCACGTTTACGCACCTCGCGTGTATTCAAAAATTCGGAAACTCGGCACAATACCTTCCGGTCAACAGCATCAAAGACGTGTTCAACGAAGTGGAACGGGGCCGCGTGCATTTTGGGATCGTGCCGATCGAGAACTCGACCGAGGGTGTCGTCAATCACACCCTGGACATGTTTATCGATTCAAATCTCGTCATTTACGGCGAGGTCCTGCAGGAGGTCTCGCACCATCTGCTGTCGAAGAGCGGACGCATGGAGGATATCGATACCATCTACTCGCACCCCCATGCGATCGCGCAGTGCCGGAATTGGCTGGAGGCGAACGCGCCGAAGATCCCCGTGTCGGAAGTGCCGAGTACCGCCCGGGCTGCCGAGCGGTGTACCGATGATCCCAAGGCCGCCGCGATTGCCTCCGAACTCGCCGCCGACCTGTACGGCCTCAAGGTCGTGCGGGCCAGGATCGAGGACAACGTCAACAACTTCACGCGCTTTCTCGTCCTCTCGCAGAAGCCGCCGGAGCGCACCGGCAAGGACAAGACCTCGATCATGCTGTCCGTCAAGGATAAGGTCGGCGCGCTCTATGATCTGCTGCGGCCGTTCGCCTCCTACGGCATCAACATGACGAAGATTGAGTCGCGGCCGTCGCGGCGCAAGGCCTGGGAGTACATCTTTTTCGTCGATGTTGAGGGGCATATCGAGGAGGATCGGGTGAAGAAGGCCTTGGACGAAGTCAAAGGTCGCTGCCTGTTTTTGAAAATCCTCGGCTCCTACCCCATCCACAGCTGATCTCATGCCGCTCCGCGTCCATCCAGATATCGCCGGGCTTTCCGCGTACATTCCCGGAAAGCCGGTTGACGAGCTCGAACGCGATCTTGGCATCCCGCGCGCCATCAAATTGGCCTCGAACGAAAACCCCCTCGGGCCTTCCCCTCGTGCGCTCGGCGTATTGGCGGGAGCCTTGCCGACGCTCCATCAATATCCCGATGGCGGCGCCTATCGGCTTCGCGCGGCCTTGGCCGATCGCTTCAAACTGACGCCCGATCACTTCATCCTGGGCAACGGGAGTGACGAGATCATCGGCCTGCTGGCACGGGCCTTCCTTTCGCCCGGTGATGAAGCCGTCATGGCTGACGAGACGTTCGTGATTTACAAGATGGAGGTCTCCGCGGCGCACGGCAAGCCGGTGATCGTGCCGCTTGTGTCCTGGCGCCACGATCTTCCGACGATGGCGGCCGCTGTCACGACCGCGACGCGGCTGGTCTTCATCTGCAATCCGAACAACCCCACCGGCACGATGGTGTCTGCGCGAGAGGTGGCGGAGTTCATGGCGCGTGTCCCGCCGGACGTCATCGTCGTCTTCGACGAGGCCTACTTTGAGTACGTTCGTGATCGCACCTACCCGGATTCCGTTCAGTTCGTGAGAGACGCCCGAAACGTCGTTGTCTTGCGGACCTTCTCGAAAATCTATGGGCTGGCTGGGTTGCGGATCGGGTATGGGATCACGACGCCTGAGATTACCGGGTATTTGAACCGTATCCGGCCGCCCTTCAATGCCAACACCCTGGCGCAGCGCGCGGCCCTCGCGGCGTTGAGCGACGAGGAACACGTCGCGAAAAGTCGGGCGTTGAACGAAGCGGAAATGGACATCGTACGCGCCGGCCTCGTTGCGCTGGGATTCCATCCGGTGCCGAGCGAGACAAACTTCCTCTACTTCGATGTGGGCCGGGACGGGAAAGCGGTCTTCGAAGCATTGCTCCGGCGCGGCATCATTATTCGTCATATACAAGGTCCCATGCTCCGGGTGACAATCGGGCTACCGGAGGAAAACCGTCAATTTTTAGATGCGCTCAAGCAGGTTCTCGCCTGAGCACAGGGAGCGAGAGGAAGAAACATGATTATCGTGCTGAAGCCTGATGCCACCGAACGTGAGATCGATCACATTCTCGACCGGCTGCGGGAACTCGGGCTCAAGAGCCACATCTCAACCGGCGAGGAACGCACGATCATCGGGGTCATCGGGGACGATCGGATTCTCCAGAATCAGCCGCTGACCGCCTTCCCGGGCGTCGAGAGCGTGACGCCAATCCTTGCGCCGTGGAAACTCGTCAGCCGGGAGTTCAGGCGCGAGAACACGGTCATCGACGTCAACGGAGTCAAGATCGGCGGCAAGAAACTGAGCATCATGGCCGGGCCGTGTGCGGTGGAGAAATTGGAACTGACGGTCGGGATCGCGCACGAGGTGAAGGCGGGCGGAGCCAGCGTGCTGCGCGGTGGAGCCTACAAGCCACGGACGTCGCCCTACTCGTTTCAAGGCGTGGGACGCGAGGGGCTCGACTATCTGCAGGAGGCCAAGCGACAGACGGGATTGCCGATCGTCAGCGAGATCCTCGACACGCGGGACATCGAGCTGTTCCTCCAGAAGGTCGACATCATTCAAATCGGCGCGCGCAACATGCAGAACTTCGAACTGCTGAAGGAGGTCGGCGCCTACGATAAGCCCGTGCTGCTCAAGCGCGGCCTGTCCTCCACGATCAAAGAGTTTTTGTTGTCGGCCGAGTACATCATGTCGCGCGGAAACCGGAATGTGCTGCTCTGCGAGCGCGGGATCCGGACGTTCGAGACGCAATACCGGAACACGCTCGACCTCGCGGCGATTCCTTCGTTAAAAGAACTTTCGCATTTGCCGGTGATCGTCGATCCGAGCCATGCCACCGGCAAGTGGCATCTGGTGGCTCCCATGGCCAAGGCCGCCGTCGCGGCGGGCGCCGACGGCCTGCTGATCGAAGTGCACTCCAACCCGGAATGCGCGCTGTGTGATGGAGAAGAGTCGATCAAGCCGGCCAAGTTCAAAGAGCTGATGCATGACGTCAAGAAGATCGCCGACGCCGTCGGCCGAGAACTGTAGCCGCTGTTTCCTGGGCGGCGGGCCTGCACGGTCGGTTCATGGCGCCTCACTTCAAACACGTCGTTATTGTCGGAGTCGGCCTGATTGGCGGCTCCCTCGGCATGGTGCTCAAGCACAAGCATCTGGCCGATGTCGTCACGGGCGTGGGCCGTCGCATGGAGAACCTGCGTGCGGCGGTCGAGCTAGAGGCCATCGATCGCTATGTCGCTCACCCCGCCGAGGCGGTGCGCGAGGCCGATCTTGTCGTGCTCGCGACGCCGGTGGATACCTATGAACGCCATCTCAACGAGTGGGGGCGGGTACTGCCTGACACGGCGATCGTGACCGATGTTGGGAGTGTCAAAGGGCCGTTGGTAGAACGCGCCGAGGCGCTGCTTGCCGATCGCGCCCGTTTCGTCGGCGCCCATCCGATTGCCGGTCGAGAGAAGACCGGCGTCGCAGCCGGCTCACGCGATCTTTTCCGCGGCGCTCGGTGCATCCTGACGCCGACGTCCCGAACCGATGCCGACGCCTTGGCTATCGTCCGCTCGATCTGGGAAGCGGCGGGCTCGGCGATTCACGTGATGGACCCGTTTCTGCACGACCGGGTTCTCGGCGCGGTCAGTCACTTGCCGCACGTCGCCGCCTTTGCCCTCATCAACGCGTTGGTGGACCTGCGTGAAGAATCGCTCTCGGAACTGGATCTCTTGTCCTATGCCGGCGGGGGATTACGGGATACCACCCGGATCGCCGCGAGCTCACCCGAAATGTGGCGGGATATTTTCTTGTGGAATCGGGACAACATCGTCCAAATGATCGATCGCTACGTCGGACAGATCGAGGAGTTGAAGCGGCTGATCGCAGCGGGCGACGGCCCCGGCATCGAAAAAAATCTCGAGCGGGCCAAGCAAGCAAGAGAGCAGCTTAATAGCAAACCCAATTAGGCATAGACGAACCGTGTCAGTATTGCTCATCAGACCCGCGCGCGGTCCTCTGTCTGGGATCATCACCGTCCCGGGCGATAAATCCATCACGCACCGAGCGATCATGCTGAGCGCGCTCGCGAACGGTGAGACGACGATCATCGGCCATTGCCCAGGCGAAGACTGCCTCAACACGGCTCGTGCCTTTCGAGCCATGGGCGTTCGGATCGACGAGGCGCCGGGGCAGTTGCATGTGTATGGAAAGGGGCAGTGGGGACTGACCGAACCGGAGAATGCTCTCGATCTCGGCAATTCGGGGACGGGGATTCGGCTCATGGCCGGGTTGCTGGCGGGTCAGGATTTCTTCTCCGTGCTCACCGGCGATGCATCCATTCGTCGGCGTCCGATGGGACGCGTCGTCAAGCCGCTGCGCACGATGGGGGCCACGATTGCGGGGCGCAAAGGCGGGGAACTGGCTCCCCTCGCTCTCGCCGGCACACGGTTGCACGGTGTGGAGTACGCCTCACCTGTCGCGAGCGCGCAAATCAAGTCGGCGCTCTTGCTCGCCGCTCTCTACGCTGAGGGCAGAACGCGCCTCACCGAGCCGACCCGCTCGCGCGACCACACCGAACGAATGTTCCGATTTTTCGGCATCCCGATCCAGCAAGATGCCGAGGGAATCTCCGTCGAGGGTAGGCCGGCGACCGGCTGGGCGAGCCCTGGGCGACTCCATGTTCCTGCCGATCTCTCGTCGGCTGCGTTTTTTCTGGTCGCGGCCAGCATCATCCCAGGGTCCGATGTGACAATTCGGAACGTGGGCGTGAATCCAACCCGGACCGGCATCCTCGATATTCTCGTTCAGATGGGTGCCGATATCCAGCGTTTGAATGAACGCGAGCAGGGCGGAGAGCCGGTTGCCGACCTTCGTGTTCGCTCGGCCCCGCTGCGCGGCGTTCGGATCGGCCGCGCCGTCATCCCGCAAACGATCGATGAGTTTCCGATCCTGTGCGTGGCGGCGGCCCTGGCCGAAGGACCCACCGACATCTCGGGGGCGGAGGAGTTGCGGGTCAAGGAAAGCGATCGGATCGCGACGATGGCCGGCGAGTTGCGCAAGATGGGCGTGACGATCGAGGAGAAACCGGATGGCATGGTGGTGCAGGGCCTTGCGGACCGGACGCTGCGAGCCGCCTGGTGCAGCAGCCACGGCGATCACCGTGTGGCGATGTCGCTCGCGATCGCCGGCATGCGGGCCGATGGGGAGACGCGTGTCGATGACAGCGACTGCATCGAGACGTCGTTCCCCGGGTTCGATGCGGCGCGGCGGTCATTGTTGACTGCACCCGCTTGAGGTCTATAATGATCGCTTCCCAGAACGGCGGCGAGACGCAAGCGATCATCGCGATCGATGGACCGGCGGGCGTGGGAAAAAGTACTGTCGCCAAGCGACTGGCGAAGCGATTGGGCTATCGCTATCTGGATACGGGTGCATTGTATCGAGCCGTCGGCTGGAAAGTGAGACAGGCCCAGATTGATCCCTCTGACTGCGACCGTGTTGCGGCTCTGCTTGGCACCTTTCAGATCAAGGTCGATCAGAATCCAGACATGTTTCGCGTCGAAGTCGATGAGGTCGACGTGACGCGGGAGATCCGGACACCGGCCATGAGTGAGGTCGCCTCGATCGTCTCGGCCATTCCGGCTGTTCGAGCGTGGCTGCTCCCGGTCCAACGAGAACTCGGTGGCGCGGGCGGTGTGGTCGTCGAGGGCCGCGATATCGGGACGAAGATTTTCCCCGACGCGGCAGCGAAATTTTTCTTGGATGCCAGTAGCGATATCCGAGCCCAGCGACGTCAGCATCAGTTGATCGCGGCTGGTCACGGCACGTCGTTCGATGGCACGCAGGCGGCGATCGAGGCACGCGATCGGCAGGATCGGACGCGTCTTGTCTCGCCGTTGACCGCGGCCACCGACGCGATTGTGATCGACACCTCGTCGCTTGATGCCGATCAGGTTGTCGAGCGCATGATGGCGGTGATCGCATCCAAGCGGTGAACAGCCTGATTTACTGGTCCCTGTGGCTGATCTTTCGGATCATCGGCCGGACCTGCTTTCGGCTCCGCATTGAAGGGCAGGAGCATATCCCGGAAACGGGCGGGCTACTGATTGCAGCCAATCACGCGAGCTTTTTGGACATCCCGTTACTTGGGTCCTCCATTTCCCGACGGGTGGCGTTCCTCGGTCGGCAGGACCTGTTTCCGATTCCTGGCGTGCGACAGCTCCTTCGGTGGTTGGGGTGGATTCCGATCAGGTCGGATCGGTTGGACCGGAGTGGCTTTCGGCGGGCGATGCGATTAATTAAGGAAGGCAAAGTCGTCGTGATCTACCCGGAAGGCGCACGGACGAGGACCGGGCAGTTGGGGCCGGGCAAGCCCGGCCTCGGCACGATTGTGAGTGCGACTGGCTGTCCTGTGCTCCCGGCCTATATCTCAGGCACCTTCGAGGCCTTGCCGATAGGATCGTGGCGCTTGCGCCGTCACCCGGTCCGCGTGACATTTGGAAAGCCATTGGACTTCCGTGTGGAGGCAGCCCATCTCCACCGAAAAGAATTGTATCGATATATCAGCCGGACGGTGATGGAGCGTATTGCCGAATTGGGCAGCGTTTCGCCACCCGCCGCGTAAGGCGCCGGCCGCTGCGTCCTTTCACGCTGAAAAGGACGACGGCGTTTTTCATCATCAGCATACCGACGTTGTCGGCAGAATGGATAGAGCAGGCATGACTATGGGGTCGAAACAGACAGACGAGCAGTTGGACCGCGGGGCCCTGGCCGCCCTCTACGAGGAGACGTTCAGAAATTTCGAAGAAGGCACGATCATCGAAGGCCGCGTCGTCGCGATCAGTAAGGACAAGGTCGTCGTGGACATCGGCTATAAATCGGAAGGCATGATTCCAGCCGATCAGTTCTCGCCGGAGGATCTTGAGACCTTGAAAGTCGGCGACCGGATCCAGGTCTACATCGAGGACCGCGAAGACGCCGAGGGGAACCTCGTCTTGTCGAAGGAAAAAGCGGACAAGATGAAGGTGTGGGAGGAATTGGAAAAGGCCCACAAGGACGAGAAGGTGGTCGACGGCAAGATCATCTCGCGCATCAAGGGCGGGATGATGGTCGACATCGGCGTGAAGGCCTTTCTGCCCGGCTCCCAGATCGATTTGCACCCCGTCCGCGACCTCGACAGCCTGATCGGGAAGACGTTTCCGTTCAAGATCATCAAAATCAATCATCGACGCGGTAACGTGGTCGTCTCGCGTCGCGTGCTGCTCGAAGAGACCCGAGACCGCAAGCGCCAGAGCACGCTCTCGACGCTCAAGGAAGGGCAGCTCATCCAAGGTACGGTCAAGAATATCACCGAGTACGGCGCCTTCATCGATCTGGGCGGCATCGACGGCTTGCTGCACATCACCGATATGTCGTGGGGGCGTGTAGGGCATCCGTCCGAAATGTTCGTCGTGGGGGACAAGGTCGAGGTCATGGTCTTGAAGTATGACCGTGAGACGGGCCGGATTTCCCTGGGCCTCAAGCAGAAGAGCGCCGATCCGTGGACGCACGTCGCTGCGAAATATCAGGTCGGCTCCCGGGTCCGGGGTAAGGTCGTGAGCCTCACCGATTACGGCGCCTTCGTGGAATTGGAACCGGGCGTTGAAGGGTTGGTACACGTATCGGAAATGTCGTGGACCCACGAAGTCCGACACCCATCGCGGCTTGTGAGCATCGGTGATCAAGTCGAAGCCGCCGTGCTCAATGTAGACATCGCCAACCGGAAGATCTCCCTCGGGATGAAGCAGACTGCGCCCAATCCCTGGGACATGGTTGAGGCGAAATATCCGATCGGCACACGGATCGAGGGGAAGGTCAAGAGCCTCACGGATTTCGGCGCCTTCGTCGGTCTGGAAGAGGGCATCGACGGCCTGATCCACATCTCCGATATGTCGTGGACCAAGCACATCAAGCATCCGTCCGAGCTGTTCAAGAAAGGCCAGAAGGTTGAGGCCGTCGTGTTGAAGATCGACCGAGAGAAAGAGCGCCTGTCGCTGGGCTACAAGCAACTGACCCGAGATCCGTGGGAAGATGAGATTCCTCAGCGCTATCGCGTGGGCACGACGGTATCGGGAAAGGTCACGAAGCTTACCGATTTTGGCGTCTTCGTCGAGCTCGAGGGCGGCGTCGAAGGGTTGATTCATATCAGCGAAACCGGGCTTGACTCAGCGGCGAAGCTCGAAGAGCGGTTCAAACTCGGTGACGATGTGTCGGCGAAGATCATCAAGGTGGATCGCGATGAGCGCAAGATTGCACTCAGCCTTCGCGAATACCGAATGGATTCGGAGCGGCGACAGATGGACGAGTACCACGCGGCGCAAGGCGCGATCGATCAGAGCCTCGGACGAACCGCGAAGAAAACGAAGAAGCGCGCGGACTCGGATGAATAGCGTGGCGGATGCTTCAGGGACCAATTGCTATGGCGTCTGACGGTCCTCCCTCACCGCCCCCAAGGCGGAGCCTGTTTCGCCGGCTCGTCTGGGGCGTCGTCATTGGCCTCGCCGTGTTGATGGTCGTCTCGGCCCTCTTCCCCGATCTCGATTTTTCCACCGAGGACCGCGTCGGTCTGATTCGGGTCGAGGGCGTCATTCTGGATGCGCAGCAGACCACGAGCGAGCTCAAGAAATATGGAGAGAGCCCGCTGGTTAAAGCGATCGTGCTGCGCATCGACAGCCCGGGGGGCGGGGTGGTCCCGTCACAGGAAATTCACGATGCCGTCAAGCGGGTGCGCGAGAAACATCATAAGTTCGTCGTGGCGTCCATGGGCACAGTGGCCGCGTCGGGCGGGTACTACATCGCGGCCGCGACGGATCGCATCGTCGCGAATCCCGGGACACTGACCGGCAGCATCGGCGTGATCATGGAGATGGCGAACGTCGAAGGGCTGATGAAGAAAATCGGTGTCGAGAGCGTCGTCGTCAAGAGCGGGGAACATAAAGACATCGGGTCGCCGTTTCGTGCCATGAACGCGGAAGACCGCCGGATTCTCCAGCGTGTCATGGATGACGTACACAATCAATTCATCGAAGCGGTCGCCGAAGGGCGCTCGCTCGATGTCAAAGACGTGCGCGCGGTCGCTGACGGCCGGATTTTCACCGGTCGCCAAGCAAAAGACGCAAAACTCATCGATGACCTGGGCGATCTGAATGACGCGATCAAATTGGCCGCCGAAATGGCCGGCATCGAAGGGGAGCCGCGGGTCGTCGAACCGCGACGCCGGTTCTCGATCCGTGAGCTGATCGAGGGGAAGGTGGCGGCTCTCTTGCCGCGGCTTCAGTTCGAAACGGGCATTCGGCTCAAGTATCTGATGGCGTATTGACGCCGTCTCCTCCCCTGTCTGCGCACGCACGTTGCTGAAGAAAGGAAGGCCGGTCATGTTCAATTCAAAACCGGAGACCGCCGAAGTGGATATTGTGTGGACCAAGGAGGCGCTCGATCGGATGGAGCGCGCCCCTGTGTTCTTGCGCGGGATGGTGAAGCGTCTTGCGGAACGCAAGGCTCGTGAGTTGGGCATTCCCGAGATTTCGGCCGAGGTGCTGGATCGGTTCAAGAGTCAGATGATGGGACAAATGGGCGGAACCGCGGGGATGGCGGCTGCGGCCGAGCAGGTGGCGGCGGGGAAGGTGGCGTGGACGGCAGCCGCGAAAGCAAGGCTCGAGACCGTTCCCGAGTTCATGCGCGGCATGATCCGGCAAATTGCCGAGGACATCGCGTTGGAGAGGGGCCATCTGGAAGTCAATGTCGAGCTCTTTGAGAAGGTGGAGGCGCTGGGAGACCTCCAGGAGCCGGCCGGGCAGCCGCTTCCATGGACAGACGGGGCATTGGCCAAGTTGAAGGAGAAGATCCGTCACTCCCCCCCGATCGCGATGGAATTCGTCTCCGACATGCTCAAACGCGACACGGAGGACCTTGCACGAGAAAAGGGTTTGACCCGGATCGATGAGGCCGTGCTGACCGAGTTGTGGGACGCGCCGCAAGAGCGGATCATGTGGAGTGATGAGGCGTGGAAGCGGTTGATGACCTCACCGGACTTCGTCCGCAGCGGAATTCGAAAAGCCGCTGAACGACGCGCCCGAAAGTTAGGGCTGAAAGAAATCGATTCGGACCATCTGACGAAGTTCCGGAACGAAGCCATGATGAAGGCCGTCAAACGCATCCGTTCGTTCGGCTACAACCAACTCACGTTCGACGCCTTCGAGACCGCCCTTGAGAAAACGAAACGCCTTCAGGGGAATGAACAAGCTGAAAAGCGGTTAGAGGAAATCCGCGAGCACTTCAAGGATCCGGCCACGAAGAAGCCCGAAGGCGGGACGCTGGGCGCCGAGCTGATGGAGCGCTTTCGACGATATTTGAAGGGCGAAGGATCGCTCTGATCCTTCCTATCCCGGTGGCTGCCGGTGCACGTGTTGTCCGTGCTGCTCGTGTCGGCCTTGCTCGCGGGTTGCGCGACTGGGGCGAAGCATGACGGGCTCTGTCTGGCGAGCATTACCGCTGACTATCTGGCAGCCGAACAGGACCTCCGCACCAACGCCCAATCTCCTGCCCCGACACTTCGCGCATGGAACGAATACCGAACACTTGCGCACTGGCAAGAGAAGGTGTATCAACGGCTCATCACGCGACTTGAAGAACGGCAGATTCTCACCGAGACGTTTTTTGCGCTCCTGGCCGGCGGGCCGAGCATACTCTTGTACCCGGTCGTTCACTGGAACGTGCACACCGTATTGTGGGACGGTCAGGACCCGGATGCTGAATCGAACGAGATCACGCTCTATTGTCGGGAACGACTGTTGAGAACGCCATAGGGAGATTCGAATCTGGCCGAGCGGAAGGGCTAGAGGGTGGAGGAGACATCTCTACAGGAGGATGAGAGACGTCGAACTTTGGGGCACGACCAAAGCCCCCCCACCCTGCTCAATTAACCATAGCCCTTGGCGGTCGTGCAAGGGAGGGTGTGTCACTAGATGAACACGCTAGGTTTCACTGATCGACCCCCTAGTTATCGGGCCCCCACCTCCTGTTGTGGCCAGAACTTGTGGCGGATCTGGGGTAACGGCACATTCTCAAGGTTCGGGATATCGTAGAGACAGCGATCAATTGTTTCGACCTCTGACCGTGTCAGGTCAAGGACGACGCGCTTCTTCCAGAATTGGTCGAGTGTTTGATAATCGCTGGACTGAGGACGTTCTGCCAGCAGCGCCTGCATCTTCTTGAACCCCGGTGTATCGACGCCGGCGATCCGGCCCTTGTTTCTGTCGATGCACCACTTCAACACCTCGGCAATTCCATACATCGTCAATTCAATCTTCATCGTGTCCTCGGCCATAATTCCTCCTCGTTGGTGGAGGGATTCTAGCGCAAGTCTCAAGTCGTCTGCCAGGGAAAAGGGCGGGGCGTCCGCGGGTCGTCCGATGGGTGCCAAGCTGGAAACCGCCTCTTTCTGTTGCGAATGTTCCGGCCCGCTCGGTATACTCCCCTCCACCGAGTGATGATCGGCCGGTACCTCATTGCTTCGTCCTGATCCTCCCCCACCATGAACTATCCGTCCTGCCGTCTTCTCCTTGGCCTGGCTCTCCTGATCGGATGGCTGGGTGCATGCTCCAGCCGCGACACCTACACTCCCCCCGATCTCTTCTATTTGTTCGCGACGTATCCGGTCGGGAAGAACCCAACGGCCTTGGTCACTGCTGATTTCAATGGGGACGGGACGACCGATATCATCACGACCAATATTGGGAACGACTCGATGTCCGTACTCTTCGGGAATGGCGATGGGACGTTCAAAGAGCAAGTTTCCCTTCCGGTCGCGAAGGAACCTCGTGCCCTTGCGCTCGAGGATTTCAACGCCGACGGCCGCCTTGACCTTGCCATCGCGTGCTCGGGTAGCGATCAGATTGCCGTCTTCTTTGGACTCGAGGGCGGAAATTTCAGTGCCGGACAACGTTACAGCGTGCACAAGACGCCCGTCTCGATTGGAAGCGGGGACTTTAACCGAGACGGTCGTCCGGACGTGGCTGTGGCGCTGAGGAACGACAAGATCAAGATTCTCTTGGGACAAGGGGACGGGACGTTTGTTGACGGTGTGCAATACGAATATGGCGACACGCCCACTTCCCTCGCGGTGTCCGACTTCAACCGCGACGGGAAACTCGACCTTGCCGTCACCAACGGCGGCCCAATGAGTAGTGCGGTCTCGATTTGGCTTGGCAAGGGGGATGGCACGTTTTCCGGTCCCACAGATTATCGGACCGGGAAACGGCCGCTGGTCGTCACCTTCGCCGATTTCAACAGCGACGGCATGACGGATTTGCTGGTCATGAACGGGGAAATGGACACGTTCACGATTTTCCTCGGAAACGGCGACGGCACCTTCAAGGCGGGCAAGGAATCCGGCGCCGACGCCGGCCCGGTCAACGGACTTGGGCGCGACTTTGACGGTGATGGGCAGACCGACGTGGCGATTGTGAACGTGCAATCCAACAATCTGTCAATCCTGTTTGGACGCGGCGACGGCACGTTTCATTATCCACCCATGAACTATCGAACCAGAGGCGGCCCGTTTGCGCTCGCGTCCCTCACGTTGACGACCAAATCAACGGAAGAGCCGGGCCTCGTCATGGCAAACAATGGCGCGGCAAGCGTGTCCATCTTTCTCCACCGCGGACTCAAACATCGGGGAACGGTCGCTGGGAGCGGCGTTTCATAGGCGCCCATTTCTTGACAGGCCCCCCGCCCTCGGATAGAGTCAGCCTCAGGCTGGGTGGTGGTCGGACAGTGAGGACGTTTGCGTGGTGGTTCACGATGGGTTCCCTCACGACCTTGTCAGTCCTCATGGTGCAGGGTGGTTTACACGACCTCATCTATCAAACACGGCCAGCCGGAGTGAGTGCCTACTTGACCTTCGGGATGACGATTCTGGGTGGCGGTCTCCTCGCAGGATGCTTGGCTTTGATCCTCAATCGGCTTCGATAGGGCGACAGCCGTATTGGCGTATGCCAGCCCTGGCTTCCTGCGCGTAGGTCATGAGAACAACGGAAGGCAGGTCACGGAGGCGGGTTCGCATTCTGCCCAGGACGACGAGCCAGTTCGATGCATTGTCTGAAATGCAAAGGCTATATGATGGTGGAGCGCCATTACACGCTGCTCAACCGGCGGTTGTATGCGCGATGCCTCAACTGCGGCTTCTGGCTCGATTTGGCCGATCTTCTACGCTTCTTCCATCGGGTGATCGACAACGGCTTCCGAGGCGCAAAGGTCCGTGAAACGATCATCCTCTGAGTCGGTTCCCGCCATCGCCCCAATTAAGGCTCATCAGTATCAGACCGCATCCTTTCTACCGCTTGCATCGATACTGCTTGCGGTCCTCGCGCTCCAAGCCGCCGGACCGTTCGACGCCCAAGCCAAACGTCACAGTCGTCAGTCCACCGTTCAATCTGCTTCTTATGGAGGTTCGTTCGCACCACTCCCCTCAGTACGCCGGTATCGAATTCCCGCGGACAGCGTGCTGCTGAAAGACCTGACTACCGGCAACATCTTGTACGCGGTCGAGCCGGAGCGAACGGTGTCACCGGCGAGTTTGACGAAAATCATGACGGCGCTCGTCATTCTCGATCACGGTCATCTCGACGATGAAGTGACGGTGACTCGCGACGCGGCAGCGGCACCGAAGACCCATCTTCGGTTACGTCCCGGTCAGGTGTTTCGTCTCGAGGACCTCGTGAAGGCGATGCTCATCACCTCGGCCAACGACGCATGCCTGGCGGCCGCCATTCACGTCGGGAGGACGGAAGAGCAGTTCGTGGAGATGATGAACGCCAAGGCGCATGCTCTCGGGATGGCGCAGACGCATTTCAGCAACGCGTGCGGGTTCGATGGGCCTGCGCACTACTCAACGGCACAAGACTTGGCGTCGCTGACGGAAATCGCGCTCCAGCATCCGCTGTTTCGGAGTTACGTCAAGGAGGAGCGGTATGTGATGACCGCGCTCAACGGCAACCGGAGCTATTTGTTGCGGACGACGAATCGATTGCTCGGGAGGATGCCAGGGGTCGAAGGGGTCAAGACCGGGTTTACGTCAAAGGCCGGACGATGTGTGATCGTCAAGGTGTCTCAAAACGGTCGCGATCTGCTGCTCGTGTTGCTCCACGCCTCTCAACGATGGAACATTGCCACTCGTCTGATCAACTATGGCTTGCAGGCGCCGTATGAGGCTCAGGCCACTCCTGTCGCACTTCACTCCCACACGCGCCTTCGCTAAGTACCGGTTGCCACTCGATTCGCTCGTGCCGCGGTCATCTACTGGGGAATGCTAAACTCGATGTTGACATCCTTCCCGAGGTAATTGACCAGGAACCCCTGCTTCTCGTAGTTCAGCACGGCGCCCATCACGTTCTCATCTCCATAGTCCTCCTTCCCCAGGATCTTGCGGATGTCGTCGGGACTCTCGCTGTTGAGGACGTTCCGAAATACGCCGCGCGCCTTGTAGGCGAACCGATTATTGATAAAGATCATGTCGACCTTGCCATCCATCACGCGCACGCCAGCCATCGGGCCCGTCGGCTTGCGTTGATCGAGCAGGAGAATAAACGTTCCTTCCTGTTCCGCTTTGACCCCGGGGATCTTCTCATTCACAAGGACATCGTACGCCTTGCTCTCGGGATCACCGAGTTTCACCCCGAACAGCGAAATGTCACTGCTCTTGAATGATTTCGGATCCATGACGTCGTTCTTGCTCAATTCGTAGGAGTCTGCGCGGGCAACATTGAGGCTACCGGTGAGCGCAATGAGGCAGAACGAATGGAGCAAGAAAGCCCAAGGCCTCCCTCTCATCACAGTCCTCCTTTTCGGCGACCGAGGTCAGGTGGGGGTTGCTGTACTGTAAGCAGCGAAAAACAGGGGCATTGTATCCGACGCATCGAGCAACTTCAAGAAATTGTGGTCCTACTCTGCTCGCTCATCGGCTGAACGACGCAACGAGTGACAGCGTGGTAGTGCCCTTCCTCTATCATGAGAAATGCTGATCGCCGAGATCAAAGGCACGAGCACGCGAAACGTGCCAGCCACAATGACGTTACAAAGCGGTCGTTGAATTCTATCCGCGTTACTGAAACGTAGCACCTCCAATATCTCGACATATTTATTATTGAGTTGCCATGAAAAAATTGATTCCCTCAAACGGGGAGTCTTGCGCGCGCTACGATTCAGAAACCACCCGGCACCGCTGCTTCTCTAGCCATAGCTAGACACGTTTGTAAATCCGGTAGGTTCTGTAACGTCCCAGGTTGGCGCCTTTATTGCTCGATACCTTTCAGCCGGTTTCATGGGCAACCGCGCAACAGCTCCATCATATCGCTAATGACTCATCAAAAAACTTCTCGCTACGAAGCTGACCGGCTAAAAGGAGGTGATTGCGTTCAGTTGGGTCGTCTGCCGTTCGTGAAGGAAGTCTGCACTCAATAGGAGGTGTTTGGATGTTCTTATCAAGGCGACAATTTTTGAAGGTTTCAGCGGGGACGGTGGCGGCGG
>NZ_CEFZSK010000012.1:0-69218 GCF_979581665.1 Nitrospira sp. Vd2 | reverse complement strand
AGGACACCACCAATGCACAACTTATTCCACGTACTTCAGAGACAGGACACTAGATTTGAAATTGGGCTTCGTAGAGGCTCGCATACAGCCCTCCCTTCGCGAGGAGGTGCCGATGATCGCCTTCCTCAACGATCCGGCCGTGGTCGAGCACGACAATGCGATCGGCATCCTGTAACGTCGACAGTCGGTGCGCGATGACGAACGTCGTGCGGCCCTTGGTCAGCGTAGTCAACGCCTCGCGAATCTTCACTTCCGTCTCGGTGTCGACGTTCGACGTCGCCTCGTCGAAGATGACGATGGGCGGATCCTTGAGCAGGACCCGCGCGATGGAGACCCGCTGCTTCTGCCCGACCGACAGTTTGACGCCTCGCTCTCCGATCCAGGTCTCGTAGCCTTCCGGAAGCTCTCGAATGAAATCATGGGCGTGGGCCGCTCGCGCCGCGTCCTCGATGCGCGCCAGATCCACCGTTTCGCTGCCGTAGGCGATATTCTCGCGGATCGTGCCGTTGAAGAGAAACGGCTCTTGCTGCACGAGCCCGATGTGTCGGCGAAGAAAGGCCACGGGGAGGTCGCGAATGTCGTAGCCGTCGACGAGAATCGCGCCATCCCGCACGTCGTAAAATCGCATGAGCAGTTTGAGCAGCGTGCTCTTCCCCGCGCCGCTCGGACCAACGAGCGCGATGTGCTCGCCGGGCTGGACATCGAACGTCACGTCGGTGAGGACCGGCACGTCAGGGCGATACGCAAAGCCGACGCCATCGAAGCGCACCGCCCCGCGCAATTCGGTCTCAGGCTCGCGAACCCCGGGGCGGTCCTGGATCTCCGGCTTCGCGTCCAACACCTCGAACACCCGCTCGCTCGCGGCCAGCGCGTGCTGAAGCATGTGGTTCACCGAGTGAATCTGATTGATCGGCACATAGAACAGGGCCAGATACCCCAGGAACATGACGAGTTCGCCGAGCGTCAACGTCCCGGCAACCACCTCGTGAGCTCCGAACCACAAGGTCAGTAAGGTCCCCATGCTGCCGATGAGCATCATCGTGGGCGAATAGAGCGACCACAGGTACATGATCCTGAGATTGCTCCGACTGTACGCCTCGCTGAGGCTCTCGAAGCGCCGCCGTTCGGCGGCCTGCCGGTTGAATCCCATGGTTTCGCGGATTCCTGAGATCGCATCCTGAAGGTACGCATTGAGGTCGGCCGTGCTCCGCCGAATCTCATGGTAGTTGCGATGCGCGCGCCGCGTGAAGAAGATCGCCGAGATGACGAGGATCGGAATCGGGATCAGCGCGATCAAGGCCAGTTTCCAGTTCAAGGTAAACAGCAAGACACTGATACCGATCAGCGTGAGCGAGGCCGTCACCAGTGCTTCGACACCGTCGATGAAGATCCGCTCGACGTGTTCCGTGTCGCTGTTCACCCGCGACATCAGCTCCCCCGTCGAGCGTTGCTCGAAATAGTTCACGGAGAGGCGCTGCAAGGCCGCGAACACGTCGTTGCGAAGATCGCGGACGACGCGCTGTTCCAGCGTATTGTTGAATCGAATCCGCAGCGACGCGGCGGTATTCCGAAGCCCGTACGCGAGAAGCAGCGCCGCGATCGCCCACGGCAGAAGATCGAGCCGCTTCGCTTGAATCACGTCGTCGATGACGACCTTGAGCAACCACGGCGGAACGAGATCGAGGGCCGTTGTGAGGCCGGCGCACAGCAGCGTCACGATCGCGAGCCATCGATACGGCGTGATGTAGCGGAGGATACGGAGAAGAGAAGTCACGTCGAAACAGTGCTGAGTACCGAGTGCTGAGTGCGGGGTTGCGGAAAAAGACGCCTTTCTAAATTCATAACCTCAGTACTTTCCACTCAGCACTCATCACTGTCGTTAAATAACGGCGGCGTGCTCTTCGCGCCAATAGCGGTCGAACTCGTCGAGTTGCGTCAGCGTGGACAGATCGGTCATGCGATCGAGGAAGACCTTGCCGATCAGGTGGTCGAGCTCATGTTGAATGCAGACGGCGTAGAGGCCGGTCGCCTCGAAGTCGACGGGATTTCCCTCGCGGTCGAGCGCCTGTACCCGGATCATCGACGGCCTGGTGACTTTCCCGCGCAAACCATCGACGCTCAGGCAGCCTTCCCAATTCTCCACCTGCTGAGGTCCGTAGAAGACGATGCGCGGATTGATCAGGACGGTCTTCGGGAACCCGCCCTCGCCCGGGCATTCCATCACGACCACTTGCTGCGATCGCGACACCTGTGGGGCCGCGAGGCCGATGCCTTGCGCCTCGACCATCGTCTCGAACATGTCATCGATGAATTGTTGAAAGGCCGGCGTGCCGATCTCCTCGACCGGTACGGGTTGCGCCGGCTTTCGCAGCACGGGATTGCCAAGCTTGGCGATCTCAAGAACGGGCATAGGCTCCTCTGAGATGGAACGTCATGTTTTATAACACAGCCATTTTCACGCTCGCAACCGACCCGCGCTGTGGTTCATCGTCATCATTGGATGACTCTGTTCGGCCGTTTGGGCTCGGGTAGCTCGAAGCTGTCCTTGCTGCTGTTCCACCAGTCGAGCCATTCCTGGGCCCATTCGACGCGCTCCGGTTTGGAGGACGCGTCCCAGTCGTGCATGTCGGTTTCGTGGCGCGTCAGAATCCACAGCGAGCCGACCGCGCTCATCGCCACATAGCGCTCCTCGTCGGACAGCAGATCGATCAGGACCGGAATCACGGCCTTTTCCCGAATGTAGCGCGCTTCGAACGCGGCGCTCTTTCGGATGCTGGCATTCGGATCCTTCGCCATCGCCTCGATCGCCGGAGGCGC
The DNA here is from genome assembly GCF_979581665.1 of Nitrospira sp. Vd2. Classification (NCBI taxonomy): domain Bacteria; kingdom Pseudomonadati; phylum Nitrospirota; class Nitrospiria; order Nitrospirales; family Nitrospiraceae; genus Nitrospira; species Nitrospira sp. Vd2. The sequence continues at coordinate 66,401 of NZ_CEFZSK010000012.1, read as the reverse complement.
CTGACGAGGATCAAGCCGCACCGCGACGCGCAATGCGTGCTCGCGAATCCGCGGCATCTCGTTGGGCTGCGTCGCAGTTTCCAACAGCGCCGGGACCGCACCCGGGTCTTTGATCATCGACAACGTTTCGATGGCATTGTAGCGAGCCCGTGCACCCGGCATGGCCAGCCCTTTGACGAGCACGGGAACGGCAGGCGGACCGAGGTGGACGAATTCTCCCATCGCCCAAAACTCTTGCTTGCCTTCCAAGAGCGGCAACAGCGCCTCCGCACGTTTGATCTCGTCCGGTCCCAACGGCTTGTTGGCCGGTGGAATCGATGTATCGGGAACCGCCTCCGGCTTGGGCGGCGGCTGGTACGGCATTTGGACCGGTATCGGCATGCCGGGATCGTGAGCCATCGCAGCCGATGGGATGAGCGCTGAAGTAAGACATGCGAGCAGGACGATCGGTAACGAGAGGGGGTGTACGTATCGAAACATATCGTGTCCTTCTTCTGCTGAATGTTACTCTTCTTGACGTTCGATGTGGCGGCTATGCACCACCTGATAGAGCACGGGAAGCACAAGCAAGATCAAGATGGGCGAGGTCAACATGCCGCCGACGACCACTCTCGCCAATGGCTGCTGGGATTGGGCGCCGATGCCGGTCGCAATCGCGGCCGGCAACAAGCCGATCGCTGCGGCCAGCGACGTCATGAGGACGGGCCGCATTCGCACTTCCGCTCCTTTGAGGATCGCCGATTGCAAATTGTGCCCTTCGTCCACCAGATCGTCGATTCGGCTCACGAGGATCAGCCCGCCTTGGATCGCGACGCCGAACAGCGAGATAAATCCGACGGCCGCCGAAATGCTGAAATGCGTGCCGGTCAATGCGAGGGCGAAAATGCCGCCCACCAACGCAAATGGGACCGTGAAGAGCACCAACATCGCATCCCGCATCGAATTCAACGCGAAGTAGACCAGTAAGAGGATGATGAGCAGGGTGACTGGTACGATCGTCGCCAACCGCTTTTTCTCATCCTGCAATTGATCATACTCGCCGTGCCACTCCAAACGGTAGCCCTCGGGCAACTGGACCCGCTGCTGCAGGAGCGTCTGCGCTTCCTTCACGGTGCTCTCGAGGTCGCGTCCCCGGACGCTGAACTTGATCGGGATATACCGCTCGTTGTTTTCGCGGTAAATGATGAAGGCGCCCGTGGGCGTGGAAATCGTCGCGAGTTGTTTCAATGGAATGCGCGCGCCGTCCGGGGTGCTGACTTGAATATTGCCGATGCTTCCGATGTCCTGGCGGAACTCGGGTAGGAATCGGACCACCAAGTCGAACCACCGTTCGCCCTCGTAGACCTGAGTGACGGCCTGACCGCCGATCGCCGCCTGCACGACGGCGTTCACGTCGGCGACTTCGAGTCCATAGCGGGCGCACGCTTGCCGGTCCACCTCGATGACGAGGTTCGGTTGCCCGAGCAGGTGCAGGATGCCCAAGTCCTTCACGCCGCGGATCTGCCGCATGACCTCCTGGATTTCCCCCGCCTTGGTTTCCAGCACCTTCAAATCGGTGCCGAACAGCTTGATCGCGTTCTCCCCCTTCACGCCGGACATGGCTTCCTGGACATTATCCTGAATCGCTTGAGAGAAATTAAAGGTGACCCCGGGAATCGTGGCCAGTGCCGCCTCGATCTCCTCGATCAACTGTCGTTTGGAGTGGATATTCGGCCGCCATTCCTTCAACGGTTTCAACGTGGCCAAGAACTCGGCGTTGAAGAAACTCGTGGGGTCGGTTCCGTCGTCGGGCCGACCGAGCTGCGACATCACGTCCTGCACTTCATGGAATTGCCGAAAGACCTGCCGGACTTGAACCACCAGTTGGCTCGCCTGCTCGAACGAAATGTCCACCGGCATCGTCGCGCGCACCCAGAGATTCCCTTCTTCCAGCGCCGGCATGAATTCCCCCCCCAGGAACGGGACGACGGCCAGCGCGACGCACAAGAGCACGATAGCCGAGCCGATCACCAGCGCGCGATGGCGTAATGCCCATCGTAACACGTGCATGTAGAGGAGATGGAGTTTGCGAACCAGCACCGTGTCTTCTTCTCGGACGGGCGAGGTCAAGAGCAGCGAGCACAAAGCCGGCGCAAGGGTGAACGCCATGAGGAGCGCGCCGCTCAATGCAAAGCCGTACGTCATCGACATGGGCGCGAAAATCTTGCCCGGGACCCCGGTCATCGTGAACAGGGGGATGAAGGCAAACACGATGATCATCGTCGCGAAAAAGATCGGCCGGCCGACTTCCCGCGCCGCGCGTACGATATGCATCGGCACGGTCAGCCCTCGGCTGGGATGATGCGCGAGATGATAGAAGATGCTTTCGACCATGATGAGGGTGGAGTCGACGATGATGCCGAAGTCGACCGCACCCAACGAGATCAGGTTGGCCGATTCCCCGACCGCCACCATCATGCTGAAGGTAAAGAGCAGTGCGACCGGCACGGTGAGGGCCACGATCAGCGCCGCCCGAAAGTGTCCCAGAAAGACGTACAGGATGATGGCGACGAGCAAGATCCCGGTGATCACCACATCGAGGACGGTCTCGATCGTCGTATGAATCAGCGTCGTGCGATCGTAGAACGTCTTGATACGGACGCCCTGCGGGAGCTTTTTCCGGTTGAGCTCATCGACTTTATGGTGGACCTGCTCGAGCACCGGTAAGGCTTTTGCGCCTCGCTGTAAGAGCACGATGCCTTCGACGATGTCGTCGCGCTCATTGATGCCGACCTTGCCGAGGCGCACCCGATACCCCGTGCTGACCTGCCCGAGGTTCTTGACGAAGACCGGCGTCCCCGCTTTCTCCGTCACCACCGCATTGGCGATGTCGTCCAGCGTACGAATCAAGCCGAGTCCACGGACGTTGAAACTTTGCGCGCCCAACGTGAGATAATTCCCGCCGACGTCCGTATTGCTCTTGGCCAGCGCATCCATCACCTGATCGAGCGTGACGTTATAGCTCAGCAGCGCGACCGGATTGAGATCGACGTGATACTCCTTCGTGGTGCCGCCGAACGTCGTGACGTCGATCACGCCATGCACCCGCTTGAACTCCCGCCGGATTTGCCAATCCTGGATGGTCTTCAGATCGGTCAGGTTGTGGCCGTCCCCTACCACTTCGTAGCGATAGATCTCCGCAATGGCCGACCACGGAGAGATGGTCGGCTGGACGTTTTGGGGCAGGGTGATCAATTGAAGCCGGTTGAGCACTTCCTGACGGTCACGAAAATAATCCGTGCCGAACTCGAAATAGATTTTCAGATCGCTCAGCCCGAAGATCGAGAGTGACCGCACGTCGGTCAACCCGGGCATGCCTTGGAGCGCGATTTCAATCGGGATCGTAATCGCCCGCTCCATCTGCTCGGCCGACCAGCCGGCATATTGCGTGATGACCTCGATCATCGGCGGGGACGGATCCGGGTAGGCCACGACATCGAGGATATGAAACGCGTAGAGTCCGCCGAAGAGGAGCGCCAGGCCCAGCACCAACATCAACAGCCGCTGGGTCAGCGCGAATTCGACGAGGCGTGTCGTCATCGAGAACGACCGCGGGCCTGAATCGTAAGCGACATGAAGGACGGTGGCAGGACGACGGTCACGGCAGGGACAGGGTCACGTCGGATCAACGAAACCTCCGAGGAGGGGGAAGGGAGACGCCGAGGAGGGATGAGACGAGTGTCATGTTTTCGCCTCGTTGGCTTTCAAGAAAATCGCCCCTTTCGTGACGATGCGCTCGCCCGGACTCAGCCCCTCGACGATGCGCACGTGGTCGTTGGATGCAGTGCCGATCTTGACCTCACGCTTGGTGTACCGGCCGTCGGTCCCCGCCACGTAGACGAATTCTTTCCCATCGATCTCGAGCACGGCTTCTTTGGGGACGGAAATGAAATCGGTGCCGTTGCCGATATCAATGTGCAGACGCGCGAACATCTCGGGCTTCAACTTGTGAGCTTCGTTGTTCACCCAGGCGCGAACCTTGATCGTACGGGTGATGGGATCGACGACGTCCCCGATGGCGGCGATCGCGGCGGGGAACTTGACGTTGGGATAGGCTTCGACCGTGACGGTCGCGGTCTGACCCACATGGACCAGATCGAGGTCACGCTCATAGACATCGGCGACAACCTGCAGCGTGTCGAGGTCGGCGACGGTGAAGAGCACTTGGGTCGGATCGCCCCCCACCGATTGCCCCGGCGTCACGGTCCGTTCGACCACCGTCCCGAGCAAAGGGCTCCGCATCTCGAACCGGGAGGTGATCTTCTGCTTATCGAGCGGTTTCTCCAATTCCTGAGCCGGCACACGGAGCGAGAGCAGCCGCTCCTTCGCGCGTCGAAATTCCGCTTTCGCCTTGATCAGGTCGTTTTCCGCCTGCTTCAGGTCCTTCAACGGCAACGCCTTGGTCTCGTACAAGTCCTTGGCGAGCTCGTAGGCCCGCGTCGCGAACGTGAGGTCCGAATTCTCCTTGATGAACTCGGAGTAGGCCTGCGCGATGTCGGGACTGTCGACGACCAGCAAGATCTGGCCCGGCTTGACGAGATCGCCGAGCCGCGCCCGCACTTCCAGCACACGGCCCTGGACCGGCGATGAAATCTTCGAGTAGCGGTCTTCCCCGTAGGCCACCTTCCCGGCAAGCGTCAAACTCGGCTTGTCGTCCGATGCGGCGACGATGGCGGTTTCGATGCGGCTGGTCGGTTCGGCTTGCGCCGGAGGCGGCGCGGGCGCCGGTGTGGCGGCGTTCGAGGCGACCGGCTCTTCATGCCGGCCGCAGCCGGCTGCGAGAACCACCACCATCGCCGTCGCAATGAGTCGACGTCCGATTCTCACGAGGTAATGTCCCGTCCGACCGCGCTTTCGAGGAGAAAGACGTTGTGCTGGTAGTTGTACAAGGTCTCGATGTAATTTTGTTGAATGGCTCGCGAGGTGCGCGCGGCGTCGAGGAGATCGAGGATCGTGGCCCCGCCCCGTTCGTACGCCTTCTCGACGATGGTCAGGGTCAGACGCGCATCCTCCAAGACTCCCGCCCGATAGGCCTCCACCAGACGGCGGCTCTGGACCAGGTTCCGATAGGCGACATCGACCTCGCTCTCGACCTGGATGACCGTCTTGCGTAAATCCGCTTCAGCAACCTGCACCGCAACTTCCGCCTGCACGATGCCGCCCTGATTGCGATTGAAAATCGGAAGCGGGACGTTGAAGTTGAGAATGGGCATTTGCGGAAGGTCCGGTCCGCGCGCCCCCTGGATGGCATAGCCGGCGCCAATCGTGACATCAGGGTACCGGTACGCTTTGGCCAACTTCAGGTCCGCGAGCCGCTGAGATTGCGTCAGCCGCTTCATCCGAATGTCGGGCCGCATTTCGACGGCCAACGTTCGCAGCACCTCAATATCCGGCTCGACTCGATGATAGTCGAGCTCGGTGGTCAGCAAGAGATCGACCGCCGGCGACAGTCCCAACAGCACCCGCAAATCGTTCCGGGCGGTATCCGCTTCCTGGATGGCCTGGATCACTTGAGACTGAAAGTCCACGACCTGCAGCCGAATGCGAATGAGGTCGACCTCCGCGATATACCCCTTCTTGAAGCGGATCGTATTGACTTCCAGGATACGGGCAAAGCGATCGCGGTTCTCCTCGGCAATCGCCAGCCGCCGAAGCGCCAACTGGACGCGATAGTAGGCATCCTTCACGGTGAAGCCGAGTTGCCGGATCGTATCCTCAAAATTGGCCTCGGCCGACTGGGTGCCGAATGCGGCGCTCTCGATGCGGTAGCCGCGCTTTCCCGCCATCTCGAACAACTGCTGAATCTGGGTGGTGATCTGACCGCTGTTGTTGGCGGTGAATCCTTGGGTAAAAGACGACTGAGTGTTCAAGATCATCGTCGGATTGGGGAACAGCCGCGCGGTGATCTGTTGTCCGCGCGCCGTTTCGATCCCGAACCCGGTGATGATCAATTCGAGGTTCTGTTTGAGAAATAGCGCCAGCGCTTCGTTCAAGCTCAAGCGCAAGACCGGCTGAGGCTTGGGCTCGAGTTTGAAGACATCTTTTGGAGGATTCGGTTGATCAGCGGGCGCGGCGAGTACGGACGAGACGTGAGCCGATAGGACAAGTACGAGGCCGAGGATCGTCACCCATAAACGGGTGCCGCCCGGCTTCGGCAAACGCCGACCGCATACATCCTTAGCAACTGTCTCATGCCTCATCGAGGCGTTCTAAGCTCCACTGGTCGATATTATATTATACTTGTTTTGTCGAGACCTTGGAATAGCGATCACCACGTGCGACAAGCCGACACTAAAAAGCGTGACGGGTGTGTCGATGCACTCCATCCATCGTTTGACGAGGCGCTACTTGAGCTTCAGCTCGGTCCAGCCGCGGTCATAGAGGCGGATCGCGTCTCCCACATCCTGCATCCATTCAAGTCGGTCAAAGGCCGACTCCGGCGGATAGACGGCCGGATTGCTCCTCAGGGCAGGGTCGACCTGCATCATGGCCTGCCGGTTCGATGACGCGAAGAAGATCCGGTTGGTCGTCTTGGCCGCCACCTCCGCTTGCAAGAGATAATCGATGAAGCGCATCGCAAGGTCTTTCTGCTTCGACGATTCCAGGACCACGAGGCAATCGGCCCAAATCGTGGCACCTTCTTTCGGGATCGCATACTTGACGGTCGGCCGTAAGGTTGCCGCGCGCGCAATGGCGCCTCCCCATCCGTGCGCCAACACCACGTCCCCGGTCGCGAGCAACTGATCGTAGTTCTCACTGGTGTAGGTCTTCACGAGCGGCTTCTGAGCGAGTAGCTTCTCCTTCGCCCGCTCGATGTCCTCGCGCTTGCGACTGTTCATCGACGCACCGGTCGCGCGCAGTGCCATCCCGAAGACCTCCCGTTGATCGTTGAGCACGCTGATCCGGCCGCGATACCGGGCGTCCCACAACGCCTCCCAACTCGTGGGCGTCTCGCTCATCGCAGTCTCGTCATATCCGATCCCGACTGTCCCCCACAAATACGGAAGGGAATACCGATGATCGGGGTCGAAGGGTAAATGTTGCAGGTGATCGAGCAGCAGCGCGGCGTTCGGAATCTTCTCGAGGTCCAACCGAGCGAGCAGGCCCAGGCGGATCAAGATCGACACCATGAAGTCGGACGGCACCGCGACGTCATAGCCCGTCGAGCCGCCTTGCAACTTCGCCAGCAACTCCTCGTTACTGCCGAATGTATCGACGACCACCTTCGCACCCGTTTCCCGCTCAAAGGCGTCGATGACCTCCGGTCCTCCGTAGTCGGACCACGTGAAGTAATGCAAAACCGGGTGAGCCCCGCGCGCGCCGTCGTCCGAATCCGGTCGGCAGGACGCCAGGCCCATGACGGCCATGACGACCATCACGCCAGCAAGCCATGCGATCATGCGCGCGTTCGCTGGAACAGGAGGGAAAGGCCGATCAGTGTCATGGACGCCAACACGAGGATGGTCGAGAGCGCGTTGATTTCGGGTGTCACGCCGGACTTGATCATCGAGTAGACCTTGAGCGGCAAGGTCGTGGACCCCGGTCCGCCCGTAAAGAACGTCACGACGAAATCGTCGAGTGAAATGGTAAACGCCATGAGAACCGCCCCGACGATCGCCGGCATGAGCAACGGCAACGTCACTCGGCGAAACGCCACCCAACGCGTCGCACCCAGGTCATACGCCGCTTCCAGCAACCTTCTGTCGAGCCGCCTCAAGCGAGCGCGGACGATGATCATGACGAGGGGAAGATTGAACACCGCATGGCCGATCGTAACCGTGACCAAACTTAACGGCCAGCGAATCGTCGCAAACAAGAGCATGAGCGCCACGCCCAAAGTCACTTCCGGGATGATGAGGGGGAGGATCACGAGGCCTTCGAGCAGCCGGCGCTTCGTCAAAGCGAGACGTTCAAGGCCGATCGCTCCGCCGACGCCCAATACGGCGGCAATTGCCGTGGACACACCGGCGACGATCACGCTGTTTGCCGTCGCCACGTGCAATGAGCGATCGACGAGAAGTTCGCGATACCACGTCAACGTCCATCCGCTCCACACGGCGGAGAGACGTGACGCGTTGAAGGAAAAGATGACCAAGACGACAATGGGGCCGTACAGAAAGAGCAGATTAGCCACGCTGACGCCGATGAGCCAGGGTCTGCCCCTCATCGTCCCTCCACGTCGGTCAGGCCCGCACCGTATCGAAGGTATCCCACGACGCCGGCAAACACGACGCCGATCAACACGACGGATACGGCCGAGCCAAAGGGCCAATCACGGATGACCAGATATTCATGCTGAATCAGGTTGCCGACCATCATGCTTCTCGCTCCGCCTAAGAGATCCGGAGTCACATACGCGCCGACGGAAGGAATAAAAACCAGAATGCATCCGGCGATCACCCCCGGCTTCGTCAATGGCAGGACGACACGACGGAACACCGCAGGTCCGCTCGCATACAGATCCCACGCCGCCTCGATCAACGAACGGTCCAGCCTCGCGCACACCGCATACAGCGGTAACACCATGAAGGGAAGATACCCATACACAAGCCCGAGCAGCACCGCGCCATCCGAGTAGAGCAGATCGAGCGGAGTCGAGAGCACGCCAATCTCGAGCAGCACGGTATTCAGCAATCCTTCCGTGCGCAGGATGAACATCCAGGCATAGGTACGGACGAGGAAATTGGTCCAGAACGGGATGACGACCAGCACCAGCCAGACGCCTTGCCAGCGAACGGGAAGCCTCGCGATGTGATAGGCGAATGGAAACCCGAGGAGCAAGCAGAGGGCCGTTGTGGCGAGGGCGAGCACGACCGACCGCCACAGGATCTTCAGGTACAACGGATCGGCGATCAGGGCGTAGTTGGCGAGGGTCCACGTCCATTCCACTCCGCCATAGAGCTGCCGCGTGGCGACGCTGATCGCGAATACGATCACGAGTGGAACGAGGAAGAACGCCGTGAGCCATAGCGCAGCGGGCAGGAGCGGCATCACCGAGCGGTCGACTTTCGGCATAGCGCTCAACAAACGTCGCACGGGATCACGATGTCAAGGCGGGAGAAGAATCTCATCTCCGGCATTCCAGACGAGATAGACGCGCTCGCCGGGCGAGTACGGCTTCTCCTCCGCCGCGGCGTTCGCCACGTGCACGCGCCAGATGATGCCCTCCGCCAATCGGACCCAATACTGCATCTGGCTCCCGTTGTACACGGTTTTCTCGATGGAACCCGGCAGACGGTTGTCGAAGCGATCGAGACGACCTTCGGCCGCCAGGCGCACTCGCTCCGGACGAAGGATGAGGAGAGCGCGGTCTCCGACGACCGGTCGCGCAGGCATTTTTGCGATGAGGATGGGCAACCCGGGTACCGACAATCGATAGCGACCGGCTTCGACGGTCTCAATCGAGGCGGAAAGCTGATTGGAGACGCCGATGAAGCTGGCGACGAACGGAGCCGCGGGCGCCTCGTACACTTCGCGCGGCGTGCCGATCTGCAGAATCCGCCCCCGGTCCATGACGGCGATGCGGTCCGACATGGTCAGCGCCTCTTCCTGGTGGTGCGTCACACAGATAAAGGTTAGACGGACATGTTCCTGGATCGCCTTGAGCTCGAGTTGCATCTCCACGCGCAACTGCTGATCGAGCGCGCCCAACGGTTCGTCGAGCAACACGACGACCGGTCGGTTGACGAGCGCGCGGGCCAGCGCCACGCGCTGCTGCTCTCCTCCGGACAACTGATGCGGATACCGATCCGCCTTATCGCCAAGCTTCACCATGCGCAACGCCTCGGTCACCCGCTCGGCGATGTCGCGTGCAGGCAGCTTTTTCATCTCGAGGCCGAACGCAATGTTGTTGAACGCCGTCAAATGCGGGAACAGGGCGTAATGCTGAAAGACGAGATTGACCGGCCGCCGGTTCGGCGGCACATCACGCATCGAACGCCCGTCGATAAGGATCTCGCCGGCATCAGGCCGTTCGAATCCCGCGATCATCCGCAGGATGGACGTCTTGCCGGCGCCGCTGGGCCCGACGAGCGAGAAGAATTCTCCACGGTTGACGGTGAACGAGCAATCGTTCACCGCGCGCGTCGTCCCGTGAGATTTGATGAGATGTTGTATGTCGACGGTGTGGTCAGGCACTGGCGTGACGCCGGCCCGGTGGTGTCAGGAGTTTGAATGAGCGCGTTTGCGGATACGGAGGCGATGCTGGTGTTGTCGGACCAACTGCCGGCGCAGCACTTCCCGATCTTCGGCGACGATCCGGACTAGGCGGTCCTCATCCTCGGCATGGTCACGCACCAATTCCGAAAGTTTCTGCACCTGCCGCTCCAGCCGATCCAGCCGCCAGAAGACTTCCTGAAGTCCCGGCGGCACAGCACCGGCCTTCACCGGCTGCTCGATTTTCCTGGCTATACTTTTCGCCATGCCATCCTCCTTGATGTCCCGGCGACGGATCAGCCGCGACCGGCAACGACGGTAGTATCCTCACGATTTCATAGACTGTCAATCTTTCTATTTGTGATGGGTCCTGATAAAATCCGGCCATGAAAAACGTCTTCACGGTGATCCTGGCGGGCGGCAAGGGCGAACGGCTGTTTCCGTTGACTCAGTACCGGGCCAAGCCGGCGGTTCCGTTCGGCGGCAAATATCGGATCATCGACTTCACATTGAGTAACTGCATCAATTCCGGCCTCAGGAAGATCGCGGTCCTGATTCAATACAAGTCCCATTCGCTGGACCGCCATATCCGGAGCGGTTGGAGCATCCTCAGCAGCGAGTTGGGAGAGTTCATCGCCTCCATCCCGCCCCAAATGCGCATCAGCGAAGATTGGTACAAGGGCACGGCGGATGCGGTATACCAAAACCTCTTCCTGATCGATAGCGAGCAACCCGAATATCTGCTCGTGCTCGCGGGCGATCACATCTACAAGATGAATTATGCCGAGATGGTCGAATACCTCCAGGAGAAGGATGCGGATGCGGTTGTCGGGGCGATTGAATTTCCGGTGGCCGAAGCCAGCCGGTTCGGCGTCATCGCCGTCGACGAGCACTATCAGATTTCCCGGTTCGACGAGAAGCCTGCAAATCCGGCGCCGATGCCCAACGATCCGGCTCACGCTTTTGTCTCCATGGGAATCTATCTGTTCAAGACCAATGTGCTGCGGGAGCGCTTGATCGAAGACGCCAAACTCGACACGCCCCACGACTTCGGCAAAGCCATCATTCCGCAAATGATTCGCGACTACCGCGTGTTCGCCTTCAAGTTCCATGACAAGAACCAAAAAGCGGTGAAATACTGGCGCGACATCGGGACGCTCGATGCCTACTGGGAAGCCAACATGGATCTCGTCGCCGTCGATCCGTTGTTCAACCTGTACGATCAGAATTGGCCGATTCGAACCTACCAGGGTCAATTCCCGCCGGCAAAGTTCGTCTTCGCGCAAGATTTCCAAGGGGGCCGGATGGGCGTGGCGCTGGATTCGGTCGTCTGCGGCGGGTGCATCATCTCCGGCGGGCGCGTGCAAAACTCCGTGCTCTCTCCCAACGTGGTCGTCCACGATCATGCGGACGTCCGAGAGTCGGTCCTGATGGAAAACGTCGTAATCGGCGAGCATGCGCGGATCCGGCGAGCCATCATCGACAAGGACGTCGTCATCCCGCCCAAGACCGAGATCGGCTACGATCGTGACGCGGACGCGCGGCGCTTCACCGTGACCGAGTCCGGCCTCGTCGCGATATCGAAGGGAATGAAGCTGAATGCCTCCCTCCATTCATCCGGTTGACCTCATCACCACGCTCCGCCACAAGCACCTCACACCCACCATCGTCTTCCTGACTTCCCGTCGAGCCTGCGACGAAGCGATCCAAACGTTCCACCGCAGTCAGGCCGTCCTGCCACCCGCGCGACAACAAGCCATCGCCGCCGTGCTCGCCGACATCATCGCGCAGTTTCCGAGTATCGAGGGACACCCGCTCCTGTCGACGGTCACTCAGGTCGGCGTCGCCGCCCATCATGCCGGCCACCTGCCGTCGTGGAAAATCGCCGTCGAAGAACTGATGCGGCGTGGATGCCTCGACGCCGTGTTCGCCACGACGACGCTGGCCGCCGGCGTCGATTTCCCGGCCCGCACGGTTGTCATCACCCAGTCGAGCGTGCGGAAGACGCGCGACTTCACCGATCTGACGGTGGGCGAGATTCAACAACTCGCGGGACGAGCCGGCCGACGCGGGAAGGACTTGGTGGGCTTCGCCATCGTCACGCCGTCGCCCTATATCGACCTCGACGTGATCACCAAAGGGCTGACGGGCCAGCCGGAGGCGATCGACAGTCAATTCGTCATCAGTTATCCGATGGTGTTGAACCTCTTGAAGGCGCATCCCCTGGACCATATTCAATCGATCTTGGCGAAGAGCTTTGCGCAGTTTCAGTTGAATCGGCGTGCGGAAGTGTTGGAATCAAAATTGGATGCGCTTCGGGAGCAGATGCAGCCCTATGGCCCACGGGTGTGTACCGACTGGATCAGTCAGTGGAATCAATTCGAGCAGGCTCGCAGGCAGAAGGTTCACCGGGTCCACCTCAAGCGCCGCGAGCCGCCCGAGGTAGCGGCCAAACTTCACTTCCTGGCCCCCGGCCGCGTCGTCGGGTTACCGAAAGGCCGCGGCGTGGTGTTGCGCCAGTATCGGAGCCGGGGGCAGCGCGCGCCGATGGTCACGGTGTTGCGCCCGGGGGGCATGATCACCGAATGCCCCGCCAGCATGGTAACGCAAGTCTACGATCGGGTTCTCGAAATCGTCGAAGCCCCCGGTTACCCTTGGTGTTCGCAACGAAATTTTGACGATCTGATCACACAACTCTCGGAGCTCCCCGGTCGGCTTCCTGCATTGCCGGTCATCGTGCAACCGGAGCCGGATGAACCCGAGATCACCGACACGCTCACCGATGAGTTCCCCTGCCCGACCTGCCCAAGCAAGCCATCCTGCCGAAAGGATTATGCGGCGGCGCACAAGCTTCGCCAGGACGTTCATCGCCATACCAAAATGATTCAATCGCTGCGAACCGGGCTGTGGCACCGGTTCCAATCACGCGCGGAGGCCTTGCAAGAGTTCGGCTATTTGACGCCTTCGTGCCATTTGACCGAGGCCGGCGAATGGGCGCGCCTCATTCGTATCGATCATTCGTTGCTGATCACGGAGTTGATCCGGGCGGAAGCCTTCACCGGTATCGATCCGCACATTCTCGCCGGCGTATTGGCGAGCATCGCACACGATGATGACCGGCCCGGCGGGTTCCCGCGGGCAAGCGCCGGCCTCATGTCGTTGCTCGGGCAGGTCCGGAATCTCGCTCAGTCGCTCGCCGCCTATGAAGATCCCCCACTCCTTCGTCCGGACGTGGCCGCGCTCACGGAACGTTGGATCGGAGATCCGACACTGACGTGGATCGGTCTGTGTCGGATGACCACGATGGCGGAAGGCGACATTTATCGGCTGCTCGCCCGGACGCTTGAATACCTGTCTCAAATCCATCAGCTGCACCAAAGCCACCCGGGCCTGGCGGACACCGCCGAACGGGCGATCAAAACGCTGCGTCGGGGCGTCCTGGAGGAGTTGCCGTGAGGCAAAGGGGTAAGGGTAGGCAGCCATGACGACGGAACAACTCGAACAATTGCTGGCCCAGCAGCCGGTGAGTCGGCTGCACAGGTTGGCGCGAGGACGGATTCGACGGCATTTTCGTCTCGGGAAGCGGCGGTTGATCGAGGCGTTGCTGCAGCATTCGCCGGACAATCGTGCGGGGTTGGAGTCGGATTTACGGGCGCTGATCGAGCAGGATGGGAAAGGATTGAGCCGCCGAGAGGATCACCATGGACCCCACATCCCTGGCCGAGACAGAGCGCCCACGGCCGGTCATGAGACGGAGTCATCGGACGCTCCAGCCGACATGGCGGCATTTCTCGCCGGGATCGGCGTCCCCGCGCCACAACCGTTCGTTCCCGACCCTTGGCAACTCGAAGCCCTTGAGGAGCTGACGACCACCGACGTCATCGTCAGCGTACCGACCGGCAGCGGGAAAACCTACGTCGCGGTCGAAGCCGCGAAGCGCGCTATTGACGCCGACCGGACGGTCATCTATACGTCTCCGCTGAAAGCGTTATCAAATACGAAGTTCACCGAATTCGCGCGTCTCTTCGGACCGGAGCGAGTCGGCATCCTGACGGGCGATCGCCGCGACAATCCGCAAGCGCCGCTCCTCATCATGACGACCGAGATCCTACGCAATCTCTTGTACGACGCGGCCGGCGGCGAGATCGATTTGCGGCTCGATACGCTGGGACTCGTCATCATGGACGAATCGCAGTACATCGCCGATCCAGAGCGTGGCGTGGTGTGGGAGGAAACCATCATCTTCTGTCCGTCGCAAGCTCGGCTGCTGTTGCTGTCAGCGTCCATCGGCAATCCGCAAGACATTGCCGACTGGCTCACCAGCATCAGGCCCACTCCTTGCCGCCTCGTACGCCATCAGCAACGCACCGTGCCCCTTCGAGCCGGCTACCTCCATCCCAACGGCAAACTGGTCCCGCTGTTTCGAACGGTCGGTATCCCGAAAGGACCGAACCCCGCATTGCACCCGGAAGCCAAACGGCTCTTTGCCCATTATGAAGAAGACACCCTACGCGGCCGATAGCAGCAACCACGACCGGAGCCAACGATGGAGCTGAACATGGGCTCCAACGTCTTTCGCGGCGCGAACGGAGTGATCAAACTCGATGGCCGGGAGCAAATTGTCATCGAGGTTCGCCCGGAACCCCAGCTTCTCCTCACCATGGATGTCTACGACATAGGCGGGAGCCAACTCGCGCACTTGCGCCGCAATACCTGGGCCTTCAACAGCAAGAATCGTTTTGAGCTGCAAACGAGCGCGACGCTGGCACTCTTCACCTATCCCTTGTGGTCGAAAATCGTCGATAAGCAGTCGGGCAACGTGATTCTCGATATTCACCTCGTTCGCGAGGACACCGTCCACGTTGTGAGCGGCACCCTCTACAGTCATAAAGGACAGCTCTTCGAGGTCACCCCCCATTATCTCCGTTTCGCAGCCAACCCTAAGATCTTCGGCAACGTTCACGATCTCCGAGGTGCCCCGGTCGTCATCACTTGACCTTACCTGTGCTTAAAAAGTAACAGTTGGGATTTTACAACGCTTCCTCTCTACAACATTACTCCGATAGTCCAAACTTTTATCGCCTTTTCAATGCGTTTTAAAAAGACGACTTCGGCACTTCTCTTGCTCACTGTATACACGGGACTCAAAACGGTAATGAGAATTCATCACTACATAGCCGTTTTCGTACTGGTCTCCGCCACTACCGCATGTCAAACGGCACAGCCCGTCGCCAAGCCGACGACCATCGATAATTCCTCCTTTATGACCTTGTGGGGAACCTATCGCCATTGTGAGAGAGGAACCGATCCTGAGCTGATGCGGACGGAAGCCCAGCAGCTTCATGCAGTGGCGACTGCCTCCCGTCCAACGGTAGAAGGCGATTTCCCGCTGCCGACGGTCATTACTCGCTGGATGTCTGAACCCGCGAACCGGCTGGCGGTGGATCCAAAAGCGATGGCGGCGGCCTGCGGCGTGCATACCGGTGAAACGGCCTTAGCGGCCGGACGCTACGACATCGCAGGGGAAATGTTTTCGTTGGTAGTGAAGTATCCGGAGACGACGTACTCCTATTACGTAAATCAGGCCCGCGGAGGGCTGGCTCGGATTGAGCTGGATGCCAACGCCGATGGTGCCGAAGCCGGCTCAACTCGCCTTGTGTCCCTCCCCTCCCAGTCAGCTTCAGCCCGTTAACCTTTTCTCTCGCTGTCCTTCTCGCCATCCGGCACCCCGACATACTGTCTTGCCTCCCGGAAGAGACGAATATACGCTCGGGCCGAGGCCTCCCATGACACATCCGTGCGCATCCCTGCTTGAATTAGACGCGCCCATTGGTCCCGGTCTCGGTAGACCTGAAGCGCCAGGAGGGTCGCCATCAATAATGAGTCTGGTGCGGGTGAGCGAAACATAAATCCGGTGGCTCGTCCTTCCGCGATGGCGGTTGGAGAATAGGGAACAACCGTATCCGCCAGCCCGCCGGTCCGTCTCACGATCGGCACTGTGCCGTATCGCAAGCTGTACAGTTGGTTCAGGCCGCACGGCTCATATCGCGACGGCATGAGGAACATGTCCGCACCGGCCTCGATGCGGTGAGCCAATCCTTCATCAAACGCCAACCGGATCCCGATTTTCTTGGGATAGCGTGTCTGCCATGACCGAAATTCTTCCTCCAGCGCAGGATCACCGGTTCCCAACATGACGAGTTGCACGTCGAGCGCCATCACATCGGGCAAGATCGCGGCGAGCAGGTCCAAGCCCTTCTGCGATGTCAATCGGGAAATCACCCCGAGCAGCGGCACATCGTGAGGCGGGAGGTCCATTTCTCGCTGAAGAGCCGTTTTACAGGCTTGTTTTCCGCTGAGATCATCGATGGCGTAGCGCGCCGGCAAATAGCGGTCGCGGGATGGGTCCCAAACGTCGACATCGATGCCGTTGACCACGCCCGTCATCCGATCTCGTCGGTCACGAATGACGCCGTCGAGGCCGAACCCGTATTCCGGCGTTTGAATTTCTTCACCGTATGTTCGGCTTACCGTCGAGAGCAGGTCCCCGAAGATCAAGCCACCCTTCAGCAAATTACACGACCCGTAGAACTCAAGGGTTGTCGGCGTAAACACACTCGACGGCAACCCCGTCCTCGGAAACGCCGTCCCTGGAAACAGCCCTTGGTACCCGAGATTGTGCACCGTAAAGACGGACGCAATCCCACGCCGCCTGACATAATCGGCATAGAGCGTTTTCGCGAAGACCACGCACAGCGCCGCCTGCCAGTCATGGGCATGGAGGATGTCCGGCACCCAGTCCTCAGACTCCAACGCCCGCAAGACCTCCATGACGGCCCGGCAAAAGAACGTGAACCGATCGAGGTTGTCGGGGTAATCGATCCCGCGTTCTTGATACAGGCCGGCTCGATCGAAATAGGGATCGTGTCGGATCGCCATGACGCGGGCACGGCCCGTGTCCGGGGAACCGGGCACGAGAACTTCCTGCTCAACAACGGCATCGATAGGACCCACGACACTTGGTACGGAGAGGCGTCGCCACTCCTTCAACTCATTGCTGGCAATCGTGCCATAGCGTGGAATGAACAATAGGACATCGTGACCGAGGCTTGCCAAGGCACGCGGCAAGGCGCCGGCCACATCGGCAAGCCCACCGGTCTTGGCATACGGAACGGCTTCAGATGCGATTAAGGCAATGCGCAAACGTGATGAGCGATCGGAGGGCATGGAAGACGATCAGCGCTTCGATGAGGAGGCTGTGGGGTCGGTTTCAAGACGGGTCTTGAACAGCGCTTCGTGCTCCCACGTCTTCCCGACTTCGACTATCTGAGCAGACGTCAGCTGCTCGCGATAGACCAGGCGGTTCTCGATGAAGCCCAAGAGTTCGCCTCGATCCGGGTACGCGAGAAAGAGCCCGGGTTCGGAGACGATCGTCGCATCCCAGCCGGGAGGCGGTTCGCCGAGTGGGGCTCGGAAACGAGGTACGTAGTTGCCATTCTTCACCGGAAAGAACTGTGTGTGTTCCCGATGCACGTACGTCGGCTTACCCCACGTCCGCAGAAAGGCCTCGACCGTCAGGGCATGGAGTGGCAGATGGCCCTGCTGGATGGAGGTCATCTGTTCATCGAGCGAGAGCCGAGCACAGGCAGCTGGAGTGAGCAGAAGAAGAGACAAGCAACACAGGAAGAACCATTGGCGGATGAGACTCGCGCGCAAGGGCATTACAGCAATCGTCTGCTTTTCGGTTCGGGCGTCTTCACCGGCTGGCAAATATCGCACTGGCAGATTTTCCGCAAAAACGCATAACTGTAAATGCCGGTATCGTGTCCATCGCTCCAGGTGATCTTGAAGGCATAGCGGCCCACCGGTTCGATATCTTCCAGCCTGATCATCAGCGGCACATCGTCGGGCTTGAGGCGCAGCTCGCCCGTCCACTCATCGGTACACGCGGCGCATGGGCAATGTTGCCGCAAATACCGTACAGGATAGACGCCCTTGTGTCCGTCACTCCAGTCGATACCGAGCACGCCCTTGTCGAGCCACTCCATGTCACGAGGTTCGAGGGTGGTCGCAGTCATGGCAATCAGGAATCTACCAGAATGCGGGATTGACGACAACCGAGGGGAGAACGCCGAATGACTTGAAATTGCAATGTCGTGACCGCTATGGAGCCGGCGCACCAACCTGGAAGCTATCTCAAAATCATTGACGTCGGCCAGAGAGCCGTCGGAACGGGGGCAGTGGCTTCGCTTGAAGACAGAGCGGCGTGGACCGCTGGGACGCTCGGCGACCACTTGACGCCTGAACTCGGTGCATCCAAGCTGCGCTGAACGCACCTTCGGACAGCAGGCGCCACCGGGACGCGGTCACCTCGCTGAGGCTCGTCACGCCGCTCTGATGGGGCTCCGCCGCTTCCCCAGCCCAACGGCCGGGAAAGGTGATTTTGAAATAGTTTTTAGTCTTCCAGGATCCGTACGAGGGGAATGAGCGACTCGGCCGCATCTATGTACGGGTGCGAAGGCAGAAACTGCCTGATGTCGCAATCCACGACTTCCACTTGCGCGCCGGGCTCATAGAACGTCACGCCCCTTGCAGCAGTATCGGTCTTGTACGGCTCGACGATCACGAGGATGAGCCGATGGAGATCGCCGAACACCGGCTCGTCACTTTCACGAACCGACACGACATAATCGGCATACCAGTAAGGCACAGAGAGGAAGTACCGCCACTCCCGCATGACCTGTAAGCCACCACGCACGTCCCAGCGGGAAGATGGAAGATTAATTGCGGTGAAGTATTTCCGAAAACCCTTTCTCTGCCCTATCGGGCAGACGAGTCGGTTCCTCTCAAGTTGAATGAGATGATTGGCTTCTTCCACCGGCCCTTGTCGCATTTGAGCTCGATTCAAACAGCCCGAAACCAGTAGCGCGAGAAGTACCATCCAGGGCAGCACATGCATAATACGAACAATAGTGCTAATTGTTCTTAGCAATCATTCTTACGGGAACGCACTTCTTGATATGTCTGCTAATCCGCAAGATCGAAGTCCGGATCGGCTATCAATTCCAAAATGCGACGGTAAAGTTTATCGCCATACAGAACTTCTATGTTGTACTTGTTTTTTGCTTCCTGAATCCGCCTCTGAAGCTTTTCGCCAAGTTGCTCGGCTGTCGTCACAAACAATGCGGCCGTTACTTTGTGCTCACGGAATGCCCTTTCCAATTGATTTATTCCGGTATCATCATCATCATAAGGTCCATCCCAATGCGCTTTGATCTGAACGGCGACTTTTACTGTGAGCCCGTAGTCCAGCTTCCAAATTCCTAATAAATCGGCACCTCTCTCATTACAGCCTGCGGTCATCTCCACATCAATTCCGTCTCGACGCAAAAGCTCAAACATTAGTTTCTCGGTCCGCTTAGGATCTAGCCCCTTCTGCAATGCTTCCTTAAGCGTCGGGAAGAGCTGCCTTCGACATCTTTCTATCCGTTCTTTAAACGGCTGTGGCTCTAATGTATTTAGAGCGGGATCGGCGGTGACAAGATGAAACAAGGTTTGCAGAAACTGTTTGTGCTTATGCGTTATGTTAATTGGGTGCTGTTCCCTATTTAAGGCTGAAACAAATGGCATTTCCAGGATAGCATTGTTCTTATGGAATTCCCGGATAATAGTAATAGGAAGGCGATGTCCATAATCACCGCGCTCGCCCAGGTCGAACTGATACTCACCCGTTACCTTTACAAGCGTGAAATGTTTGTTTGTAGGGATATTCTTCACCGCAACGAGATCACCTTCTTTGATATAACGGAGCATTGATTGACATCGATCCCATGCCGCTTGCTCTTCCTCGTCTAGCGGCATATTTTGGTTCACTTTCTCCTGAAGTTTTCTTAAGTCCAATCTCTGGTTGTATCCCCATCCTTGCCGCAGGTGGCCCCTCTTCAGCTCTTGTTCGAAGTACGTCTGATCAGCCATCTCGATATTCCAAAACCAGCATTGCATTCTTCACCTCCTGCACTGTGAAAGACATTCTACAATTGCAAACTATTAGGCTTCATAATCGTTCAACTGCGATGTTTGTGTTCACTCCTCGTTTTTCACCCTCTGCATAAGTTTGGTTGGGGAATTCCGTCGCTGGAATGTCGCGGCCAATTGCCTTTAGCCCGTTTCCGAACTATTTTTCGTGAACCTTGTTAGGACTGTATGGACAGCCTAATCCTGTAGATGTTGAGCCACACCACCGGCATTTGTCAGCCCCGCTACCGTGCCTGTGTCCCTTAGTTGGACTATAACTGCATCCCTTACCGTAGGAGGACGATCCACAGAACTCGCATTTACTTTGATCTCCACTGTGCTCGTGCACCTTATGTGGACTATAGGAACAACCCATCCCAAACGAACCCGAGTTACAGTACCTGCATTTCGTCGTCATGGAAAGATGCCCTTTCTGGTATCAAGCATTACGAACTTGAAGTACAGGTCATGAATAAAACAGCCGGAGCGGTTCTTCCCGCCCCTAAACGATGCTCCAGAGACCGCTATGCCAAGCGAGAAGCGCACGTTAAATAATAAGAATGACTTAGATCATGTACGCCGCTGGCAATGCAATTAGACCTTAGTCCTAGAACCGACCAATTCGATCACCTTTGCTGTTCGCGCATGCTTTTCGCTCCATTCCCCTCATTTTCAATGCACCTCAATCAACTCAATCCTCTCCCATTCCACGAATGCTGAGCTTCTTCCTTCTCTGATCAGTCCAATAATGAGATGGCCCTCGGTATCGATCAGGTACTCACCGTAGATCGTCGTCGAGGCGGCGTGAACGATGACGTGAACACCGCTCGGGGCTCGAAAGAGGCGCTCGCCTTTTGGCAGCTTGGATACGGCCTTGATGTCGGTTAGTTTGTTGTCCCGTACGAGCCACCGTTCGAGGACCCGCCGCCACTTCATTCGGCTGTGAATCGCACTTGCCATCGGATTGCTCCAACTTGCCGCCACACTTCTTCCAACTTCGTCGCCCGTTTTACGACTTCCGTCACTTCAATGATATTAAAGAGGCGTTCGGAAGTTAAATTACGATCGGGGGTCCTCTCTGTGCGACCTCCGATCATCTCTTGGACATTGAATAGCTTTCCCTGCCGATTCGTAAGGTCATGTCGTATCGTCCTGGCATCGTCGGTCATTGCAAGGTCTTGGCAGTCGAGACGCCAATGTACACCCAGGGCGTGACAGAATAAGTCACACGATGTTGGCAGTTATTTAACTGGATTGGTACTGCTTGAGGGCGGCCGCAAGCCGGCGTCGCACGGTTTGGGCCAACGAAGCGGGACTCAGGACTTTGGCATACGGTCCCCAGGAGAGCACCCAGGATGCGATTTCATCCTGCCCGCCGGCCTTGAAGCTGACGAGCAGATTGCCGTTCTGTAATGGTCGGATCTCTTGCGTGGGGTGCCACGCTCGTTCCTTCAACAAATAAGCGACTTCGCGGCTGAACTCGATCCGGACTTCCTCGGGTTCTTCCTCGATCAACCCGAAGAGTCGATGACCGAAGTCCTCGATGCGGAACGTAGGCCGCACCTCGAACCGTTCATCCAAAACGGTCACGTCCTTAATCCGTTCAACCGCAAACATTCGAAGTGCTTGTGCGCGGTGCGAATGCCCGACGAGATAGAGACCATGCTGATACAACAGCAGAAGATAGGGATCGACTCTATGCTCGACAGTCTCATCCTGGTCCGGCTTCCGATGATGGAGGATCATGGACCGTTGCAGTAAAAGCGCCTGCCGTAAACGGCTGAGGACCGGCGAGTGCGATTGATACGATCGGTTCGGGCGCTGTAACGGAAAGACCGTCCGAGCGATACGCTCCAGGTGATTGATCGTTTTCGCCGGCAAGCCCGCTTCGATCTTGTCTAGTACGCGCTCCAGATCGTCCATGAAGGGCGTGCCTTCAGGTAAGCGAGATGGCTCTTCGCCAGATGCAAGGACATCAACTCATAGGGTGACACGGTGATCGGAGGCAGGCCCTTGTATCCCAGCGGCAATTGCCACGTCTTCTCGCCGAGCCCTTCGTTGTGCGTCAGTGGATGGCCTTCGGCTTCGATGTGCTCGAGGTCGCGATAGGCTTGTCGGCGGGTCACGCTGAATTCTTCGGCCAATTCATTCACGGTCAGCGCGCGCGAGGCAAGGACGCGCATCATGCGGGTGAGGCGTTCGGCTTGGCTGTATTTCTTCGGCCGTCTTCCCCGTCTTCGGCCGTGGGAAGTCACTTCGTGACGCTGTAGCGGGGTGCGGATGCCTCCGCGACCAAGAAATCAGTCGGCGGCAGCTGACGACCGGCGACGATCGTCGTGTAGGCTTCGATCGCCGCTTGAACTTCTTCGCGGACGAAGGGGCTGACCTTCAGCCGTGTCAGCGCCGCCGGCATCCACTGTAATGCATGATGGACGAGCGATAGGCCGGCCGGTGAGAGCGGCAGGCAACGGTCGTGATATCGAGGCGCGCACGCATCACAGACCACACCACCGGACTGCGGAGAAAATGGATAGCCTTTCGATCCTCCAACCTTTTCAACCGCGCGCCCGCAGGCTGTGCACTGATGAAGTTGCGGGGCAAAGCCGGCCTGCCGGAGTAACCTGATCTGGAACACGAGCGACGTCAGGGTGGGATCTGAACCGGGTTCGAATGCCCGCAGTCCAGTGAGCAACGTTTCGAAGATCTTCGACCCGGCGTCGCCCTCACCCGTCAGTGCCGCGACGAGATTGACCAGGCGGCCGGCCGCCGCCATCAGTTCCAAATCTTCTCTGAGCTCCGTGAACGGCTCCCGAATATCGGCTTGCGTGATCCGATAGACCGGATCATTGGCTTTCTGGAACAGATTCAGATCGGCATGGACGAACGGCTCCAGCGCACTCCCAAACCGGCTCTTCATCCGTCGCGCCCCGCGTGCGACACCACGGATTTTCCCGAAGCGAAGTGTATACACCGTGACCAGGCGGTCCGCATCACGCCATTTGCGGCTCTTCAGCATGATCGCCGGCGTCTTCAGAAGCAGCATCGGCAGTCCTGTACCATGAAGAGGCCGAAGGCGCAACCGGGCCGGTGCAGATCAATTCATTCTGGCCGCTGCTCGTCATCCTATGCTACAGTCCGTGTCCCTGATGGCGTTGTTCGTGAACCGTCTGCTGCGTCAATCAACGATCCTGATCGCATCGGTCTTGATGATCCTCCCCGGTTGCGAGACCAATCCGTACACACATCGACACCAACTCCTGGCCGTTCCACAAAGCTACGAGAAGAATCTCGGCACCCAATCGTATCAGCAAGTGTTGAGCGATCCGAAGGTGAAGGTGTCACACGATCCCCGTGAGGTGGAGCCGGTCAGACGGGTCGCCGATCGCATCATTCAAGCCGCGAAACAATCGAAGTATGCAGAAACCGCAAAAGCATTCGACTGGGAAGTCAGCGTGATCAAGGATGACGCGACCAAGAACGCGTTCGCCCTGCCCGGCGGAAAAATCGCCGTCTACACCGGCATCTTTCCGATCGCCAAGAACGAAGCGGGTCTG
This sequence comes from Nitrospira sp. Vd2, assembly GCF_979581665.1. Classification (NCBI taxonomy): domain Bacteria; kingdom Pseudomonadati; phylum Nitrospirota; class Nitrospiria; order Nitrospirales; family Nitrospiraceae; genus Nitrospira; species Nitrospira sp. Vd2. The sequence goes on along the minus strand of NZ_CEFZSK010000012.1, from coordinate 42,639 downwards.
GCCGCGATTCTTGGACACGAGGTCGTTCACGCGCTGGCACGCCACGGCGCGGAGCGCATGAGCCAAGGCCTGCTGGCGCAGGCCGCTGTTGTCGCGGCGAGCGTCGGCGCTGCCAGCCAGGGCTTTGATCCGAAGATCGCGCAGCTCGCGGGTGGGGCCCTGGCGAATTACGGGTTCATTCTTCCCTACAGCCGCAAGCATGAATCGGAAGCCGACTATATCGGCTTGCTGCTGGCCGCAGAGGCGGGCTATGATCCACAGGAAGCGATTCACATTTGGGAGCGCATGGAAGCTGCGGGCGGCCGCCAGCCGCCTGAATTCCTCTCGACCCATCCCGGTCACGGGACTCGCATTCACCAATTGCAGGAGCACATGCCCGAAGCGCTGGACCTGTATGAGCGAGCCGTACGAGCGCCGGTGGCTGAGCTTCCACCGATCGGTGGCCGCTGAGTTGACTTCCCAAACGTATTTGGGCTACGGTTTCCGCCGATTTTGCAAGTGCCGGTCGCGACGACTATGGTGAAACAGATGCCCGATCGTGCCTACGTCTTGATCAACGTACTGCCCGGCCAAACCGGCAACGTGATCAAGGCGCTGTCGGAGATCAAGGAGATCAAGACCATCGACCCGTGCTGGGGAAAGCCGGATATCTTCACGATCGTCGAGGTGTCCGACCAAGATGCGTTGTCCACGCTCGTCCTGACGAAGATCCATTCGATCGAAGGGGTCGCCCAAACCGACACTCATTTGGTGTATCGGTTGACCAAATAGCGTCATCTTGCGCACGTCGTCCTTCGCGCGATTCGTTGCCTCTCTCATGGTCCTTTTTCTCTCGGCCGCGTGCAGCACGCCGACTGTCGAGGTGCGCCCTGACACCGAGGAAAGTCTCTTGGCCGCCCCGCGCGATCAAGTCAGAGCAGCCCTTGTCTCGACCCTGGAGACCGACGGGTATTCGATACGAGGCGAAGAGGACCCGCGATTTGTGAGAACCGGCTATCGTGAGGAAACGCGGGGACCGTGGGATTGGCTCTTGATCTGGCGCTTCGGAGTCACGCGAAGTCGGGTCGAGGCGGTGCTGTCGGCCGATACGCCCGACAGCACCCGGTTGAACGTGTCAGTGATCTACGAAACGAAGGATCACCTGTGGTCGTTGTGGCGAGAGACGCCGTCCCCACCCCATCGCGACGCCGATCTGCACATCCGTTCCGTCAAGAAGACCCTGCACTTGCTGTAGCCCGGCGTATTGCTTTCTGTCCTATCGCGGCCTGTCACGGCTGCACGCCTAAGAACTGATCCAAGCGGCGCCGGCTGGCTCTCGACACACTCAAGAATTCGACGCCGAATCGTCGCGGCGTCGTCCATCGAACGGCCGCCAACTCCACCTCCACCGGCGCCGGCTCGTTCGGCAGGTTCAACGTTACCCCGACGTACGTTCCCAGCGTGAGATTCGTTGGGCTTTCGACCGCGCAGCCCCACGTCGACATGTTGTAGGTTCGGCCTTTCCCGCTGTGGCCCTCTCCTTCGAACGTGATGCCTGCCTGCACCATATGGCGAGGCGCGCGACGTTGCTCAATCGACGTGTCCACCGCTGTGTCAGCTCGTGAGGTCCTAAGAAGGTTTTTCATGTTCCTCCAAGTGACTGTGGTGAAGGTCCGAGAATGCCCTGAGACATGGACAGGAGGATCAAGCAAGAAGCGGTCCGCCACGAGAATGGCCGTCAACGTGAGCGGGAAACGAAGGGGACCCGATGGCGTCGGTCAGGTGATCGAATGGTGGGGCAAGGCATGTTGTTCCTCTTGCCACTCCCTGTCGGTTACGATCACTTTGCGTCCATTCAAGTGTCTCCTTCACAGCACAACGACCACGTCCGGCGTTCAAATTTGTTGATCCGACCGAAGTCTTTGAAGTGTGAGGCAGAAGCTGCGTGGTCGTACGTAGCAGACCTAGGAAGCCGGCCGTCGAGGGTGCGCGAGCGTCAATGAGAACCGGGGTCACCGGGTTCATCCCCGAGGTCGATCCCGAATCGCTCGGCCATACGGTACAGCGTCCGGCGATCGATTCCGAGGACTTTCGCGGCGCGCACCTTATTATTCCCGGTCTCCTTCAAGACGCGTATGAGATATTGCTTCTCGAGTTCGTCCAAACTTACCAGCAGGCCCGTCTGCCCCGGAAGCGCCGCCGTCTCCGGCAAGGAGGGCACGCGCCGCACCGTCTCGGGGAGGTCGTCGGGAATGATGAGCGGACCGTGCGCCAAGGAGACGGCACGCTCGATCACGTTTTCCAACTCCCGCACGTTTCCCGGCCACTCGTAATGCTGAAGAAGGGTGAGCGCTTCAGGCACGAACCCGCGAATCGCGGGTCCGCTTTCGCGGTTGGTTTTCTGCAGGAAATGATGGGCCAGCATGGGGATATCTTCCCGTCGTTCGCGAAGCGGCGGAACCACGATACGAACAACGTTGAGCCGATAAAACAGATCCTCCCGGAACGTCCCGTCCTTGACGAGCCGGGCCAGGTCTTTATTGGTCGCGGCGATCATCCGCACATCGACTTTGCTGGACACCGTGGCGCCCACATGACGGACTTCCTGCTCCTGGATCACGCGCAAGAGCTTTACTTGTAGTGCCGGGCCAATATCACCGACCTCGTCGAGAAAGAGCGTGCCTTGATCGGCCGCCTCGAAGAGACCTTTCTTGGCCCCGCCGGCTCCCGTAAAGGCGCCCTTCTCATGACCGAACAACTCCGACTCCAAAAGGCTCTCGGGAAGCGCCGCACAGTTCACCGGAATGAAGGGCTTGTCGCGGCGCGGACTGTTCGCGTGGATCGCGCGCGCCACAAGTTCTTTACCCGTTCCACTCTCCCCCTCGATCAATACCGTGCTCTTACCGGCCGAGACTCGCGCGACCAGCTTGTACACCTCCAGCATCGCGGGACTGCTTCCAACAAGGCGGGATCGATCAGCGCGCTCCCGGAGTTCCTCGCGATACCGGGTGTTTTCTCTGATCAAGCGGCTGTGCTCGAGGCTCCGCTGGACGACCAGTTTCACTTCTTCCTTCCGAAACGGCTTCGCCAGATAATCGTAGGCACCTTGCTTGATCGCGTCGATCGCGCCTTCCATCGAGCCGAAGGCCGTCAGCAGGACGATCGAGGTGTCCGGGCTGCGCTGCTTGAAATCTTGCAGCACGGCCAACCCATCCACGGCTCCCATGCGCATATCGGTGAGCACCACGTCGAATCGCCGTCTGCGGCCGCATTCAATCGCCTCCGACCCGTTCGAGGCTTCCTCGACGTCATAGCCCTCCTTCCGCAGCGCGTCGGCCAGCAACGTCCGCGCCATCGCGTCGTCATCGACGACCAGAATCCGTCCGTCGGGACGACTCATGGCTGAGGCTCCTTCACCGTGGGACCATAGCTCGGCAGCGCAATTTCGACCATCGTCCCCTTTCCCACGACGCTTTCGATCATCAGCGTCCCGCCATGAGCCGTAATGATCTCGCGACTCAGAAACAGGCCCAATCCAGTCCCGTCGCCCACGGCCTTCGTCGTGAAAAACGGTTCGATCGCTCGCTTCAGATCCTCTTCGGGCATCCCGCAGCCGTTGTCGCGAACGCTGATCGTCACCATGGTTTCGAGCGACGGATAACCGCCCCGCCGGTGGTCCTCCAATTCGGCCAAAGTCGCGGCACGCCGACCGATGACGATCATCACTTCTCCGCCGACTGCTGTCGCGGCCAATGAGTTCGTCAGCAGGTTCACCAAGACCTGGCGAAGGTGCTCGACATCTCCCAAGACAGTGGCGCGATCTCCTGCGAGATCCATCTTCAAGGCGACGCCCTTGGCCACGAACGACGGCTTCATTAACGCGACCACCGACTGGACGAGATCGTCGAGGCTGAGCGGGCCGTGTTCGCGTTTCGGCTGCCGGGTCATCGATAACTTCTCTTTGATGATACGGACCACGCGGTTCAGCTCCGAATCGATCATGGCGAGCGTCTTCCGCATCTCGGGCGTCGCATTGGGATCCTCCGTCAGCGATTGGACGTGCCACGCGATCGAATGCAATGGTGTTCCCACTTCATGCGCGACGGAAGAGGCCAGCAGCCCGAGCGCCGCGAGTCGTTCCGATCGATTCAACGCGTCCTTCACTTCGACCAGTTGCGCATTCGCCCGCAACAGTTCAGCTCGCGCCTCTTCTTCGCGCGCTTTTCGCTCCTCACGCGTCATCGCAAAGTACGCCACGCTTATCAGGACGCCCGCGACCACGCTGCGGTTGATGACGGCGGCAACAAAACGGCCCGGCTTGTGCGGACGCAGTAAGCCCGAGTACGTCGCGGCAATACAGAGTAGCACCGTGATGAGCATCAACCAACGATTGCGGGCGGTGGCGACGAGCAGGATCGGCAGCACGAACGCGTACGCGGCCACCACGTTGGCCGGCGTCCCGTTCTCAATCACGACGATGAGGAAGAAAAGGGCGGCCGCCACGCCGAGCACGAGCCAATTGCCCCTGCCCGTCGCTCTGGGCGTAAGCCATCTCAGCCACCCGATGCTCTCAAGAGGCACGGGTGACGATCATAATGGAAACAGCGGAGTCCGACAAGGCACGGCGCTAGGGGCGCGTCTGATGGAGTGCGGCGGCGATGGCCGTCGCGCGTGCACTCGCGCGCGCGTCCTCGATCGTCATGGAAAGTTTATGAGACCAGTTGGGATAGGTGTCCAAGGTCCCCGGCACGTTGATTTGGGTCTCTTGTCCCAACAGATCCTCGATGCTCGCGAGCATCAGGTAGGAAGGAGTTCGGGCTACGTAGACGTGAATCGCCTCCGCCAACCGTGGCGAGAGGCGATCGCTCAAGAGCCTTTCGTCATCGGCATCCGCCGGCAGGAGCCCGGCATGACGGACGGCGCGCAGCATGCGCGCCTTATCGGCTCTGCGTTCTTCGACAGCGGCTCGATGCGCCTCCTCAGTCGGATACATCCCGAGTCGCGCGCGGACTGAGATATCTTCTCCCGACCAAAAGCCGGTCAACATCGGCAGATCGTGCGTCGTGACGACGGCCAGCGCCGAACGGGGATAATCCGCCGGCGCCTTCCATTCCCCATCCGACCGCCGCTCAAAATAAAAGACTCGGTACGACAGAACACCGGCTGCCGCAAGTTTCTCGCGGACGAAGTCGGGGACCGTCCCAAGGTCTTCCCCCACGATGACGGCACGCGATCGCACGCTCTCGAGGGCAAGGATGCCGAGCAAGTCCTCCCAGGGATAGCGCACGTACGCACCCGCGGTACCCTTCAACCCCCGTGGAATCCAAAAGAGTCGAAACAGTGCCATCACGTGATCCAAGCGAATCGCACCGCCGTATCGAACATTGTGCCGGATCAGATCGATGAACATCTGGTAGCGCTGGTCGCGAAGCTTGTGGGGGTCCACGGGAGGCAAGCCCCAGTTTTGCCCCTCTGGGGCGAACGCGTCCGGCGGGCATCCGGCTTCCGCCTCTAACGCTAGGACCGACTGGAACACCCACGCATCGCTGCCACCGCGATCGCTGCCGAGCGCGAGGTCATGGTAGAGCCCGACCGGCATGTCGAGTTCCTCGGTCTGTTGTCTGATGCCCGACAGTTGCTCGTGGGCCAGCCATTGGACGTACTGATGAAAGCGAACCCGGCCGCTGTGCCGACGGGCGAACTCGCGGCACGCCGCCGATTCGGGATCACGGTATTCCTCCGGCCACGCTTGCCACACATGGCCGCCATCGTCACGTGTACGGAGCATCTCGGCCAGCGCCTGAAAAAGAGCAAAGCGGGACAGCGATTCTCCCTCCCCGGCGACATACCGCTCGAACGCGTGCCCGCGCTCGGTACAGGGCCGGCTGTTCTTTCCCTTGGTCCGGAAGTGACGCGCATGGAACGTGTCGAACAGGAGGCCCAGGGCTCGGTTCTTTATCGCAATGACGCGATCGTACTCGACCGTCTCGCTCTTCTTGAGCGACTCCAACTCGGCAACCACGTCGGGGGCTTTAAGCAATCGTTGTACTTCCGGACATTCGGCATATTCGGGAATGCGCGGGATGGCAATGTACAGCGGATTCACGTACAGGCGGCTGTCCGGCGAATAGGGGCTGATGTGATAAGGACGGGAGTTCCGAAGCGCATGAAGCGGGTTGAGACCGATGAGGTGTGCCTTCAGATCAGCCGATGCCCAGTGGACCCAACTCCGCAGGTCGTGGAAATCACCGACCCCCCAGTTGTCGTCCGAGCGAAGCGCGTAGAGTTGCAGGGCCAACCCCCAGAGGCGCTGTCCGCGTTGGAGCGCGTCGGGCTGATAGCACGCGCGAGGGGCCACCACCAGCCGAAACGCGGCGAGACTGCGCTGGGAAGGAGAGACGGCCGTCGCCGTGACTTGGTAATAACCGGGAGGCAGGTCGACGGGAAGGGGGAGATCCACGCGGACGTATCGACGCCCTTGGACGCAGTCGGCCTCGGTCGCTTGAACGCCCGGGCCGTACTGGCCGTTCCCGACACGTCCAGCCGACTCTTCATCGATCGCCCATTCGATTCGAATGCTTTGCTCCTCGCCTTCGGCGGCCAGCATGCGGAAGGACCACGTGCCGACATCTCCGATCCTCCGGACGAGAACCGGGTCGCACGCATCGGTCCACCATCGATCCAGGCGCGCCTGCAATGCATGGGCGATGGCGTCCCGGGATTCGACCGAGACTCCCATGGCGGCGAGAAGCCGACGCTTGGTGTCGGCGCCGACAACATGGCGTTGCCCGTAAATATCGTGGTACTCGGCATCGATCCCGTAGTAGTCCGCCAGCCGATCGAGGAGCACCTCATAATCACGATCCTCCATCACGCGGAGTCTAGGAAGAGCGGTTGTCCAAGTCAAGCGCCGTGGCATGCAGGTGCGCCGTACAGTACAATGCCAGGCGATTCATCGCGTCACGTCGCAGGAGGCCTCCATGATCTACCATCGATATCTTGCCGTGCTGATGGCTCTGCTGCTGTGCACGCTCGCGGGATGCGTGTCCAGTCGAACCTATGAGGAGGCGCAGCAACACGCGTACGCCAGGCATCAGGAAGATCAACGAGAGATTCTCGACCTCTCGGTGAGCAACAAGCGGCTTGTGCAGCGCATCGAGGAGCTCGAGGCGGCGCTGGAGAGCGCCCGCGAGCAAGTTGCGCGGACCGAGAAGGAGTGGAAAGAAGCGCGTGATGAGCTGCTGAAGCTGAAGACCGAAAAAGAGCAGACGCCGAACCGCCGCCGGGACCGTGCCGGACAAGAGCGGCCGCTTTCAGATGACGACCATCTCCGGTTGCGCGAGCGCATCGACGAGGCCAAGCGCCGGGTCAAAGAAGCGCTGCAACAGCTTCAGGGCATGCTCGATCAGTTCTAGTCCACCTCTACCCGCCGTAAATCGATGAACTCTAGCGGGCTCAATCCCAGATGTTCGGGATATCAGTCCGCGACGCCCCGCGCGGCCGCTCGGCCATGCGAGAACCCGGCAGGGGACCGACAGACGGGCGACAGGGCAGGATGTATCAGTAGCACAAGGGCGCGTGGTGCAGGGAAGGATAACCGAGGGAGTTACATGATTCCGGCTTGGCGCTGAAGCCACCGAACGTATTTCACAATGTGGTCGACGTCCTCCGACGTCACTCCGTCGACTTTCGGCATGTCGCCGAATTTCCAGTGATGGGCGCGCACTCCGGTCAGCGCCGCGCGATGAAACGCGAGATCGCCGTGATGATTCGGCTCGTAAATCTTGTGCACCAATGGCGGCCCGTGGTCGGTCCCCGTGGCTTGCGGCCCATGGCATCGCGCGCAATAGGTGTTGAATTTGCTCTCGCCAACTTGGAACTCCGGCGGCACTTTGGACACCTCCGGCTTCCCGGAACTCATCCCAAACAGGGGCAGCGCGACGATCGCGAACAACACCACGCCCGACAGGCGGGGACTGATCATCCTTGACATGATTCCCTCTTGTGCTCTGATTGGCCGGCGGCATGTGCCGATCGTCCCAATTCCTCCCGGAGGCTTTGTTTCATGCGGGAGATCGTCACGTAGCGGTACAAGCGGATCCCGAGGGGTACCGCAATGATCAAGCCGATCGTCAGATACATGAAAAATTCTTCCTGGGACATGCCTCACCCCTTGCGGTACCGGATCGGGTCACTCAATCCTGCCGCGCGAAAACCCGCCAGCCGAATCTGACAGCTGTCGCAGCGCCCGCAGGCCTCGCCGGTCGCCGATGGATCATAACAACTGTGCGTGAGCTGGAATGGGACCGCGAGCGAGGCACCCAACTTGATGATCTCGCCTTTTGACAACGACAGCAGCGGGGCGCGGATCTCAATGCGATGGCCCGACGCCCCGCTTCGCGTGCCCATTCGAATCACGTCTTCGAACGCTCGCAGAAACTCCGGTCGACAATCCGGGTATCCCGAGTAGTCTACAACATTCGCCCCAATATAGATCAATGATCCGCCGATGCTCTCGCAGTACGCGGCCGCCAGAGCCAGAAAGATCGTGTTGCGCGCCGGGACGTAGGTGCGTGGAATGCCGGTATCCCGATCGGATTCGGTTCGGTCCTTGGCAACGGCCTCCTCTGACGTCAGCGCCGAACCGCCGATGCTCCGGAGGTCGAGAGTGACGACAAGATGAGCGGCGCCGAGCACACGCGCAACCTCTCGTGCCCGCTCGACCTCAACGGCATGACGTTGACCATACGCGACGGTGAGCAGGAAGAGGTCATGGCCTTCCTGCTTGGCCACGGCAGCCGTCACCGTCGAATCGAGCCCTCCGCTCGCCAGCACAACGGCCTTCACGCTTACGCTCCTTCATCGGCAGGCAAACGACGGGGCGGCGACCGTCATGGCAGTCGATGCTGTCACGGCGAGAGCGACCTGAACGGGTCGAAAGCGCGCCCTACTCTGTCTCTGGCTGCACAGACGCAGCCCAAGACCCGGAAAACTGCCTGCATTACAACTCGCGTTCTTCTTCCTTCGAGATCTTCTCCAGCAATTCTTGCTTGGTCTGGCATTCGACGCACAGCTTCGCGAACGGCACGGCCGCCAGCCGTTTTTCACTGATCTCGATACCGCACTCGGCACAAATACCGTACAGACCCTCGGCCAGACGAGCCAACGCGTCGTCGATCGACTGCCGCTTTCGGTTTCGCATTTCGAGCAGCGAGATCCCAAGTTCCCGCTGGAGGTCCATGAGCGCCTGATCGCCGACATCCCTCGCGGCCTCGAGCCGGCGCTGCTGCTCCTCCGTCAACGATTGGCCGATGCTGCCCTTGATCTCGTTCAAGATTTCTTGGCGTTTGGCGAGCAGCATCCGCTGTAGATTTTCCCGTCGCTGGCTGGACCCGACCCCGGCCGCTGTGGACGGTGCCGCCTTACGCGCAGGCGGCGACGACGCCGTGGCTGCCTGGCCGTCCGACTTCGCCGTTGTCTTCGGAGAGCCCTTCTTCCGCGATGCCGCCTGCTTCTTGCTCTTTCCTCCCATAACAGACTATCCCTCTCAGTGCGATAGACCGACGACCCACGGGGTCCGGTGCAGGGTTTCCCGGTTCACGGTGTGTTGGAGCAGCGGGCGGGGAATCGTTCGTTGCGAGAATCAGGCAGGAGGCTCATGCGTACGTAATCATCGCATGGATGTCGCAACCGTCGAGTCGTTCCCGGCCGTTGAGCGATCGCAGCTCGACGAGAAACGCGAGGCCCACCAATTCTCCACCGAGCTGACGGACCAGATTGACGGTGGCGGCCGCAGTCCCGCCCGTGGCGAGCAGATCGTCGACGATCAGGACTCGTTCCCCCATCTCGATCGCATCGCGATGAATAGCGAGGGAATTAGAGCCGTACTCCAGGTTGTATTTCACCTCGAAGCTGTCGGCCGGCAGCTTCCCGGGCTTCCTCACCGGTACAAATCCGGCGCCCAAGCGATAGGCGAGCGGACTGCCGAAGATGAAGCCCCGGGATTCGATGCCCACGACCTTGGCGATCCGCTCGTGTCGATACCGCTCGGTCAGATCATCGACGATGTGCCGGAGAGCGTCAGCGTTCTTGAGCAACGTCGTGATGTCGTAGAACAAGATGCCAGGCTTCGGAAAGTCCGGCACCTCGCGAATCAACGCCTTGTAGTCAATGACTCGCCCGCTCACAGCAGATCATCCTGCGTCATCGTTTTCTTCTCGATCGTCGTCCGCAGCTTCACGAGCGCGGCCGTTTCGATTTGGCGCACGCGCTCTCGCGTCAGCCCCAAGCGCTGACCGATTTCTTCCAACGTATGCGCCTCACCTCCGTCCAGTCCGAACCGGAGGATGACGACGGTTTTTTCCTTTTCCGGCAATTCCTGAATCCACGACATCAAGCTTTCCCGCCGCCGCACGCCTTCGGCCGTCACGGCGGGCGACACACTTACCGGGTCTTCGATGACGTCACGGAGAAACGTGCCCGTGCGCTCATTGATCGGGCTGTCGAGTGAATAGGTCGTCCGGATCAACTGCTTGAGATCGGTGACGTCCTGTTCCGACATCTTGAGCCGCTCGGCAATCTCGTGGATTTTCGGCTCGCGCCCCAGTTCCTGCACCAATTCTTCGAGGCCCGACAGGTAGCGATTCAACCGCTCGACGACGTGAACCGGCAGGCGGATGATTTTCGATTGATTGATGATGGCGCGCTCGATGAATTGACGAATCCACCAGGAGGCGTAGGTGCTGAAACGGAATCCGCGCGCATAGTTGAACTTCTCGACGGCCTTGATCAGCCCGATGTTCCCCTCTTCGACGATATCCGAGAACGGGAGGCCGCGATTCATGTAGCGCTTTCCGATGCTGACCACGAGCCGGAGGTTGGATTCGATCATCTGCTCGCGAGCCTTGAAGTCTCCGGCCGCGATTCGCTTCCCTAATTCCTGCTCCTGCTCGAAGTTAAGCAGCGTCGACTTGCGGATGTCCTTGAGGTAGCTTTTGACCGCGTCGAGCCCTTCGTACTGGCTCTCCTCTTTGACAGCGGCACGCTTGCGGCGCGACTCCGCCAGCAGTTCAGCTTCTTCGTCCTGTTCCTCTTCCTCTTCTTCGTCTTCGGTGTCCACCGATTCCGTCACATCTTCGTCATCGTGACCCATAGATGCTCCTCTCGCCGTCGCCGTCAGTACCAGATTTGAAAATCAGACTGAAGGCCTATCGGCGTTTCCCGCTCCACCCGCACGTCATCAACTCTCGCGCCCGGAGGACCGATCTTCAGCGCGTCGACCAATTCGCCGATCAGGCGCTTATCGCCCTCCGCCCGCACCTCCACGCGTCCGTCCGGGAGGTTCCTCACTCCGCCCGCGACACCCTTCTGCGACGCCGTTCGATACACGAAGGCACGATAGCCGACACCTTGAACTCGCCCACTGATAAGGACGTGGACCCTGATCCTCGACTGCTCATCCATCGATGAGATTCCTTCACCCGGCGCGTCAAGAGAGCGAGACAATGGATCGATGAACGTCTGAGAAAAGGGGAGCGGAGGCGATTGTGGAGCGAATGGTCGAGCACGGCCGGGAAACCTGCCCAGCGTCATGCACCATCCCGTATATTTGGGCCACAGACCTTGACGCGTCGCACACAGATCCTTCAGTGGCGTCTCCGGTTGCGGTAAAGGGCCCGCGTCCCGACAAGGCCGCCGATCCACACATCGCCCAGATGGCTCGACGGCATGAGGAACGACTTTCGAAGTACCAGCACTATCTGGTCACCAAATGGAGGCAGGTGAGTCATGCGAGCTTGGTTTGGTCGGGGCGAGAGGATTTGAACCTCCGACTCCCGCGTCCCGAACGCGGTGCGCTACCAGGCTGCGCTACGCCCCGATCCCTTCAGCCACTTCTCAATCAGGGCAACGGTTGAAATCGGAACCCGTGTGCCTCGGCTACACCCCGACAGGCCACGGTGCCGTCGATTACATTCACGCCCTGCGCCAACCCGCGATGCGAACGAATAGCTTGCTGGATTCCCGCGGAAGCAAGGTGGACTATAAAGGGAAGTGTCGCATTGGTCAAGGCCCATGTCGACGTGCGCGGCACAATGCCGGGCATGTTTGGCACACAGTAATGCAACACTCCATCTACGGTATAAACGGGATCGGAATGAGACGTGGGACGCGTCGTCTCGATGCAGCCGCCCTGATCGACCGACACATCGACGATGACCGATCCCGGGCGCATCCGTGAGACCACGTCTCGGGAGACGATGCGCGGCGCACGCGCGCCGGGAACCATGACCGCGCCGACGACCAGATCGGCATGCGCGACCTCGCGGTCGATCCACGCTTGATTCGGGGCCCGCGTCACGATCCGACCTTGATAGAGATCATCCAGATCGCGTAATCGCTGGAGGTCGAGGTTGAAAACCGTGACCTGGGCGCCCATCCCGACGGCGATCCGCGTCGCCGCCGAACCGACGACCCCCGCCCCTAAGACCACGACGCGCGCCGGCGGAACACCGGGAACGCCGGAGAGCAGCACGCCCCGCCCGCCTTGCGAGCGCTCCAAATAATGCGCGCCGATCTGTACCGCCATTCGGCCGGCAATTTCGCTCATCGGCCGTAACATCGGGAAGGAATGGTCCTCGGCCTCCGTCGTCTCGTAGGCAATGGCCGTCACGCCGGCATCGACCAGAAACCGTGTCAGCTCGGCCGAGGCAGCCAGATGCAGAAACGTAAACAGCGTCTGCCCCGATCGGAAGAGCTTGTACTCGGGCGGCAGCGGCTCCTTCACCTTCACGATCAGTTCCGACTCTTTAAAGACCTGTTCATTCGACGCCGCAATGTTCGCACCTGCACGCCGATACTCCTCGTCGGAAAAGCCGCTCCCATCCCCCGCCGTCGATTGGACCCACACAGTATGGCCGGCAGCGGTCAGCGTCCGCACACCGTCAGGCGTGAGGCTGACGCGGTACTCTTGGTCCTTGATTTCTTTCGGCACGCCGATGATCATGCTCGCCTCTACCCCGTGTACCCATTATAGGGCGGTCCTCCCTCTGTTGAAATAGCGCGCTCGGTCGGCGAAAGCATGCATGTGCCGCGGCTGGACACTATAGGAAACGATAAGGTAAGATTTGCAACCCTTGGAGCGACGATGAGCAGCGAGGCAGACGAGAGCCGCGTCACAGCGGGACAGTGCGATGGGTGCGGCAGTGAGCGAGGGCCATTCTTCAAGCTGTCGATGGGCAAGGACTTCTTCGGTCGAAGCTATGACCGTCTGTCGCCCTCTGCCGATCAAAGCCCCAAATGGTACTGTGAGTCGTGTTCCATGCAGAAAAATCTTCAGCGCGACTTCCGCGACATCCGCGAGGAACTCAATAAATTGTCCGCTGGACAGCGGTCTGAGTTGGCCGACGGAGAACAGCTTCAGCGTGCGCGACTTCGCTTGCACGAAATTTTTGCGCTGCTCGGCAGCCACAGTGATTCTCGGCTGCTGGCACCGGCCGAGGTACGCACCCTCATCGAACAGGTCCAAGCCCGGTTGATCGCGTCTCCGATTTCGTAACTTCGTGTCCACATTCACGCACCACATTTTTGTCTGCATCAATCAGCGGCCCAAGGACGACCCGCGGGGGTGCTGCGCTAATCAGGGCTCGGAGCGGCTCCACGCGTTTTTCAAAAAGGAAGTCGAACGCTTGGGCCTGAAAGGTCGTGTGCGGGCGAACAAGGCCGGCTGCCTCGATCATTGTGAATATGGACCGAGCGTCGTGATCTATCCGGAAGGCACGTGGTATTGGGTTGGGTCGGAGGCGGACGTCACGGAGATCATGGAACGTCACGTCATCAAGGGCGAGATCGTTGAGCGGCTGTTGATGCCGGACCATCCGCCGCGGTCCGCGCAGCCGTCGCCGATCAGTCTCACGTGAAAGGCTCGCATGGCAGTTGAAGAGAAATGGAAAGCCAACCAGGCGAAGGTGGCCTTCATGAAGCGCTTTCCGGGGCTGTTCATCGCCTGGGACGAGGCCAAAGGCAAAACCATCGAGACGGTCGCCCCGTTGCCATCGAAGAGCGGAGCGGCCGTCCTCGTCTTTACCGACGGCTCGTTCACGGTTGCCCCGGCCTTGGCTCCCGAACCTTGGGAGCTGGGGGAGGCGTTGGCGGTCGCCCGGCCGCATCTTGAGGGTCGTTGGCCGGAAGCCTACGCCGAATACGACCGACTCCTTCAAACCGACAAGGACGCACTCAAGGCGGCGAGGCTGGAGAAGATTCTGGGGGCCATTCACAACAACGTGGAGCAGATTCCCGAACTCAAGGACCGGCTGCGCGAATTGATCCGACAGTGGAAGTGAGGGACGCGCCGTGAACATGCTGGAAATGTTCTCACAAGCGCTGTTCGAAGGAGTCAAGCCGATGATGGTCGTGCGCGATCATTTGGTGCGGCATCCCGACCGCTGCACCCACCAAGCCATTTGTATCCCTGTTTGCCCGACCGGTGCGTGGCTCTCCACGCCGCCGTACAAGTTCGATGCATCCCGATGTCTCGAGAGTTGCCGGCTCTGCCTGGATGCCTGTCCCTCGAATGCCATTTACTCGGTGTATCGAAAGGGCGAGAAGGTTCTGGTCCCGCAGCAGAAGAAGATGTAACTTACTCTAACCACTTTCGCAGCCACCCCCAGTAGGCTGTTCCTACGTAGCCGCAGCCGCCGGTCAGTGTCGTCAACACGATAATGCCATAGACCCGGCGCTTCGAGATTTTCACGTTGACGTCGGGGTCCAAGAGATCCGGTGACCGAGCTACGCGCTGCAGCGTCTCGCCGGCAAACAGAATGGGCCACATGCAGGCCAGGCGGAGGCGAAGCGCGCGACGCGGGATCCGCATCGTGTAGCGCCAGCCTTCATCCAGATGCTCGCGCGTGACGCCGATCAAGCGCTTCAAGAGAGGTCGGAACCGCGGCAAGGCGTGGCGGTCCAGCAAATCCTTCGGCGCCAAGCCGGCATCTTTCAGCAACGCTTCGGGAACATAACACCGCCCTCGCTGGAGATCGCGCGCGATGTCTTTCAAGATATTCGTGAGTTGAAGCCCTTTTCCGAATCGCACACCCATCGCCGACATCGTTGACACATCCCACGATCTCAGCGCGCTGATATGCGCACACGCCATGTCGGTCCAAAATTCGCCGACGCAGCCGGCCACATAATACGTGTACTGATCCAGCTCGGCCATAGTTTTGAGCGCGATGAGGTCCGCGGTGGAATCGCCGGGGAACACGGAGAGGTCCATTTCCATGCCGTTCGTCAGCGTCTGCATGAGCCGTCTGATCCGCATTTGGTCGTCGGTTTGAAGAGCTTCGTACAGACGAAAGCAGTCCTCCAGGCGTTGGAGAAGCAGACGCTCGCCCGCACTCGCTTGGTGCGGCACGACGGCGGACTCAATCGCGTGAAGCGCGGCCCGGTCCACCTGTTCGCTTGCGAACTGCGCCTTGAACTCCTTGAGCAGAACCAGCCGCCGGCTACGAGGGATGAGATCGGTATCGGCGATCGTGTCCGCCGTACGAGCGAACAAATAGGCGAGCCCGATCTGGCGGCGGACGGACTGCGGCACGACCGTCAGCGTGAGATAAAAGGAGCGGGAGACCTGCTTGAGGACATCGTGGAGCAGGATGGAATCACTGCCGGGGTCTTCGACGTGGCGGTCGCGCGTCGTCACTCGCGTACTTCGAGAAGCCCCTCCATCCCCTTCTCGCGATGACTTTTGAAGAACAGCAACTTCTTGTCGCAATAGAAGGGAAAGCGGCCGGGCTGAGTCGGCGTGAACCGGACGGTCTCACTCTTTCCGGATCCGACGTCGCGCTCGATCATGAGTGCGGCGGCCGGTTCGTGGATCACAAAGTTGTGGGGTGTCAGGATCGTCGCGCTCTTAAGGATCAGTTCGACGGGCTTCCCGGCCTGCACGATCAAATACTTCGGCTCGTAGGAATAGCTGTCGAGAATGACCGTCGCGCGTTGCACACCGTCCGGATCGAACGGCACGATGATCGGTGTGCCGGGTGTGGCGATTACAAGCGCGCGAACGAGGAGCAGGCCGGTGACGACGAAGGTCACTCGCCTTGGATTGTTTTTACTGATGGCCACCATGAGCCCTTCTAACAGAAGCCTTTATGCAAGGTCAATCAAGCGGCGGCGACTTGACTATGCCCCGATCACCATTATCTTAATGACGTTATTATCTTCGAGCGCCGCGCGGCCGCTCCACTCATGCCACCGGCCGCCCGCGGTTCGATGATTTTTCACCTAGCTCGGCGGTATAATAGCGTTGCTTGAGGAGCTGGGCTCGATGATCGTTCGAAAAGGAGACGTTCGATGACGAAATGGCTCAAAGGCATTGGCCTGCTGCTGATCGCCAACCTGTTGGTGATGGTCACGTTGTCGGTGATCTTCAACGTGATCTTACCGGCATTCGGAATCACCCTGGGTACTGATACAACTTCTCTCTTATTCTCAGCCGGCATCATCGGGTTCACCGGCGCCTTCATCAGCTTGGCATTCTCCAAGCAATTCGCTCGCGCGATGCTCGATTGCTATCAGATTACGCAGCCGCGCACGCATGCCGAGCAGCTGGTGTATGGCGCCGTGCAGGAGATCGCGCAGCGCTTGCACATCGAGATGCCGGAAGTGTGGGCGTATGAATCGCCCGATCCGAATGCCTTCGCAACGGGGCCGAGCAAGAACAATTCGATGGTGGCGGTCTCAACCGGCCTTCTCGAGAACCTTGACGAACAAGAAGTCCGCTCGGTGCTCGCGCACGAAATGGGGCATGTCTATAACGGCGACATGTTCACCACGACCGTCCTGGCGGGGTTGATGAACACATTCGTCTATTTCATTGCGATGCTCGTCCGCCGGTTTTTTGCCGAGCGCGACCAGGAAGGATTGGGCATCGTCGTCTCTCTGGTGCTGCAAATCGTCCTGGGCATTCTCGCCATGATCCCGATCATGTGGTTCTCACGTCGGCGTGAGTTCGGAGCCGATGCGTTTGCCGCCAAGGTGTACGGGAAGGATTCGATGATCGCGGCGCTTCGCGCGATCGAGCGGTGGGTGAATCGGGCTCAGCCGGAGTACAGCACGCAGGACCCGCTCGTGACGTTCAAGATCTCCGGGAAGTCGGGCGGCATGATGAGCCTGTTCGCCTCGCATCCCAGCATCGATGAGCGCGTCGCCGCCCTGCAGCGGCTCGCTTTCTGATGGTCGTCCACGTCATCATTGCACTCCTGTTCGTGATAGCCGGGTGCTCACCCGGCTATCACGCTCTGTAACCGAACTCCTGCACACCGACGAACGCCGGCATCTTCTCCATGCACTTCGCCTTTGCTGCTCTTTGAGGAAGAAGCCAGTTGGAGTGATGTTTCTTGCCGGCGGACGGCGGACATTCTACGTCTTCTTCACAAAGCTGATCTGTTCTCGATATTCTTGAATCGCCGCCCCGAGCGCAGCGGCCCCGAGCGGAATATTGGCTTCGAGCGCGGCTTCGACATCCTTGTCGTCGATGATCACCTCATACCGATCCTGAAGTCTGGTCAGCACGAGTTTTCCCTGCTCGCGCGGCATGAAGACTTCATGCCAGACTTCCTTTTCCACCAAGCACACATCTCGAAACCGCTCATACAGCAACGCCAACTTTTCCGGATCAGTTTCCTTCATCGCTCGTCTCGTCGTCAGGGCGTGTGATCGTGACCACAACTCCCCTCACTCGGCATCTCCCGCGGCGGCGGTGCGTTCGTAATGTTCAAGGGCGTCGGGTCGGGGGCTGAGATTCCGACTTCACCGGACCGCGCCGCGAACGATGACATGACCTTTCGCACCGGCGCCCCGCATTCCGTGCACGCGGCCAACGCCGCCTCTTTCACCGACTGGAGGTATTCTTTGCGGCGCGAGCACGGCGGCTCTCGCAAACACCGTTCGGCCACGTATTCGTAGATCGGCATGCCGCTCCTCACCCCGCCGGCGGTTTGCCGTCGTTCGTCGATCCGCCGGTGATCGTAAAGTGCATCGTGCCGACCTGATTCACGGCGTGAAACGGTTGTTGCCCCAGCGGCGTGATGAACAGCTTGACCAAATATTTACCCGGCGACCAGCCGCCCGGAGGGCTTTTCAGTTCGAGAAAACCCCATCGGCTATGGCCAGGCACCTCGAGGACATCGCGGCCGACCGGTTTCTCCGAGAGCTTGCCGTTCGGCTCTTCGAGGAACCATTGCGCGCCGAACTGAGCAGGGTCCTCGAGCGGCGCCACTTCGAAGACGACATAGATGGCTGGCGTATCCGGCGAGAAGACCGTTGTGCCGGGATCGACAGCTTTGATCCGCGGGTCCTGCGTATACCAGCCCTGCCTTCCGAAACTGTCCCACTCGACCTCATATCCGCGGGCCATCTGGATCGAAATGAAGATCGATTGCGGCACACCACGCCGCTGCTCATCAAAGGACGGAGACCGCGTCTCCTCGAACTCAGTTTCCTTCTGCTCTTTTGGGGGCAATAGGTCGCGGCCCTCGATGACGGACGGAACGTGCAAGGGCGCCGCGAGGAGGGACAAGCCCATCAGTAGCTGCCCGACCCTGTGACGTCTGGTGTCGTGCATCATGACGCACCTCCGATTCGTTCTGCAGAGTCCGTTACGCCTATAGGCTACTGCAGCCCTTCTCGGCTTCGCAACCACGCGAAGAGGTGACGACGGTTCACCGAGATGCGCCGTCCATCGTCTTTCCTCGCTCCCGCTCTTCCTGCTTCATTTTGTCAAAAAAGCGATCGGAATCCGAGCGAGTCTGTGACGGCGACGGCTGGGGTGCCGCTGTCGGCTTGCTGGAGCAACCGGCGATGCCAAGACCCAGAACTACGATGAGACCGAACACCGTCATAAGCTTTCTCATCAGCGGACCTCCTTCGGCACGACTCGTGGAATTGCCGTAATCGGTACGTATCTTACTGCACGTGTCCGCGAAACACTACCGCATCTTGTGCTTGGCACAACGCGTCACCTTGACTCGCCGCAGACATCAGACTAAGCTCGCCTGACCATGTCACTCCGCGACCGACTGGACGCCGACCTGAAGCAGGCCATGAAAAGTCGCGATCAACTCCGCATGGACGTGATCCGGATGATCAAAGCGGCGCTGCTGAACAAGGAAATCGAACTGAAAAAGGAGTTGGACGACGCCGAGATGAGCCGAGTACTGACCGCCCTTGTCAAACAGCGTCGTGAAGCGATCGAACAGTACCAAAAGGCCCAGCGCGGGGATCTCGCCGGTAAAGAGTTGAAGGAAATCGAGATCATTGAGGGATATCTCCCCAAAGCCTTGTCGCAGGCCGAGCTGGACGAGGTGGTCAACGCTGTCATTCGCGAGACGGGCGCGACCGCAAAAAAAGATCTCGGGATGGTGATGAAAACCCTCATGGTGAAGCTCGCCGGCCAAACGATCGACGGCAAGCAGATCAGCGAACTGGTCCGCGCCAAGCTCCCATAGACTTTCCCCTTGCCATTTGACCGAACTCTCCCTCACTGCTATCTTTTTTGAACAATTATCCGGGGATTTTCCCTCATAGGCGACACGCATGAGCATTCTTATTGTCGATGATTCCCAAGACGACACGCGACTGTTGAAAACGATGCTCGAGGGAGCCGGGTATCGTGACGTCCAGACCGCTGAATCGGCGGAAGCCGCTTACAGACTTCTCGGGATCAAAGACCCCTTGCCTTCCCTTCCGAAGATCGATCTCGTGTTGCTCGACGTGCTGATGCCGGCAACCAATGGCATCCAGGTCTGTCGCCGGATCAAATCCATCGACCGGCTCCGTGACATCCCCATTATTATCGTCACCGTCCAGACGGATCCTGTCGATCTGCAATTGGCCTTTGCCGAGGGCGCGATCGACTATATCCGCAAGCCGCTGAATAAGGTGGAACTGCTGGCTCGGGTGCGCTCCGTCTTGCGGCTCTCGCAGGAGATTCAGCGTAGGAAGGCGCGTGAGCACGAACTGCTGCAGGTCATGCAACGGCTCGAAGAGGCGAACGAGCGGCTCCGTGAACTCTCGAGCCTCGACGGCCTCACGGAGATTGCCAATCGCCGGCGCTTCGACGAATTCTTCGAACAAGAATGGCGTCGCAGCGTTCGCGACTCATTGCCCTTTTCGTTAATCTTTTTCGATATCGACTTCTTCAAGGCCTACAATGACACCTATGGACACTTGGCCGGCGACGAGTGCTTGCGACAAGTCGTGCAGACTGTCCGTGGCGCACTCAATCGGCCGGGCGATCTGCTCGCCCGCTATGGTGGAGATGAGTTCGTCATCGCCTTGCCAGGGACCCCGCGCGACGGCGCGGCCTGCGTGGCGGAAACAATGAGGACGAAGGTTGAAGCGATGGCGATGGGTGTGACGATCAGCCTTGGTGTCGCGTCCTGTGCTCCCGATCATCAGACGCAGGCGACATCCTTGACCACCGCCGCCGACCGCGCGCTCTATCAAGCGAAGCACGAGGGGCGGAATTGCGTGCGCGTGGTGGAACCGACCGAGCAACCAGTTCAAGCCAACCCGACCGTTTCTCAGTGACACTCCCTTAGCTCGCCTCCTTCCGGACGGCTCGATGCGAAGACGCCGGAATCGTTCCTACTGCGTCGTTTCTAGGGACGCCGGTGAATTGTGGTTCTCGGCAAGGCGAGGCACAATAGGTCCATGCTCTTGCCGGTAGTCCTGTCGACAACGGTCGTGATTCTCATGCTCGTCGCCGCGACGATCGGCGTGGGAGCGCTGGCGTTGTGGACCACGGAACGGTTCGGCGCGAACGATCACCCCCGCGAGTTATCCTGACCCTGGTCCTGGTCCTGGTCCTGCTCCCTGAGACTTTCCGATCTCTTCTGCTAGATATGAATTGGCCGTCCATCGACGGCGAGGGCCGCCTCACGGAACGCTTCGGGTAGTGTCGGGTGAGCGTGGCAGGTTCTCGCAATATCCTCGCTGCTCGCACCAAACGCCATCGCTGTGGCGGCTTCCGCAATTAGGTCACCGGCGCGCGGCCCGAGAATGTGAACGCCTAACACCCGATCCGTCTTCCGGTCGGCGAGAATCTTGATTCGTCCTTCTGTCTCCCCGAGGGTATGGGCTCGCCCGTTCGCGAGGAATGGAAAGACCCCTTTGCGATAATCGACCTGCTGTTCTTGCAGTTCTTCTTCGTTTTTTCCGACGGCCGCGATCTCCGGATGTGTGTACACGACGCGCGGAATCAGCTCGTAGTTCACTGCTCCATACTGGCCCGCCAACAACTCGACACACGCAATGCCTTCTTCGGACGCCTTATGCGCCAGCATCGGCCCACGAATGATATCGCCGATCGCAAAGACGCCAGGCGCGACTGTCGCAAAGCGATCGTCCACAGGGATCCGGCCCTGCGCATCCGGCTTGATCCCGACCTCCTCCAATCCCAGTTCAGCGGTCATCGGGGTACGGCCCGCCGCTACGAGGACCCGATCACAGTCAATAGTCTCGCCGCCCTCGACCTGGACGACACAGTGCGCGGCCTCCCCACGTGCCGCCGTCACCCGCCTGTTCAAGACGAAGTTCAGGCCCTGACGCTCCAAGAGCCGCTTGGCTTCGGCCGCAAGTTCCTGATCCATTCCTGCCAGGATGCGGTCCCGCTCCTCAACGACCGTCACGGTCGCGCCCAATCGTCGCCACACTGAGCCAAGTTCGAGCCCGATATACCCTGCGCCGATGACCACGAGCTGCTTGGGAACTGCGGAATAATTGAGCGCCTCGGTGCTGGTCGTGACATATTCGCCATCAACATGACAGCCCGGCGGCGTCAGCGATGTGCTGCCCGTCGCAATGACGATCCAGCAGGACTTCAGCATGCTTGGATTTCGATTGTTCTCAACCAGCACCTCGCCGTGACCGATCAAACGGCCGTGGCCCGCATAGCGAGTAATGCGATGTTTCCGAAACAGCGTGTCGACTCCGTTTGTGAGCCGGCGCACCACGCCGTCCTTTCGCTTCAGCATCTCTGCAAGATCGAAGCTCACGCCGTCCAGCCGAATCCCATGCGCGGTGAACCGTTGCCGGGCGGCCTCGACAAGGTCGCTGGATTCCAAGAGCGCTTTGCTCGGGATGCAGCCTACGCGAAGGCAGGTGCCACCGAGCGCCGGCTCTCGTTCCACACACGCGACATTCATGCCGAGCTGAGCGGCGCGGATTGCTGCGACGTAGCCGCCGGGTCCGCCGCCGATGATCACGAGATCGTGTTCGATTCGTTCGGCCATTAGATTTCCAGCAACATGCGGGCGGGATCTTCGATAGAGGTCTTGATCTGCTTGAGAAACGCCACGGCCTCGCGCCCGTCGACGATTCGATGATCATAGGTGAGTGCCCCGTACATCATCGGGCGAATCACCATCTGCCCGTCGCGAGCGACCGGGCGATCCTGAATCACATGCAGGCCGAGAATGCCGCTCTGCGGGGGATTGACGATCGGGGTCGACAGCAACGAGCCGTAGACGCCGCCATTCGAAATCGTAAACGTGCCTCCCTGCAACTCCTCCAGCCTTAACTCGTTGGTCTGAGCGCGCTGAGCGAAATCGGCGATGGCCCTCTCGATCTCAGCGAACCCCAGCCGTTCGGCGTGTCGGATGACCGGGACGACAAGGCCACGTCCGCTGCCCACTGCAATCCCGATGTCGTAATAGTGGTGATAGACGAGATCACTGCCACGAATTTCGGCATTCAGCTCCGGGATCAGCTTGAGCGCTTCGATGGCCGCTCGAACGAAAAAGGACATCATGCCGAGCTTCACGCCGTGCCGCTGCTGGAAGGCCTGTTGGTGCGAGTGCCGGAGAGCGGTGACCGCGGCCATGTCGATCTCATTGAACGTCGTCAGCAGTGCCGCCGTCTGCTGCGCCTGTACCAGTCGCTCCGCGACTCGACGGCGCAGCAGGCTCAACGGCACGACCTCTTCTTCGCGGTCCCCGGCCTGAATCGGCATGCCGGTTTTGCGTGGGCGCCGGTCCTCCTCCCGGGCTGGCGTGACCATCCGCTTTGCCGCTTCAGGCGTTGGTACCCGCTCTTCTACGTGTCGCAGCACGTCTTCTTTGAGCACTCGACCGCCCTTTCCTGTTCCACTCACCTCCTCGGCCTTGAGCCCGTGCTCGTGCAGCAGCCGTCGCGCAGCCGGCATGACGGGCGGTTCAGCGGTTTGCTGAGGCGCCCTGCCACCGGCCTGATCCGGCAATTGCTTAGGCGCAGTCGACTCTCGTCCTTTCGGTTGGGCCGTCTCTTCCACATAGCCGATCACCTCCCCGACGGTGGCCGTCTGGCCCTTGTGTTTCAGAATGCGCCCAACCACTCCAGAAGCCGGCGCCGGCACGTCCAGCGACACCTTTTCGGTTTCGATCGAGACGATCGGCTCATCCTGTCCGACCGCATCACCGCTCTGTCTGAGCCAGTCACCGATCTGAACTTCGGTGACCGATTCCCCCACCGGGGGGACTTTTACTTCAATGGACATCGAACGCTGCCCTCAAGAGATCCGCTTGCTCTTGTCGATGGAGCATGCCCCAGCCGGTGGCGGGGCTGGCAGAAGCAGGCCGGCAGACGGCCGAGAAAGGCCTGGTGCTGAACATTCTGTCTCCAAACCGCGCAAACAGGTACCGCCACGCGCCCATGTTGGCGGGCTCGTCTTGTACCCACACCACCCCGGCGCTCGGCGGATACGCGCCCATCGCCGCCTGCAACTCCTCCTCCTGCAACGGATAGAGCTGCTCGAGTCTCACGATCGCCACGTCGTCCCGCTTGAGGTCCTCTCGCATCGCGACCAAGTCGTAATAGATCCTCCCGCTGCACAGGAGAATACGGGACACACGGTCGGCGGCCGCTTGCCGATCAAAGACAATCTGCCGGAACCGGCCCATCTCAAGATCTTCCAGCCGGGACACGGCCTCGGGGCGCCGCAGCAAGCTCTTTGGCGTCATCACGATCAGCGGCTTGCGCCATCGACGAAGCACCTGACGTCTGAGCAGATGAAAGTACTGCGCCGGGGTTGTCGGATTCACGATTTGAATATTGTCATTCACCGCCAATTCGAGGAACCGCTCCAGCCGCGCACTTGAGTGCTCCGGTCCCTGGCCCTCGAAGCCGTGTGGGAGCAGCAGGACGAGACCACTCAAGCGATGCCACTTCTCTTCCGCGCTCACCAAGAA
The DNA here is from genome assembly GCF_979581665.1 of Nitrospira sp. Vd2. NCBI lineage: Bacteria > Pseudomonadati > Nitrospirota > Nitrospiria > Nitrospirales > Nitrospiraceae > Nitrospira > Nitrospira sp. Vd2. Next base: position 18,436 of record NZ_CEFZSK010000012.1, on the reverse strand, counting down.
CTGATCGATGATGACCTGCGCCGCGTTGACGAAGTCGCCGAACTGGGCTTCCCAAAGAATCAGGCCGTCGGGACAATCCAAGCTATAGCCGTACTCGAACCCCAGCACACCGGCTTCCGAGAGCGGACTGTTGTAGATTTCGATGGCGGCCTGACCGGGAGCGACGTGATTGAGCGGCATATAGGTCCGGCCATCCTCGACATCGTGCAGGACCGCGTGCCGCTGGCTGAACGTGCCGCGCGCGGTATCCTGACCGGTGAGACGAATCCGGTGGCCGTCACTCGCGATCGTCGCAAAGGCCAACGCTTCGGCGGCCGACCAGTCCAAGGGCCGCCCGGCCGCCATCTCCCGCCGACGCTTCAAGCCCTGGCCGATCTTCGGGTGCAGATGAAAGCCGTCCGGCACCGAAGTCAGGGCGTCGAGCACGGCCGTGAGCCGTGCTCGCTGGACTCCGGTCTGCACCTCTTCCGCATCGCCCCCCGCGCCGCCGTAATAGCCGGACCAGTTCCCCGCAGGCTTCTGCCTCACCGGCACATACGTATGGCTGCGCGCCTCCGCCAGCTCGTGCTCCAACCGCTGTCTCCGCTCCGCGGCGATCCGATCCGCTTCCGCCCGATCGATATTTTCTAATCGCAACACACGCTCAAGGTAATGCTCGCGCAGCGACCCGCGTTGTTCGATAAGGTGGTACATCAGCGGCTGCGTGAAACTCGGCTCATCGCCTTCGTTGTGACCGCGGCGGCGGAAACAATACATGTCGATCACGACATCGGTGCAGAATGCCCGCCGATAGTCCAATGCGAGTCGCACGACTTGGGCGACCGCTTCTGCATCTTCCCCGTTGACGTGAAAGATCGGAATTTGAAGCATCAGCGCAATGTCCGTGGCATAGCAGGACGACCGCGCTTCATCGGGACAGGTCGTGAAGCCGATTTGGTTGTTGATGACGACATGCACCGTCCCGCCCGTCCGGTATGCCTTGAGCTCGCTGAGGTTCAGCACCTCCTGTACGATCCCTTCCCCTGGAAACGACGCGTCGCCGTGGATCAGGAGCGCCATGGTACGGAGGCGATCATGATCCCCCGCCCGATCCTGTTTCGCCCGCACGCGACCGAGCGCCACGGGATTCACGAACTCCAAGTGGCTGGGATTGAAGCAGAGCGACAGATGTACGGTCTGGCCCGACGCCGTCACCCAATCCGTGCTGTGGCCCAGGTGGTACTTGACGTCCCCCCGCCCTTCGTGCAGCGGGTCGATCGGGTCCTCGAATTCACGAAAGATTTCTCGTGGCCGCTTGCCGACAATGTTCGCAAGCACATTGAGACGTCCGCGGTGCGCCATGGCCAGGACGATTTCTTTCACGCCCTGCCGTGCGGCCGTTTCGATCGCCAGGTCCAATAACGGGATGAGGCTTTCGCCGCCTTCGAGCGAGAAGCTCTTGGAGCCGGGATATTTCTGCTGGATGAATGCTTCGAAGATGACGGCGTCCGTCAGGCGAGTCAGAATCCGGACTTGTTCCTCCCGCGTCAACGTCACATGGTTCTGCGTCCGCTCCATGCGGTCCAGCAGCCAATTGCGCCGATTCGCGTCATCGAGGTGCATGAATTGGACGCCGATCGAGCAGCAGTAGGTCTCGCGCAGGTGCCCGAGAACTTCTCCCAACGTCGAGGACGAGCGGCCGCCTATTCCATCTATGTAAAACCGCTGGTCGAGATCTCCCTCGGACAGGCCATAGTGAACCGGATCGAGCTGCGGGTGATCCGAGCGAGGCCTGCCGAGCGGATCGATGGCGGCGGCGAGGTGCCCTCGCATCCGGTACGTCTCTATCAGCTTTGTCACAGCGTCCTGCCGGCTCACATCAGTCCCGACTTGCCCGGCATTTTCGGACGCTCCTGACCTGTGCCCACGCGTCGGGTCGAACAGCGGTGTCGGACGACGCACCGACCGCGGACGCGAAGCCTTATCTCCCGTTCCGTTCAAGGCCTGGAAATACGCGCGCCATTCGGACGGAACAGAAGTGGGATCGCTCACGTACTGATCATACAGATCCTCGACAAAAGAAAGATTCGCCGGATTGGGGAGCCACACCTCTTTCATCATCACCACCAATCGACAACCCGCGGTCGTCCTTCTGGACGGTCCTTGACTCTAACACGGACGGTCAGGAGGAAATATGCGAGGCGGCCCTACAGGGAGAGGTGGCGGGTGACTACGCTGCCGGCTTGCCAAATGTGAGTAATGTCCAGCGGCATCTGTTGCTGTACGTGAGTTCGGGAAAGTTGTAGGCCAAAGAGGGACGGCAGCGTTTCCTCAGGGACCGATGTAATCCCCTAATAGTGAATAGGACGATTCGATTACGGGGACTCATGTGGCAGCGATTCATGTTCGATGCTTCGCGATCTCGCCCTAAAAGAGCACCGCTGCTGTCCCTTGCCCCACTCGGTACTGGCAATGGGCTTGAGGTCTCCTACCAAGTGAGTGGCTAACACGCACGCACACGGAACAGGACAACCAATCGGCTGGAAAAGGAGTCACCCGACTCAGATCGCACAGAAGTGGGAACCCCGCGGAGCCATTTCCCGACTTGCAGTCGTCGTGCTCGTTGTTCTTGGGTGGTCATGCTACCCGAACCAAAACCTGTTTGATTCGGAACTCAAAAGCGACTCTTCGAATCACTCGCAACGTATCGGGGCTGCAAAGACAGGAGAGTCGCTTCTGGTCGGTGGCGTCATCACTGACGTACAACGCTCGGACGCTGTGCTCATTCTCGCGCGGCAGCTCCCGATCAGCCCTGAGCCTCCCTTTCGGCCGATCGAAACCGAGCTGCCCGGCACCGCGTACGTCGTGCGCTTCCTCGGCTCCATCGACGATCGAGCGCTGGATTGGCCAAACAAATTTCTCGTGCTCGGCACAAGGGCTGGAACGCTACGGATAGAGGGGCAAGTCATGCCGGTCATCGATGCTCGATGCCTTCACATTTGGAGGACCCAAACGTTGCCTTCGCGGACTTTCCACATCTTCCGACCGGGTATAGTCCTCTCCGTCACGACACCTACTGCTCCAAGGCATCTTGGCCGCACAGACCCGGCAACCGAAGATAGCCCATCCATCGTCCGCGCATTCGGCGTCGGCCCTCACTTTCAGTAACAGACTCGCGAAGCGATCATAAGAAGCACAAGAAAGGGCAGGTCCCACCTCGTGAGACCTGCCCTGAAAAGAGGAGAGTGTCCGGCTAGGACTCGGTTTCCTCCTCGTCCTGCTGCCGTATCACGTTGAGGATGACCGCTCTCTTGGTTTGATCGTCCAACTTCAGCTCCAACTCATCCCCGACATTGAAGTCGTCGGCGGAACCCTCGACAAGAAACACGAGCTGATCGCCATCCTGTGTCTCGGCAATGAGGCGATCCTGATCGATGTCCACGATTTCCGCTGTGACGATCCCGCTGCCGCGCTCTGGCTGCGTCGCATCCTGACGGTCAGCCATGCTCATGCCCGGTTGGACGTCGTTGTCGGAAGGCATGTACGAGTCGGCCTCCGCCACTGATGCACCACCCAACAGCGCCGCGATCGCCAATGTCGCGATGTGTTCCCTCATGACTACCTCCTTTCAACTTTTATCCTGTCGTCTGGGCCGCAATGGCAACGATGGAGGACGCCGGTAGGAGATGTCTGGGAAGAGCTTCAGGCGGTGACCACTCCATGCCTCTCCTGTGCTGATCGAAGAGGCTCCGGGTACGAACTACGTAGCGGGATTATCGAAACATGGAGAGCCTATCGGCACGCGTTGAGAGGCTGCGTCCGGTGGTGTGTGGGCTGGGCTACGGCTGTCCTATCCACCGGCGTATCTCATTGATCAACGCCGAAGGCTCGTAGGGTTTGATCAGATAGCTTTCCGCCCCTTGCGCCACCGCCTTCAATGCCTCCGCTTGGTAGCCGGAAATGACAATAACCGGGATGGTGGGGTGGAGCTAGCGCAATTCGCCTAACACCGCATGACCGGTCGTGTCGGGCAGGACGACATCGAGTAATACGCCGTCGAACTGGTGGTGTCTCATCAGATCAAGCGCGATCGCTCCAGTTGGGGCAAGATACACCTCATATCCGGCTGCAGACAGTACGCGCTCCGCGGCATATCGTGATCCTGCATCATCTTCGATGACGAGCAAACGCCTAGGCATACCCAATTAAGCTACCGACGTGTCAAGCTTGGGTCAAGAAAGCGAGGAAGCGGCACACAGGCGAGCAGGAGGGCACACAGGGCAGGTTTAAGGTGATCATGGCCCCCTGAGTTGTAACGCAGGCCTGTCAGGACTGGCTCCTCCCATGCTTGGATTCCCAATACGCCAACGCGGTTTGAAGCCGTAACGCGGCATCGCGAATCAGGAAACGCTCCTCCTCTGTCAGGGTGCCATTAGTCCTGAGAAGATGCAGTATCGGCTCAATGAAGTCATGGAGTGATTCAATTGCTTTTCTCCTTTCCTCGTTCACTGTTCATCCCACTTCTTCCAATGACATCGTACCGCTCAAGAGGTAAAAGTGGTGTAGACGTTCCCATGCCGAAGCGTAAAGAAGGCGCAAAGATTGATGCAGCTGCGGAATCGATCGTCCCGTGGAGGTCCTTGAGGGGTATCGGTAACCAGAAACTCAAGGCGGACATATTGCGGGGTGCTTCACCGAGCAGGAAAGCCCTATGGCTCGATGAGAGAGGCCCTGTAGGCTTCGCCTGGCTGCCCTTCAGATTATGGCTGACGGGCAGCCGGCACTATCCGACTTATAATAAGTCCTTCTTGTAATCATTCCTTCGGGACCGCTGGAATAGCGGAACCGAGCACGTACCGACATGCCATGAAACTTTTGTTTGTTGAAGATGACGCACGGACCGGATACGCGTATGAGGAGGCGTTGCGCCTGCGGTGGCCGGAGGTGCAGATCACGCGTAGCTTCACGGCTGAAGCGGCCTTGCAAGCAATGGCGGTTGAGTCGTTTGATCTGATCCTTACCGACCTGAAGCTGCCCGGCCTGGACGGTTTCAGCGTCTTGATCGCGGCGCGATGGATCGCCCCCGATGTTCCGGTCATCGTGATGACGGCCTATGGCGACCAGCGGGTAGAGGCTCAGGTGAGACGCCTTTCAGGCTATGCCGTGTTGCACAAACCCGTGGAGCCTGAGTACTTCTGGTCGGTGATCGGCCGAGCGCTAGCGTGGAGAGAACAACGTCAAGACGCACCAGCTCCCTCTGTGACGCTCCGCCTCAAACCCGTTGCCCACAGGATCGGCCCTGCTCATGACCCGCGATAAGATTTCCTCACGACGAGTCGTCTAGAGGGCATCGCGGAAGGCACAACGCCTCGTCAATCGCGACCCGGTGGCGGGGATTCGGGACGTTCAGGGGACCGCGATTGCGGTGGGTATTCCGGATTGATGGCCATGTTCGGATCCACGACCGGTGGAGGGACATGGCCGCGAGGATCGGGATCATTGGGCGGCTGATGCTCGATGCCCGGATCGAAGCGGGGCGGCACCGAAGGCTGGCCAGGTGGCGAGTCCGGGGATGAGCGGGATGGCGGCGTGTCCTCATGGTGTCCGGGGAAATGCGATACAAGTGCGACCGGCTGCCAAACCGTAAGCAGACTTGTCAGCAGGAGCAGGAGCGGGCGACACGAGCCAAGCGAAGCGTCGAACATCCTACCTCTTAGCCCGCGGCTTTGCGTTGTTTGCTCACGTAGGCGCCGGGATCCCGCTGAAACTCAGTGAGACACTGATCCGAACAGAAATAGAATATCTCTCCCTTGTGAGATGTTCGTGCGAACGCGTCCTCGAAACTCATCTGCATCTGGCACACGGGATCGGTGACCTGTTCGACGTCTTCCGGTGTCATCGGGGACCTCCTTGTCCCAGAAGACTTTCACGCTAACGTCGGCCACCAAAACCGGGTATCAGTGCACCAGCCAGATCACGGTCGTACTCCGGCTGTCGCCCGATTGGGTGAGCAGGCCCACCGATGCTCCACCGGGCGGCGTCTGCGCAAAGATTCGTGCTCGGTGTTCGAAAGCAGCGGCCCGTGGAAATGGTAACGGAGTAGGTCAGCGCCAGCGGACAGGTGATCATACAGTCAGATCATGCAGGAGCAATACACTCCCGGCTACAGCGCGCTCGCAGTGCAGTACATGAAGCGCCGGCATGCGCAACGGGATGCACAGTTTTTCCTACCTCACCTGCGTTCAGGCTGGTCGCTGTTAGACTGCGGCTGTGGGCCGGGCACGATCACCTCAGGCCTTGCTCAAGCCATCCTTCCTGGAACTGTGATCGCGGTTGACGTCGGCTACAGCCAAGTGTGCTTGGCTAAAGAAGGCGCACGTGCCGCCGGATGCCCTAACATTCGTGCCGCGACCGCAAGCATCTATCGCCTGCCGTTTCGCAGCCGCACGTTTCACGCGGTCTTTAGTCACGCGCTATTTGAGCATCTGGCCGACCCGCTCGAGGGCCTCCGGAAATTCGTCGGGTGCTTCAACCCGGCGGTGTGGTTGGTCTCTCGAGCCCCGACTGGCACGGAAGCCTGATTGCACCGCCTGATAAAGCGGTCCAAGCGACCGTCCATCAGTTTACCAGTCTCCAGATCGCGAACGGGGGCAATCCCTACGCGGGCGCGGAGCTTGGGAAATGGCTGGAAGCGACGGGCTTTGTCGCAATCCAGCTGTCCGCCCGCTATGATTGCTACGAGGATCCGGCCCTTATCATTCGCCTCATGGCCGAGCGGATTCGCAGGCCAAGATCTCAGTCCTGCGCTCCCCGCTCCGGCACCCGTGAACGACATCCTCGCCGAAGCCACCGAGTGGTCTCGACAGCCCGCCGCGCTCTTTGCCCAAGCGTTCGTCGAGGCAATCGCGTTCGCTCCGAACTGATTGGAGGAAGCGCGCGTCATCCACTACTCAACGTGCCGCTGTGGCCCGCGCCCATTGCCACCCAGAAAACACAGTGCCGGCCGTACGCGGTATGCGGACAGAGCAAGACCAGAGCAAGAGACGATCCGGGCCAGGGACTTCGGTTGCCCTTTTTCGAGTACGCCAATAGATACTACGGGAGCGGCAGAGTGAGAAGAATCGCCCCCATCACGTCTCCCGCCTTGAAATCTCTCTTGGGGCTGCGTTCATGGGTATTGTGACAATGGGCGCATTTCGAAGACAGCGCCTTATCGGGATAGAGTGCTTGGAAGACGCGAGCGGTGCCTACGGTTGTCACGCCGCTATAGGGACGATCCGGATTCTCGATGATCTTCGCAAGCGCCTCCCGTTCAAACTCCGTCGCCGGACTATTCTTTTTATTGATCGGCCAACTGCTGATGAGCCGGACTCGAAGCCCATTCGGTTGTTTGGCCACGAGCCGCCCCGATTCGAGCAAAAATTGGGCTGGTAAAGGAAGCTCTCCGTCTTCTCTCCAGTGCTCCGAGGCGAAGATAATTCCTCGTGACTGCAACCGGTCTACAATCTCGGTCGAGTAAAACGCTCGATCCGCTTGGACGACGCTATGGATGTAATCCGCAACAGTTTTTGGGGGAATGCCCTTGGGTACATCCGTCTCCTTTCCCAGAGCGGAGAATACCGAGGCGAGGCAGGTGCAGATTGTTCCGACAGCGATTCCCAACCAGAACTCCCGCATCTTCATGATGACCGTCCTCCATTTCTTCTTTCTGCCTGCGGTCAGAAACTTCACAGCGGCGTCGACTTATTCTACTTCCTCTCGAATAATTCCTCCCGGCATTCCTGAGATCGCTCGCCATGCGGCCTCCCGCCACCGGGGGCCGGCGGTCACGCCTGCGCCGATGGGTTGACCTTGCGCGTCAAACGTCTTCGATCGGTCTGGTAGCCATCCTTCAGCTTGCCACGACGAAAATCAATACCTCTCGAAGAGTAGAACACCATCAATCTGGAAGAGTGACACCCCTGCCCGATGTGCAGGGCCCTCGCCGGGAAGCGATTGCCTTTCCCTTACAGCTGCTCGACCTGCTCAGATGAACCGTCTAGGTGTTACTGCTTTCCACCGTTTCCTTCAAATGAGATGAGGCTCGCCTCTTTTTCGAAGATCGCCACACCTCTTCATAACCGGTTTGGAGCCTCGATTCAGCCTTGCCCCATAGTAGAGGCATGGCCCCTCCGAGCCGCGGTCCCGTGTGGAAAGGAGAGAGTTAGTGGATGTACTTGTAGTGGAGCCCCCCTTTTGGAAGGCCCCGGTCGGGGGTCAAGGGTAAGCGAATCGAAGCGAAGGGTGCGGATAATCGAGACCCGTATTAAGCTCCTTTCCGACGACCGCCGATATTTTTGCCGGAAGCAAAACGAATACCAATGCTGCCCTATGGGTGCAAGGTCAGCGAGCTCTGGTTCGGTATGCCCCTGCTCGCGCCGGTCAGCGTTGATGTACTCACACTTGATCTCAACATATGATCAGAGGTGTCCTGGGGGGGAACTGAAAGCTCGTCTGCAACAAGAGCAGCCTGACGCTTGTGTGCTCGCTCTAACATCCGGACTGCATCCGGCCTTATTGCAACGGTGTTTGCTGCTCCAAGTAAGTCGAAAACATGCTGCGGAAGATCTACCGCTGGCCCTTCACCTATAGCTCGATCTCAACCTGGCATTGACCGGCTTGTACTCTCCGCCCCTCTCTCATCGAGTCTAAAAGCTTCAAGCCTACCTTAGCTCCTCAAGCTGACCCAGCGCCCGGGCTAGATTGACGCGGGCCGCATTAATCCGAAAAGTCGCGTCCACCAGATTGTCTCTCGCCCGAATCACGGAGAATAAAGCATTCGCGACCTCAATACTGCTGCCAGAACTCAGCACATTGAAGCGTGCTCGTGCCAACTCCAGTTCCCTCAAAGACGCCATGAGACCTGTCTGCGCAATTCCGAATTGTTCATTGCCGGCCTCAGCCGTCACTAAGGCGTCATTCACTTCCAGCCCGATTTGGTTCAATACAACTGACATCTTAATTTGCTCTTGGCGTAGTTCGCTTCGTGACTCTCGGATACGCCCTTCTCGTTGGCCGCCGTCGAAGATCGGCACACTGAGGAACACGCCGATATTATATGTATCCAGAGTGTTGTTCCATCGGTTCCCGATGAGCCCATAATCCCCCTGCGCATACATTGACGGCAGCCGTTCGCTCGTTGTGGAATCAAGTTTCAGCGAGGCCGTTTTGATCTTACGGGCTTGAGCCTTTACCTCAGCTCGACGCCCGACTGCGACGTTCAACGCCTCCTCCGCGGCGGGAAGACTGGGGAGTTCGGTTATCAACCGATCAGTCAGCACAAGCTGCGTATCAAAAGGCAGCGCCATCCCTTGAATTAACTTGTACTGTAATCGCTTCGCTTCATACCTCGCCGTCGTCAGCTGCTGCCGTTCGTTCTCTAATTGTGCTTCAATCCTCGCGATATCCAGTCCAGTTGCCATCCCGCCCCCCCGACGACCATGGAAGACGGTTAGCAGGTCTTCAAACACTTTTGTATTAGCTGCATGGGCCTCTGCACTCGCTTGAGCTTTCAGCACTTCAAGATACGCTAAAGCCACTTCTGCCATCGTGTCGAGTCGCGTGGTCTCCGCTTCCATCTCCGCAACTTTTAGTGCCTCCCGAGAGGCTTGCCATCGCTGAAGCAACGTGAGGCTGAAAATATTTTGCGACCCCGTCGCACGGGCATCGAAGATACTGAAGGGATGCGACCGCACCGGAGCGAGGCCCAGTGTTCCCAGGAATAGCGTTTGTTGAGATTGGCGCGCCGTTCCTGAAAGATTCGGCAATAAGGCACCGAATTGTGCAATCGCCGCCCCCCGCGCAGCTTCGATCCGTTCTCGGTAGAGACGAATGTTCGGGTTATTATTGACGGCAGCGTCCATCGCATCTCGGAGAGTAAGAGGGAGCGGCTGCCGCAAGGCAGCAGGTCCTTCGGCGGATAGCGCGCTTTCTACGAAGCTGATTGCCAGAAGGAGCATAACGAGCAGTTGCATTATCATTCCTCCTTGTTGGCCTTGTTAAAAGAAAAAAAGCGGGGCGATTCGGAACGGCTATTCGACAGCGAACGTGGCCGTACAGCGAATGCCGATGGGAATTTGATATCGAGGGTTCTGGACTTCCACTCTTACACCATACGTCGCGGTGGCGGGTTCGACAAATGGCGTGATCCCTACAACCCGACCCGCGTACGGGCCGAGTGCCGGGGTATCAACTCGGATATCCGCGTGCATCCCAGGTCTGATCTTGCCAAGGAGAGCGGTGGGGACATACGCTTCCACACGTAAGGGATCGACTTGGGCGAGACGAAAGATCGGCGTCTGTTTAACGAGATCTCCCGGAACGGCGAGACGTTCAATGACGATCCCGGAGACGGGACTCCGGATGGTTCTCAGGGCCAGTGCAGCTTCCGCCTCTTTGAGTTCTTCCTCGGCCAGCGTTTTTTTCTCTTTTGCTTCAAGGTAGCTCGCTTGAGCGACGCGTTCTTCCGTCTCCGCTTCATCGAGTTCATGCTCCGCAATGGCCGAGGCCCGCTTTAGATCTTTCGAGCGGGCGACCTTTCGCTTACTAAAGGCCCACTGCTGCTCGGTCTTTTGTATCTCCCCGATCATGCCGGCTTTTGCCCTCGCCACTGCCACTTGCGCCCGTTCCAGACTGGATTCCAGCGTCGCAATCGTATCCCCGGTCCGGACGAGATCGCCTTGGTCTACTGTCACCGTGTCCAGGGTTCCAACAACGGAAGGGGCAACGGCGACAATTTGTTGTGGCTTGACCAAGCAGGGAAAGGAGTTGCTAGAACCAAGAACGGCTGCCGGCAACAGAGTTAGGAAGAGCACTGAAGCCGGCGACATGCACAACATCGCCTTCGATATCCTCATCCTAGCGCCCTTCTTTGTCCTTCGTCAGAAATTGCACCGTACATTTCAATCCCGCAGGCAACCGCAAGTCGGGATTGGGCAGTTCAAGGCGGATCCCGAACGTCCCGCTAGCGCCGTCCACGACACGATCGACGATGCTCACCTTGGCTTTGTGCACGCCACCAATCGGCTCTTCCAGACGGACCAACGCCTCCATGCCGACCGTCACTTTGCGAAGAAAACTGACGGGTGCAAACACTTCCACACGAAGCGGATGCAATTGAGCCACTTTCAAAATCGGATCCTGTTTAGGAAATTCACCGGCCGACATGAGCCGTTGAGTCACCACGCCATTAATTGGGCTGCGGATGGTGCGCGTCTCGACTTCCGCAACCGTTTCGCGGAGCTCAAGGTCCGCGAGCCGCTGATTGGACAATTCGGCCTGCGCATATGCGACCGCGCCATGCGCCCGCTCTCGATTGCTATCGATAGTGGCTAGAATTTGCCCAACCTTCACCAAATCACCTCGGTCTACATTTACCGTTTCGAGCAAGCCGGCCACGGGAGAGCTGATTGTAATCGTCACATGCGGGTGCACCAGACAGTTGAGCATACCTTCAGTTGTCAATGCGCCCCCGGATGCAGAAAACAGGGGTATCACGTTGCCAGCGAAGAACAGGAGGAAGGCGACGACGCGGACCGCGATGGCAGCGGTCAGCAGCTCCCATGTACTACGTATTCTATCGTTCCGGACCGTGCTCATTACTCGGGATAGCGCGCAAAGCCTAAAGCGCTCGCAAAGGCATCGCGCTTCAACATGACAGTTTGCATCGAGGCATGTATATGCTCGACACGCCACCGCCTAACTGCAAGTAAGCCGCGTCCCAGCCATTGAGCAGGTCAAGATGAAGCCGCCGCTAAGCGGTACAGGCGTTGTTCGTACCCGCCGGACTCTCATTCGGGTCGGCCGCTGAAGGCAAGCGTCGACGCCAGCTGTTCATCCTGCTTGAGCAAATCCCGGCGGACACGCGAATGACGTCTTTCGGCTGTCCGCTGAGCAAGCGCGAAGACGAGATCGTGCAGGCGTGAGCTTAACCTGGCATTTGGTAGTCCAGTTCCCTGCACCAGCACACGGAGCGGACGCGGCGCGAATTCAACTAGTTGGTCCTCGAGGGAGAGAAACATTTCATACGTCCCCGGGTCGCCTTGCCGGCCACAGCGACCGAAAAGTTGACGGTCGATACGGCCCGCTTCATGACGCTCTGTAGCGAGGACATGGAGACCGCCTCGCTCCGCCACGCCGGGCGCGAGGCCAATATCCGTCCCACGGCCGGCCATATTCGTCGCAACCGTAATGCAGCCCGGTTCACCGGCACGGCTAATAACCGCCGCTTCGTCCTCATCTTGCCTGGCATTCAGTACGGCATGCGGCAAGCCTCGGGCTCTCAGGAGTCCACTAAGATGCTCGGAAGCAGCCACCGACCGTGTACCGACGAGCACGGGACGGCCCTCACGGTAGAGTTCGGCGATACGGGCAACAACCGCTGCCCATTTCTCATCGGCCGTACGAAAGACACGAGTCGGCAACTGGCGTCGCTGCACCGGCCGATGCGTCGGGATGCGGACCGCCGGAAGGCGATACACACTCCACAACTCGCTTCGAATCTCACGGGCTGTTCCCGTCATGCCGGCAAGCTTCATATACCGGCGGAAAAAGCGTTGATAACTGATCCGCGCAAGCGTCTCTTGTTGCCCGGTGAACTCACAGTGCTCCTTCGCCTCAATCATCTGGTGCAGGCCGCCTTCCCAGGAGCGGTCTGCCATCACGCGGCCAGTATATTCGTCCACGATCTGAATCTTGTCGTCCTTGACGATGTAGTGCTCATCGCGGAGATATAGATAGAGAGCACTTAAAGCGAGCAGGACGAGACTCTCCCTACGGCGGCGTCCCGTCCAAATACCGGCCAGATCTACTGCGCGGTCGGTGAGAGTGCTTTGCCCCTTCGGCGTCAACCGCGCGGTTCGGCTGCTGACATCAAGAACGAAATCTTCATGGACCTGTAGTTGCGCGGCGAGTGACAGCGCTTCAGTGTATAACTGCTGCTGTCGGTCCGCACCGCCGCGGCCGGAGAGGATCAGCGGCGTACGTGCCTCATCAATGAGTACGCTGTCGGCTTCGTCCACGATTCCGTTGCAGAGCCCGCGAAGCAGAAGCCGAGTGGCACGCGGCTGTGGATGGTGCAAGCGTTCCACCGTCAGTTCGAGGCGGGCCGGCCGTCCGGCAAGCGTCATCCGATCCTTTAGATAGTCGAAGACGAGTTCTTTGTTGGTGCAATACGTCACATCTGCGGCGTAGGCGTGCCGGCGCGTGTCCGTCTCCATGCCGTGGGTGATAAGCCCAACTGAAAGTCCTAGCGCACGGTAGATAGGGCTCGTCCATTCCGAGTCCCGCTTGGCCAAATAGTCATTTACGGTAATCACGTGCACCGGCCATCCTGCGAGCGCCATCGTAGAGGCGGCCAGTGTCGCAGTCAGCGTCTTACCTTCACCTGTCTCCATCTCGGCCACCATGCCGTGAAGCAGTGCCCACCCGCCCATCAATTGCACGTCATAGTGCCGTTTCCCGACAACCCGAGCCGCGATTTCGCGGACCAATGCGAAGGCGGCAAACACATTCTTGTCATCCAGGCCGGTGGAGCGAAAACTTTGCCTCAGCTCAGTCGCCTTTTCACGGAGGCCCGTATCGGAGAGATGTCTGACCTGCTGGCCCGCCGTCCTTACGCCCTCCGGAATACGATGCCATCGGCGTCGAGAGCCACGATACAGCCGCTGCGCGGCTCCCGCGATCCGGATGAACGTGGTTTCTAACGCCGTTTGGCTTGGCACAAGGCGTTCGGGATACGCCGTGGTCCCGAAATGAAGGGCTGTTGCCTTAGACATTGAACCGCGTAAGAAACATCTGGCGCAGTTGTCGATACCATTGCGCCGCGAGCGGTCGTGAACCGTGATCGAACCGAATGAGCACGCGACCGCCCGCATTGATCGTGCCTGTCTCACTCGGGAGCACCACTTCAACCTGAAACAGCTTTTGCAATGCCTTACGGCCTTCCCGCTCTTCCGGATCGAGCGGCACCTGTCCGCCCCCTTCCGTTCCCAAAGCCGGACTGGGGAGCTCATCGGTCGCCGCCGGGACGATCCGACGAACGGAGGCCGATAGTGGTTCAGAAAGCCGTTCAGCGAGTCGGACGTCGACGCTCTCCAATTCATGGACGATGAGATCGATATCGGTCTGATCAACTAGTGCCCGTACTGTGATGAGGTTAAGATCGAGCACATAGCCGACCTGCTCGCCTTGTTTCAAAAAGCGCCCTGGAAGGTCATCGACATTATCGAGAACAAATTGTCCAGTGTTACTGCTGCGGATGCTCAACTCCGCGGCACGCTCTTGTGCCCGCGAGAGCTGCTCTTCGACATAGCGCCGCTCTGCTAAAAGCTGCTGAGCCTTGACGAGGTCCTGTGCAAACTTGTCCCGGTACCGTGCGTCGATTTCCCGTAAGCGAAACCGTAGCGTTGCCACTTCGGTGGAGAGTTGCGGGTCTTCAGTGACGACCACGATGTCCCCACGGGCCACCTGGGCGCCTGGCCGGGCGACTATTTGACGGACAAAACCTTCGGTCCCCGCTCGCACGAAGGCTTCATCCGGGATCCACACGACGCCTTCGGCACGTGTTCGAAAGGGAAACGGGATGACGCTCAGGATGCCGACGACGACGGCGACAATTGCTGCGCTCACAGCCATGGCACGAGGCCGAATTTCCTGCAGACGCGGGCTATTCCACAGATAGGCGATCCCTTTGAAGAGCGGCACGAGTCATCACAGCACAATGGTGACAATCCCAAACAACACGCCAACCAAAAAGACTTCGTCCAGCAAGAAAAAGACGATGGTGACCGTGACGAGCACTCGATAGATGAAGGACCCGATACCAAAGAGAACGAACCAGACTCGTTCACCGCCCGTCGAGGTCGGCGCGGTGCTCTCCGGATGGCCGAACAGATACCGTTCAGTCAGATACGCGAAATACTTGGTGGCCCGTTGGCGGAGGTTGGGAATCTCCAGCACGTCGGAGAGAATGTAATAGCTATCGAATCGCAACAGCGGGTTGGCATTGAAGAGAACCGTGCTGACACCGGCGACAAGCATCGTATTGTACGCGAGCGTTCGTACCGTCCCGGGTTCCGTGCTCACCCACAGGTACATAGCAAGGGCCGCAAGCACCAGCTCGACCGCCATGCCCGCTAATCCGACGACCGCGCGTTGCCATTTATTCGGAAACGCCCAGGCCGCCGAGGCATCAACGTACGGAACCGGCGTGAACACAAGCAGCAGGACGCCGATTTCATGGACCTCACCGCCAAATGCTTTCACGGCCCCGGCATGGCCGAGCTCGTGCAGAATCTTGATAAACGGAAATAGGACCCACAGCAGCATCACGTTCTGCGGGGTGCTGATTCGCTCCAGTACGTTTTCGGATAGTTCTGCCCAATGCGACGCCGCCAGCAGGATGGCTGGCACGACGACTGCCAGCCAAAGGATCAGGCCAGTCCACGTGAACAACGGCCTGATGAGAGCCGCGAACCACGTGAGCAGACGCTCGGGATCGAGAAGTGGGAATTGCCAGGAAAACACACTGAAGAGCCGCTTTCGCCATTTATGACGCTGATGACGTTCGAACCGGCGCAAGAGTTCGTCCGTATCAGGCGATGTTTCACATTGCATAGCGTCATTCGTATGCAACTGACCGAGCAATTGTAGGACTTCGTCCTGAGTCGGCGCGTCATCGCCCATCCTCACCTGCAAGTGCTCCCAGATCTCCTGCACCGTCCGCCGTCCGTCCAACAGCCCAATGACAGCATAGGCGGCGGGGGAAAACCGATGGAATTGCTCGGTCGCACGGTCCTGCAAGACGTACCACGTCTGGCCGCGATAACTGTGGCGATGGATCAGAGCATGCCGTCGAAGACGCGGCTTGAGCACCGCCACCCGATACCAGGAGCTACTGAAAAGAGGACGGTTAGGCATTGAGAAGACAGATCAAGGCAACCAGGTCCAGATCGCGAGTCGAATCGAATCGATGATGTCGTGGGTCCAAATCCAAATTAACAGCCGGCGATCCACGTCGATCTTGCCCACCCCCTCCATGCCGGGGCGCAGCCGCCGGTCATGGTGAACGAGCTTGGCTTCCATTCGGAAGAAATTCCTCCCTTCCTTTGCGGTGGACACCGGCGTCAGTTTCACCACATGAAACGCATAAGAATCATTCGGAAATGCGGACAGCACGAGCGTGCCGGATTGTTGGAGTTTAATATCGGCGACATCCCGTTCGTCGACTTTCAGGACGACACGATACGCCTCTAACGGCGCAACCTCATAGAGGACTTGCCCACGCTCCACCGGCGCGCCGAGCGATTGGCTGAGATCTCCACTGACTACGATGCCGTCGAAGGGAGCCACAACTCTTGTCCTCGCCAACTGGTCATCGAGTAAGGCCAGCTCGGCTTCGACCTGATCAATCTGAGCGGTGAGGATCTCAACATCCGCGCTTTTCAGCTCGGCCATCGCTTGTCGGTACTGCTTGAGCAGCTCTTCATGTTTACTGAATGACTTCGCACGCTCGAGTCTGAGATCCCGGTCATCGAGCAGGCAAAGCATCTGCCCGTCACGGACGACGTCGCCCGCGCGAGCCGGCGCCTGTCGAATGTAGCCGTTAAAGGGGGCGACCGCTGCCTGCTTGACGGCCGGCTCAAGAATCGTCTTCGCCGCCACGCGATAATCCCCCTTGGCCACCGCAAAAAAGATCATGAGAGCGAGGACCGTGCCTGTCACGAGCTTGAGCACTAAATGTCCTGGCCCGAACAGGCGGCCACACTGTCGACTGGCCGCTTCAACGGCCTTCTTCCCAATCCACTGATCATCGCGGCGATGAAGTTCGAGTAGTGGTCCTGCCAGCCCTGCAACGGCCTCGCACAGCAGGACGGTCTCCTCGTCAAAGGGCATGTCCGCTGCCCGTTCGAGCGTCAAAGCGCCGAGGGCCGCACCGCCTTGCATGAGTGGAACGGTACAAACGGCAACGCCATGCTGACGAGCTAACTCAGCATGGTGACGGACGATCATGGGTACGTCGCCCGCGGGATACCTGATGCTCATCCCCTGATCGAGCGCCTCGTCCATCGCAACTTCAATCATCCGCAGCAAATTTGTTCGGCTCTTGAGCTGGACGCTATGGGACACCGCTTTTACGCGCGCTCGGCCTCGTTTGATCAATCCAAGGCTGACGCGATCGCACCTGAGACGTGTGGCGATCGCCGTGATGAACGCCATCGCCGCAGCCTGAAACCGGTTCTCACTGGCGGCCAATGCGACCACCTCCAGTGCGACTTGTAACCGCTGGCGTACGGAATCACGCGACCGAACGCCCTCGCGCATCAGCGTGTTGACGAGCCATCCGCATCCCCAGTGCAACTGCCGGACAATGTTCTGTTGTGCTTGCGCGGCAGCCGGTGTTTCGAGCACAACCGCGCCGAACAGCACGTCGTCCACTTCGAGAGGGTAGGTAACAGCACAGGTGGACGGCGCCCCTCCTTCTGAGGCGCTGTCAACCGGCAGGATGAGACCACGACGCTCAGCGAGCGAGCGTTCCACGGCCGGCGCCAAATGCTTCATGCTGCGTTGAGCGTCAGGCCAGATTGCGACGGGTTTGAACGGCCCTCGGTTGGCAGGGCCGAGAAGCACAAGGCCACTGACGATATCGGAGAGCTGACGACACTGGACCGCGAGCCAGCTTCGACAGAATCCCTCGATGGTCTCGGCCGCTGCGAACTCTGCCCAGAGCAGCGAGTCGATATCGTCGGACGGCGGCGGCCCGGCATAGGATGCCGGGCCGCTTGGGATGCCGACTGATGATTCTCT
This sequence comes from Nitrospira sp. Vd2, assembly GCF_979581665.1. NCBI lineage: Bacteria > Pseudomonadati > Nitrospirota > Nitrospiria > Nitrospirales > Nitrospiraceae > Nitrospira > Nitrospira sp. Vd2. The sequence goes on along the minus strand of NZ_CEFZSK010000012.1, from coordinate 613 downwards.
CAGCATGCGCGAGACAGTCGCTTACCGTCGCGCTGGTTGCGGTTCGGACAGTTGGCCGAATCGGCCTTCGTACTCGCTGATGACGCCATTCAGAAGCCCCGCCAGCCGTTTCGCGGCAAAGGGACTTAGGATGAGACGGTCCGTAAGCTGTACCATGATCTCATTATTCTGCCGCTCCCAAGCTTGATTGATGCCAAAGGACAACACGATCTCTTCGCGGGTGCTCGAGACGTTACACACATTGGCGTACGAACTCTTGAGATTGGAATCATCCCAACGAATTCGTGCTTGGACCTGCTGACCGGCGGCAGCAGCAGTCGGCGGCGTCTGCGTCTCGCGGGCAGTGGTCTGACGGTTCTCCTGAGCAGTTTCTGTTGGCATACAACCTCCTTTGGGGTGAACATCCCGACCTTCATAGCCGGGAAGACGAAGCCTCGAGTTATTCGATCATCGCTGAAGGGAACAGAGCCTAGGGATCCGGCCTGTCCGCGTCTCGCTGATATGAGCCACGGCGACGGTGTCATACCGTTTCGCGCCGCTGGCACAAACGCTAGCGGCATATTGAGTGAAACAAGCCCCAACAACGGCGCGGATTTTCGCGGATCTGGGGGGG
>NZ_CEFZSK010000011.1:0-349826 GCF_979581665.1 Nitrospira sp. Vd2 | reverse complement strand
ACAGGACACTAGCAGGATGTTGAAAAAGGCCGCCAGCTTCGTTCTCGCATCGCTCAGAGGCTCAACGTACAAACCGGAGTACGCCTCGCCTCCTCCCTTGCTGCGGCCTTGGCCGGGAAGGGGCGCGTCTTGGCGCGCCTGGGGCGGGCGGGTGAAACGGACGGCCTTTTTGGACATCCTGCACGCTATTCTGAAGCCACGTTGTCATGTGAACTATTGTTGAATGTGAATGTTAGAAATCGTTTTTCAACAGCCTGCTAGGCGACGGAATAGGCGATGAAGCGAATGACGAGGAGGACGTATGGAGGAGGTGAAGAAACCCATGGCAGTTGAGGACCGCGTCAAGAAAATCATAGCCGAGCAACTCGGGGTGGATGAGGAGGAAGTCGTGCCGGAGGCATCGTTCGTCGATGATCTCGGCGCCGATTCTCTGGATACCGTCGAGTTGGTCATGGCCTTCGAGGAGGAGTTCGACATCGAAATCCCGGATGAAGATGCCGAAAAGATCCTGACGGTCGGAAAGGCAATGGAGTACATTAAAGAGAAGGTGTAGGGCGACGGTGGCGATGCGGGAGACGCCAACAAGACGGGTCGTCGTGACGGGGATCGGCTTGGTTACCCCGTTGGGAATCGGCCTAGAGAAGACGTGGAAGGCGCTGTGCGCCGGCGAATCGGGCATCGGCCGGATTACGCGGTTCGATCCGTCCGCCTACTCCACGCAAATCGCCGCCGAAGTGAAGGACTTCGATCCGGCCGCCTTCATCGAGAAGAAAGAGATCAAGAAAATGGATCTCTTCATTCACTTTGCCGTCGCGGCGAGTCAGATGGCGGTGGATGATGCGGGCTTGAAGGTGACGGAGGAGAACGCGACGCGGGTCGGAGTCTACATCGGGTCGGGAATCGGCGGACTTTCGTCCATCGAACACTACTACAAGGTGCTGCAGGACAAGGGCCCCGACCGCGTCTCTCCCTTCTTCATCCCGATGGTCATCATCAATCTGGCGTCCGGTCAAGTGGCGATACGGCTCGGGGCGCGGGGCCCCAACTCGTGTGCCGTCACCGCGTGCGCCACCGGGAACCATTGCATCGGGGACGCCTTCCGCCTGATTCAGCGGGGTGATGCCGATGTCATGGTGGCGGGTGGCGCAGAGGCCGCCGTGACACCTCTGGGCGTCGCGGGTTTCGGCGCCGCCCGGGCGCTTTCGCGACGGAACGACGACCCCGCTCGGGCCAGTCGTCCATTCGATCGTGACCGTGACGGGTTCGTCTTGGGCGAAGGCGCGGGGATTCTCGTTTTGGAGGAGCTGAATACCGCAAGGCAACGCGGCGCGAAGATCTACGCTGAGGTCCTCGGGTACGCCATGAATGCCGACGCCTACCACATCACCGCGCCCCCCGATGACGGCGAGGGCGCTGTGCGGTGTATGGAACTGGCGATCAAAGACTCGGGACTCTCCAAAGAGCAGATCGGCTACATCAACGCGCACGGCACATCGACCTTTGCGGATAAAATCGAGACGCAGGCTGTCAAACGGGTCTTCGGGGAACGCGCATACAAGATTCCCGTCAGCTCGACCAAATCCATGACCGGCCACCTCCTCGGGGCGGCGGGTGGGATTGAAGCGGCGTTTAGCGTCCTCGCTATTGATCGCCGGATCCTGCCGCCTACGATCAATCTCGAGCAGCCGGACCCCGAGTGCGACCTCGACTACGTGCCCGGCCACGCCCGCTCGGCGGCCGTCGACGCGGTCATGTCCAATTCCTTCGGCTTTGGCGGCGTGAACGCCTGCCTCATCTTCAAGAAATTCTCGGCCTAACCACCGCACTTCCTCATGTCACAGCCTTCGACCGAATTTGCGCAACAGGTCGTCGGATACGCATTCCGAGAGCTTGCGTTACTCGATGAAGCGCTGACCCACAAATCGCACGTCAATGAGCTGAAGCACAAGCATCGAAAGCACAACGAACGATTGGAGTTTCTGGGCGATGCGGTGCTCACGCTGGTCGTCAGCGAGCGTCTCGCGCAGATGTTTCCCCAGTCGGCGGAAGGCGAGCTCTCGAAGCTCAAGGCGCGTCTCGTGAGCGAGGCGTCGCTTGCCGCTGCCGCTCGTCGGCTGGATTTGGGCCCGTTGCTTCGGCTTGGGCGAGGCGAGGAGTTGACGCAGGGCCGCGAGAAGCCGTCGCTGCTGGCGAATACGCTGGAAGCGATCGTCGCCGCGGTCTATCTCGATGGAGGATTGGAGCCGGCACGAGAGTTCATCCACCGGGCATTCGACGAGGAGTTTCAAGCATTGCAGGGTGGCGGCGGTCAGGGATTGGTGCAGGACTACAAGACTCGACTCCAGGAGTGGTGTCAGAAGACATATGAGACGCTTCCCCAGTATGCGATTGTGCGGGAAAGCGGTCCGGATCATCAGAAGACGTTTGAAGTCCACGTGGCCGTCCGTGGCGACGTGCTCGGTGTCGGTGTCGGCCGAAGTAAGAAAGAGGCGGAACAGATTGCCGCGAAGCAGGCGCTGACCCAGTCCAACCCCGGGACCAGTTGCTAGCGGGACGACAAGGAGGAAGCATGCAGCATCGTCACTGGGCATACACCTCAATGGTTGTGGGCGTCGTGGTCGTTATGGGCGCAGCCTTGGTATTCGCGGCGGACAAGCCGGCGGCCCCGCCGGCCGGCACGGAGAAGGGACCCCGCGCGATCATCAAGACAAAGTTCGGCGAGATGGAAATGAAATTTTTCCCGGAAAAAGCGCCGAAGCACGTCGAAAATTTCATCAAGCTCGCCAAGTCCGGATTCTATAACGGGACGATTTTTCACCGTGTCATCCCAGGATTCATGATCCAAGGCGGCGACCCCAATACCAAGGACCCGAACAAGAAGGAACTGTATGGGATGGGCGGGCCGGGCCACAGCGTCAAGGCGGAATTCAACGACATTCCGCACAAGCGCGGCATTGTGTCGATGGCCCGGGCGAATGATCCCGACAGTGCCGGCTCACAATTTTTCATCGTCGTCGAGGATTCACCATTCCTCGACGGCAAGTACACCGTCTTCGGGCAGATCACGAAAGGCTTGGGGGTGGCGGACAAGATCGTCAATCAACCGCGCGACGCACGGGACAATCCGCTGGAACGCATCGAGATGACGGTGACGATTGCGGAATAGGGAAGAGTGGCCGAGCGGCGTGATGAGACCCGGCGATTAGGCGTGCCGATGGATCGGGTCGTGTCGGTGCATCGAGAATTGATCCGGTGGGATAATCGCGTCCGAGGGCGTCTGCCCCGGCACGATGATGCGACCGCCTTCATCAATCTCTTTACTCAAGTGCTCGGCGATCTCCGGATGGTACGTATTGATGTAGCCGACCACCGAGGTCAGAAATTTTCGTGAGTGCAGCGCCCCGCCGGACACCGTGTTGACGAAGCTGAGCACTCGGTCGAGGACCTCCATCGTGGTTTGCTGGTCCAGTGTCGCGTGCCCGCCCGCCTCGCTTTGCTGCTTTGCGAAGGCCTGATACTCGGCTTTCAGTCGCTCACCGAAGGCCGGCGGAGGGCCGGAGGGAATGTGGAGCGGGCTGAGCGTGCGGCGCAGCGACTGGACACCGGCCACGACCTCGGCATCCTCGCCATCGTGGCGACGATGGAAGTAGCTGTAGCTCAGCATCTCGATCAGATTAAAGAGCGCGGCGGCGGGTTCACCGCCCAGTTCGAAGAGACTCTTGTAGAAGTCCCGGCGCTCGACGGCGAACCGTTCGCCGGCCCGCTTCTGCTGATACGCAGTGTTGGTATCCAGATACACGCAATCGGCCGGGCACGAAATATGAGCCAATCGATGCTCGCCGCAGCAGGCGCTACAAATCTGACCGCCCAAGGCCGGGCATGGCCGCTTCCCCTTCCGTTCGTGGCAATAACTGCACTTGCTCATTGGCCCGGCTCTTTCTTGATCCAATCCAACCCGTAGTCGGCGAGACTTCGGCTTTTCTTCGACCCGCCGGTATTGGGCCGCTCCAGGCCATTGATCTCCGCGGCATTCCCATAGTGATACGGCACGAGGATCAAATGGTTGGTGCGATCAATGCCGAGATCGGCAGGCGAGTCGAGAAACTCGGCAATCACTTCGAACTTGAGATCGGGTCTGATCCGCCAGACTTTGCCGGCCGTAAAGTCGGACACGTACATGCTGCCCCACTCATCGAAGTCGACGCCGCTCAAATTATGAAAGCGGGACGAAAAAAACGAATTCGACACCAACTCGTGGATCGCGCCGGTCGGCGCGACTTCGACGATCTTCCCCTTATGCCAACTGACGGCGATGAGCCTGCCGGTTTTGCGATTCCACGCGATCCCGGCGGGACCCGCTAATGCCGCTGCCCGGACGAGCACCGAGACGGCGTGTTGCTGGGTCAGATCAATCCGATAAATGGTGTTGGCTTCCGTGTCGCTCGCATAGAGCAGGTGGCCGCCATCGTACGCCACGTCCGCCAAGGCGACGGCTGTCTTCGCGTCGCCCCTTACCCCGTCGAACGAGATCGTGACGACCGGCTTCCCGGTTTCCGTGTCGTATCCTCGCAAGGCCTCAAGATCGGCCACGTACAGCGTATGGTCGACGATGACCATCCCTTTCGGCGCATGGAGGGTCGTTCCGTTTCCTCCATGGATGAAACGCTGAACGACGATTTTCCCCGACTGATCCAGTTTGGTGATGAAGCCGTTGTTGTCCTTGATATCCGGGTCTCCGTTGATGTTGGAGATGAAGTAGAACCGACCCGACGGATCAGCGATGAAACTCTGCGGCGTGCTGAGGCCCTCTACCTGCGCCGCGGCTGCCGGAGCAGCCGTCATGAGTAAGCTTGCGACTGCCGACTGAAAACAGACCGCGATCAGCACTCGAGGGGACATTCGATTGACGGGATGGCGCATCCAATCACTCAAGGGTGAGTCGTCGGGGGAGGACTCGCGAACGGCACTTCCGATCCTGCTCGGATCGTACTGGACCCTTGGATGGGGTGTCAAGGAACTGGCGATTGTGTTGAACTTGACACCCTACACAGAGGTGCGCTATGAATTGGCGCATTCTATTTGTGTGGGGGTTCACGATGCTATGCCTTTCTCAGTTGCCAGTCTCTCTCGTTGATCCTAATTGCAGTAACGTTTTTCAAAATCTCGGTATTGCGGGCGGCGGAATTGTTAGCGTCTTTTTTGCTCTAAAGTGGGTTTGGCAAAAATGGATGGAGAAGCATTCATATACTGTCTTTTTTAGGCGCGACAATCATAGATTAAGTGACATTACGGACTTTTGGGCAGTGCCGACTGGAACCCAGTTCATCGACGTTATGGTACGAGCGGAGCGGAAGGTTTCGATAGAGCATGCAGACATACGATTCGTTATTGACAAGAATCATCTACAGAACCCTCGATCTGATGCAGATACGGACGATATAGAAATTACAAGCGCTGAGGACCTTGATATTCCTAGTCCACGATTCTCGTGGAAGGCTGGATTGGATCAGGCGGGTGGCGTCGATCTATGGTATTCGCCTGCCTACAATAGGGTAAAGGGAGATTTTTTGCGAATCAGGATAAAGGTAGAAGCGAAGCGCGGGTGGCAAGGCTTCATTAGCTTCAGGGAGAGCCGGATTTACTCGTACCATCCTTTCAGAGTTGTAAAGAAATAAGGCTTTTATTTCTTTGGCTTCTTTTCCTTTTTGGTTTGGGGCTTTTTGGTTTTCTCTGGATCAACCTTGACGAGCGCCTTCATTGCCTCCTCGAAGGTTAGCGGGAAGAGCGAGACCGGTTTGGCCTTCGGCATGACACCTCCATCGGCAACGACAACTGCACGCCTTTCGCCTCGTATTTCATCTGAGAACGCCGCACCGGGGGCGTCCTCAGCATCCTGCTACGACGGTCGTGAAAATATCTGCGTTCTTCCGGTTGTTGTGCCGGAACGAAAACTCCGCCAGGTACAGCGGCAAATAGTCCTTGCTGACCTTGTGGTAGGTGCCGATGACGCCCCGCTTCAGCAGGCTCCAAAAGCTGTCGAGGTTGGCCGTGTGGACGTTGCCGCGCACGTACTCGCCACCAGCGTGATTAACCGTTTGGTGCGGGAATTCTCGATTCAGTCGCGAATAACCTGCCGCCTCATCCGTCGCCACCAGCGACACTCGCTCACTCACCGTCTGGCGCACAAAGTTGTTCAACGTGAGACGGTCGGTGTTTTCAATGACCTGGCAAACGACATTGCCCTTTCTGGCAATGGCCCCGATTACGCCGACTTTTCCGCCAGTGATGCCAGCCAAGTGGCTCCGCTTCTTTCGATGGCGGTTCTTATCCTTCCCGCCAATGTAGGTTTCATCGACTTCAACTTCACCCATCAGCTTCGGGAAACTGCTGTCCTTCATTGCGGCCCGGATGCGGTGACACATATACCAGGCGGTCCGGTAGTCCCCGCTGCCGATCTGCCGGTGAATCTGAAGCGCGCTCATGCCTTTCTTGCTCTGACTCATCAAGTAGATGACCTGAAACCACGTCCGCAGCGGATAGTTCGTGTTCTCAAAAATCGTCTTAGTAATGACGGAGAAGCGATAGCCGTTCCGTCCGCCGCAGTCCGCGTGCTTGCAGACCCAATGAAAGGCCCGCTTGCCTTTCAGTTCATAGACCTTGTCATTCTGGCAACGGGGACAGCGGACGCCATTGGGCCAACGCATCGCACGCAAGAACGCCTTGCAGGCGTCCTCCGTTTTGAACCGTTCCATCAGCCCGGTCAAGGTCATGGTCGGCTTGGTCGTCATGGCGGCTCTCCTTTGTTGGAGGCAGCCTAACACGAAACGTGGAGTGGTGTCAAGTTAAACACAATCGCCTCAGCTTGACGCAGTTTTCAATCCCCTGGTATCGTTCACTGCTTTCAACGGGCGGCGGGGCGCGGGCAAGTAGTCGTGCGTCCGGGCGGCGGTAAGCGCGATTTGCAAGAGGAGGAATTGTGGCGGCCAAGATCATCGACGGCAAAACTTTGGCGCAAACGATTCGCGAGCGGATAGGCAAGGACGTCGCGGATTTGGTCGCAAGAACCGGGGTTCGACCGGGCTTGGCCGCCATTCTCGTGGGCGATGATCCGGCCTCGAAGCTCTACGTCAAGAACAAGCAGAAAGCGTGCGATGCGGCCGGCATCTATGTCGATGAACACAAGTTGCTGGCCTCGACCAGCCAGGCGGAGCTGCTCGCGTTGATCGAGAAGGTGAACGCCGATCCGAAGGTTCACGGGATCCTGGTCCAACTCCCGCTTCCCAAACATATCGACAGCAAGGTCATTCTTGATGCCGTGTCGCCGGCGAAGGATGCCGATGGGTTCCACCCCTGCAATATCGGCCGGCTGGTGGAAGGGAATCCGACCTTTGTGCCGTGCACGCCAAAAGGCGTCATTCATATGATCGACTCGACCGGCGTGGCGATCGAAGGCAAGCGCGCGGTCGTCGTGGGGCGGAGTAACATCGTCGGGAAGCCCGCGGCCTTGCTGCTGTTGCACCGCCACGCCACCGTCACCGTGTGCCATTCGAAGACGAAAGACCTGCCGGCCGTCTGTCGTGAGGCGGACCTTCTTGTCGTCGCGATCGGGAAGGCCAAGTTCGTCACGGGCGAGATGGTGAAACAGGGCGCGGTGGTCATCGACGTGGGCGTCAATCGGCTGGATGACGGCACGTTCGTGGGTGACGTGGATTTCGGCCCGGTCGGTGAACGGGCAGGCTGGATCTCACCGGTACCTGGTGGCGTGGGGCCGATGACGATCGCCATGCTGTTGGACAATACTCTTGAGTCGGCCAAGCGCGTGGCCGGGCTTGGTAGATAAGAGACCTCCCATGGGCAATGGACCACGACGGCTCAAAGACGTCCTGAACCGCAACGAATTTGCGGTGACGATCGAGTACAACCCCCCCAAGGGGACCAATGTGTCGGCGATCCTGGAGAACGCGAAGAGCGTCGTGGGTCGGGTCAACGGCGTAAACGTGACCGACAATACGGCGGCGGTCATGCGGGCGAGTTCACTGTCCCTCTGCCGCTTACTGTATGAGATGGGACATGATCCTGTCATGCAGATGACCTGCCGCGATCGGAACCGGCTTGCCATGCAGTCCGATCTGCTCGGGGCGCACCTGCTCGGCGTCCGGAATATCCTCTGCTTGACCGGCGACTATCCCACCGTGGGCGATCACAAGGACGCGAAACCGGTGTACGATCTCGACTCCGTCCAAGTCATGCAGATGGTTGGAGGTTTGAATCAGGGCCGCGATCTCGCGGGGAACAAGCTGGACGGCGCGACCGATTATTTCATCGGCGCGGCCGTCACGCCGGAGGCCGATCCGCTCGGGCCGATGCTTGCGAAGTTCGAAACCAAGGTCAAGGCCGGTGCGCAATTCTTCCAGACTCAAGCCGTCTATCATCCGGAGCAGTTTGCGTCGTTCATGCAAGCCGTCCGCCGATTCAAGGTCAAAGTGCTCGCCGGGATCTTGCTGCTTCGCTCGGCGAAGATGGCGGAGTTCATGAACGCCAACATCCCAGGGGTCTCGGTACCTCAGGAGATGATCGATGAGCTGCGGCAGGCAGGCGACAAGCGCGCCCTTGACGTCGGCGTCGAGATCGCCGTTCGGACGATCAACGCCATCCGCCCGCACTGCGACGGAGTCCACATCATGGCGATCAAGGCGATCGACCGTATCCCGGAAATTCTCACCAAAGCCGCGTTGGCTTGACGGACCACGGACATGGGCGCGATGACCGTCCCCGAATTTCAACAGCGCAAGCGCAAGGGGAGGAAGCTGGTCGTCGTCACGGCCTACGACGCGCTCTTCACCCGCATCATCGAGGAGGCCGGGCTCGATATCATTCTCGTCGGAGATTCGCTGGGGGTGGTCGTTCAGGGCAAAAGGGACACGCTCTCAGTGACGATCGATGAGATGGTCTATCACACGCGCATGGTGGCGGGGGCGGCCAAGCACTCCCTGGTGATTGCCGATATGCCGTTCCTCTCCTATCAAATCAGCGTCGAGGAGGGGCTGCGGAACGCGGGTCGGCTGGTGCAAGCCGGTGCGGCGGCTGTCAAGCTGGAAGGCGGGGCGACGGTGCTCGATCGCGTCAACGCGATGACGTCGATTGGGATCCCGGTCATGGGCCATCTCGGGATGACGCCGCAGTCGGTGAATCGGTTCGGCGGCTACAAAGTCCAGGGCAAGGAGCGGGAGAAGGCCGATCGCCTCGTCGAAGACGCGAAGGGATTGGAGGAAGCCGGGGCGTTTGCGTTGGTGTTGGAAGCCGTGCCGGCGGCGCTGGCTCGCACCATCACCGACACGCTGTCGATTCCGACCATTGGGATCGGGGCGGGGCCGCATTGTGACGGCCAGGTCCTTGTCCTGTATGATTTGCTAGGTCTGTTCGATCAGTTTGTTCCCAAGTTCGTGAAGCCGTACGCCCATCTCAAGGCCGATGCGCTTCAGGCCCTTCGCCGCTATCAGGAAGAAGTGGAGCAAGGGAAGTTCCCCACCGACGCTGAGAGTTACCACTAACCGTTTTGCGTTTCACGTCTTGCCCACATCTGGTTTTCGCATTCAATGCGACGTCGCCTCTGGGCGACACCGTATGACGACGTGCGTGGATACTGCCGGTTGGGAAACTCTGGCGCGCCCCTGCCGGCATGTTGATCAAACCGATGGTTCCTGTCGCGGCAAAAATTCAAAGGAGGTTGTTTGTGAACACCCGACGCCCCTGGTTCGTCCTCTCGTTGCTCGCCTGGTACGTGACCTTCTCCGCGGTGATGGCGATTACGCCCACGGATCGTCAATTCTGGGTGGCGGCCAACATTCTGCCCGTCGTCCTGGTGGTGGTACTCGCACTCCTCTATCGCACCGCGCCGTTTTCCGCTCTCTCCTACGCGCTGATCACGTTGTTTCTCACCCTTCACACCATTGGAGTCCATTACACTTACTCTCAGGTTCCCGTGGGGAAGTGGGTTCAGGACGCGTTTCACTTGAGCCGTAATCATTTCGATCGCGTCGTGCACTTCTCGTTCGGCTTCTTGCTGACCTATCCTCTCGAAGAGTTCTTTCGCACCGTCGGACGGTTGCGGGGATGGCTCTTGTGGTATGTGCCGGTGATCACGATCCTGGGCCTGAGCGGCGTGTGGGAGATTATCGAGTCGTGGGTCGCGCGCATTGTGAAACCGGAGTTGGGGTTGACCGTCCTCGGCTCGCAGGGCGACATCTGGGATGCGCAGAAGGATATGACGGCGGCCATGTACGGCTCTTTGCTCTGTGTCGCCGTTGTGTTCATGGCGCGGAAGCTTGCCGACTGGTCGGCCGATGAGACAGTCGAGGAGCAAGCCATGATGATGGAGGCTGTCGAAGAGACGTCATGACCGTCACCACGGCAGCGACGGCGATCCGCTGCCAAAGTTTTCGTGAGCGTCGGCTGCTGCAGCTGTTGGCCGCCGCCTATGTGATCGTGTGGAGCCTGCTTGCCATCGATCCGGTGGATCGCCAGGACTGGCTCTTGGAAAACCTCCTCGCGGTCGTCTTTGTCGCCCTGTTAGCGTTCACGTATCGCCGATTCTCGTTCTCGGATCTGTCCTACCTCCTCATCACGCTATTCATGCTGCTCCACGCCGTGGGCGCGCATTACACCTATGCGAAAGTCCCCTTCGGCTTCTGGCTCAAAGATGCGCTCGATTTGGCGCGGAACCATTTCGATCGACTCGTCCACCTGGGATTCGGCCTCCTCCTCGCCTATCCGGCGTATGAAATGTTTCTCCGCGCCGCACGGCTCACTCGGCGATGGGCGCTCCTTTGTGCTGCTCTTGCGGTGACGTCGCTGAGCGGGTTGTTTGAGGTGATTGAGTCGTGGGTGGCGCAGATCGTGACCCCGGCCCTCGGCGCAGCGTACTTGGGGACGCAGGGCGACGAATGGGATGCGCAAAAGGACATGACGATGGCGATCATTGGAGCAGCTCTGACTCTTATCGTGACGGCTGCGGCGGGAGCAAAGAGAACGGAGGGACTGCGGGCGGTATCGGCGTTGTGAGCTACGGCGGGCCTATCCATCGCCGGACGTGATCCTTCAACCGACCCATGTCAAACGGCTTGAGGAGAAAGGCTTGCGCGCCGTCGTGGACCGTCTCTCGGGCCTGCTCTTGAAAACCCGAGACGACGATAACAGCCAGAGTCGGCTGGGTCGCGCGGATATGGTGAAGCAACGACACGCCGTCGCCGTCAGGAAGAATCACGTCGAGGATCAACCCGTCGAACCGTTCACGATCGACGATCGCCCTGGCTGCGGCTTGTGAATCGACAGATGTGATGTGGTAGCCGGTGGCCGCGAGCGCGGATTCGACGGCCGCTCTCGATGCATGGTCGTCTTCGACAAGCAAGAGGTGGCGTGCCATCGTCGTCCCTCCAGTTGTGGTGTCGGTTCGCTACTCGCATGCCGCGTCTGTGATTAGTTAAACAACGTACAGGATAGCAGCGAGAACGTTGAAGGGCAAACAAATTGTGAGGAGTGAGAACCAAGAACCAAGAACCAAGAACGGTAGACTAGGTGACCCGTATCGCCCTTTGGGACGCCTGCTCGCAACCGATCTGAAAAATCCTTCGATCCTCAAGACGAAGTGCTGTCAGTGCCCGTCCCCAGACACACCCGCTGTCCAGTCCGATGCTGTTGTGCTGAACGTACAGGCCCAGCGCCGCCCAATGACCGAAGATGATCGTCGAATCCGCGCTCTTGCGTCCCGGCACATCGAACCACGGCATGTACCCCGGCGGGATATCGGCCCGTGTCCGAGAAAAGCCGAGGTTCATCCGACCGTCAGCGGAGCACACGCGTAACCGTGTGAAGGCGGCAAGCACGACTTTCAGCTTGTCCATCGCCGGGAGCTGCTCCGACCACTGCTCGATGACGGTGCCATCGTAGACAAGTCGCAAAAACTCTCGGCACTCGTCGCCGCGTAACAGTTCGCCAAGTGCGTCGGCGTAATGAACTGCTTCCGCAATGGTCCATTGGGGCAGCAGTCCGGCGTGCACGAGCGTGTAGCGGTCTTCGCTATACAGAAGAGGGCGACTCCTTACCCACTCGATCAACTCATCCGCGTCCGGCGCATGCAGCACGTCGTGAAACGTATCTTTCGCTCGATGCGGCATGACCCCGGCCGAGACGGCGAGCAGATGAATGTCGTGGTTGCCTAGAACCGTGACCGCCGATGAACCGAGGCTTTTGACGAACTTGAGCACCGCCAGGGAGTCCGGGCCGCGATTGACGAGATCACCGACGAACCAGAGCCGGTCCGTCCCAGGATTGAACTGAATCTTCTCGACTAGAGCCTCTAGCTGTCGGTAACAGCCCTGCACGTCGCCGATAGCGTAGGTGGCCATGAATGGAATGTTCCGGGAAAGAAGAGAGGAAGTCAACGAGGCATCAGGATCAAAGAACGGGGCCGATCTTCAGAAGCGATAGTCTTGAATGACCCACCGATCGTTCTCTTTGACGACGACGTAGGTGACCGGGGTTTTCATGCTGTTGAACGACCGGACCTGCCCCGAGAGCGTGACCACTCCGTCCTTGACTTCACGGTTCAGAAACTCTGCGGTGTAGTTGTTTGCGACGGTCGCGTTTTGGTTCACCGCCTCCCGGAATGCCTCAAGTGAGATGCGGCGCTTCGCGTCGCTGGAGAGGTAGCCGTAGGCTCGCTCGTAGTCGTGGTGGCCGATCGCTTCGAGTTGCGCATGGACGACTTTCGCCGGCTCGATCGTTCTGCCCCAGAACCACCATGCCGCAGCGGCTACGATAATCAGGAGGATGACGAGACGATTCATCCGCGCCCACGGTTAGATACATAAAACAACGTAAACACGTGAAAAGTGTAGTCCCTGTCGGTCTGCTGTCAAGAAAGAGTAATGAAGGCGCAGAGGGCAGCGAATCAGGGATATTTCGCTTCGATGACGCTTCTGAGACCGCCCCGAGCGGTGAATTCACCCGTGACCGTCGCCCACACCGGTCGGCAGGCCGTCACCACATCGGCAAGAATTCGGTTGACGGCGTTCTCATAAAAAATCCCGAGGTTTCGATAAGCGTGAATGTAGAGCTTGAGCGACTTCAGCTCTAGGCAGGCATGGTCGGGCATGTAACGGATCCGGATGGTGCCGAAGTCGGGGAGGCCGGTCTTCGGGCAAATCGCGGTGTATTCCGGGATCTCGATCATGATCTCGTAGCCCTTGTACTGATTCGGCCATGTCTCGATGTCCGGCAACTTTGCGCTCAAGCCGCTCTTCGCATGGGCATCGCTGTAACCCAATGTTGTTTTTCGTTCACGTTTCACGTTACACCTGCTTAAGCCACTCAACCTGGCCGATTTTTTCCAATTCGAAATACAGCGTGACCCAAGGGCACATCATCTCGGGGTAGACCTCGCAGAATCCGCCTTTCCGTACGCCCCCGCACGGCCCGTGGCTCATGAATTTCGGACATTCCGATTTTGGCGATCCGTCGGGAATGGGAGGGCGAGTATGAACCCCACCGCAGTGCTCATCTCCACAATCCTCGCCCGGTATGATGACGCGCAGCGGCATTCGACTACTGTATACCGCCGACGACCGCTTGGGCAATGCGTTTTCACAACATGCTCGACAGTCTTAAGGCGCAGTCTGCTTTGGGATTCCAAGCAGTTAGGACCAATGGCCTATCGCGATCCGGTGCGGTAGGGCTTCTTTCGTGAATCGTGGGCCTTCTGCGGCGTTGAAATAGCATCTTGCACGTTATACGATTTGCCGGTGCCGCTCTGACCTCGTGTCGATTTTTCATTGACAGAGATCAAAACGCTTTGTTAGGATCATCAACTCAAATTCTCTTTGCTTCTGAATCAGTTGTGAATTTTTCGGTCGGCTGAGCGTCTCTCTCAGCACGAGAGGCTCGAGCCGAGAAATGGAGGGTGCCCATGAGTCTCGACTATGTGAAGTTTTCCCCGGGATTTGAAAAGTTCATGCCGAAAGAATATCGGGACATGGTTGAGCATGGTCCGTTCGGGAAGAAAGTCGCGGTTTCCCAAATGGGCAGCTTCAAGGAAATTCTTGAAGAGCACCCGATGTGTGCCGGATGCGCCATGACTCTCTTCATTCGACTGGCCATGATCTCCTTCCCCAATCCCGAGGATACGATTACGGTGGGGACGGCTGGGTGCGGTCGGTTAGCCCTCTCGCAAGCCGCCATTCCTTTCGTCTACGGCAACTATGGCGATACGAATGGTGTGGCCAGCGGACTTTCCCGCGGGTTGCGGCTCCGGTTTGGTGATAAGCCCAAAGACGTGGTCGTCATGGCGGGCGACGGAGGCTTGGCCGATATCGGCTTCTCCTGCGTGCTCCATTCCTGGTTCAGAAAAGAGCGATTCACGACGATCATGTTGGACAACGAGGTGTACGGTAACACAGGGGGACAGGAAAGCGGCATGACCAATCGCGGTGCAGTCCTCAAGATGGCGCCGCTCGGCAAGAAGTTCGAAAAAATGAACATGGTCGAGATGGCCAAAGTGTCAGGCTGCGCGTATGTAGCGACGGTTGTGCCCAATAATCCGCGCCGCGTCGAGAATGTCATCAAGAAAGCCGTCCTGATTGCACGGGAGGTCGGTCCGACGTATATCCAGGCCTACACCTCCTGCAATATCGAATATGCCATCCCAACGGACAAGGTGATGGAGGACGCGAAGAACGTCGAGAATGATCGGTACGCGTTTACCGAATACATCACCGATGATGCCAAGCAGTATTTGACGGAGCGGTATGGCTACAAGGAGTTCCTCCCGAAGCCGGCCGCCGCTGCGGCAGCCATCCCGCAAGGGTGAGTGCTGCGCGTGATGCACGGACCTAAGTGACCGACGTACAGGGAGGACTGAGCGATGGCAAAGCGGTTCAATATTCGGATGGCGGGAGTCGGCGGACAAGGCGTCGTGACCGCGTCGCACATTCTCAGCACAGCCGTCATCAATGCCGGCGGTGAGAGCACCATCGTGCCCTTCTACGGCTCAGAGAAACGGATGGCGCCGGTGGAAAGTTATGTCCGGGTGTCAGATGAGCCGATCTACGAGATCGGGGAGATCACGTTTCCCCATATCATCATTATCTTCCACCCGCAGGTCATCACCCACGGCAAGTCCTACACGATGCCGTTTTACTTCGGCCTGAAGGAAGATGGGATTGCGCTGATCAACTCTGACGGGCCGATGCGTTTGAACAAGGACAACCAGCGGGAGTTGGATGAGCGCCGCGCAAAGCTCTACTATTTCCCGGCGACCAAGCTGTCTCTCGAGATTTCCGGGATGGATCTGGCGACGAACATGGCTTTGATGGGCGCCATCGGCTGTATTACCGGCCTCACGAACCTTGCATCTTTGGAGCAAGCCGTTAAGGACCGGTTCCTCGGCAAGGGGTTCGTCGTGTCCGGCGGCACGGCCGCGCTCGACAGCGTCGTCGAGCGAAAGTTCAAGAAGAAGCAAGAGTTGATTGAAAAGAACATGGCCGTGATCAAGGCCGGGTGGGACTATGCGGCGAGCAACCACTGGGACGAGGCGGTGAAGGCTGCGAAGAAAGCAGAGGCCGCCGCGGCCCGCGCATGACGATTTAGCTGCTTACTGGGAGAGGATCCAATGTATCTTGTTGCCGATATCGATGTTGATATCTGCGCGCAGACGAGCTGCAAGCTCTGTACACAGTATTGCCCCGAGGCCAACACCATCCTCTATAACAGCGAGGCCGGCAAGGATAAGGGCTACAAGTACGGAGCGGCCTATGTCGCGGTGGATCGCTGCAAAGGATGCGCGCAGTGCGTCTGGGTGTGCGATAACATGGCGAAGCACCATGCGATCAAGATGGTGATGATCGATCAGTTGCCAAAGGCGGCGATCACGGACAACGTCATCTACGGCGAGAAGACGACAACCGCGTTGTTCACCAGTCCCAGCCTTGGGTAAGTTCGAAGAAGGGAGTTGAGCGTGCAGACGACGCAGCAATCGAAAGAGCGAATTATCGTTCCCGGACCTGCTGGCTTTCATCCGCCATCAGCCGCGCAGTTGGGTGTCATGCTTCCGGAGCCGGGCCAGGCGTTGGCCTACGGAATCCTCGAACCGAATGAAGAAAAGGCGATGGAAGAAATCGCCCGCGTGATGCTGACGAGCCCGAATGCCACCATCTTCCCGGGGCCTCTCGTGTTGTGGGCATGGAACGAGCACGCCATTGAGAAGGCTAAAGCCGTGCTGGAGATTGCCGCGCAGATTCCCGATGTGCTCATCATCCCGATGCCGGATTATCGGCCGAAATATCCCAAGATCGACCACGAGGAAGTGATCAATCCCAACCATCCCAACCTTACAATTTGGGGGAACAAGATCGAAGCTTGTATTTTTGTCGGCGTCCATTGCCATTACGCCAACCTCACGCTGAAAATGATCCGGGCAGGCACGAACTGCTGTACGAGTGCCTTGTGTGCCGAGCAAGGCCATGAAGATGCCATGCTCACCATCCGGGACTGCGATGCGGCCAAGCTGCAACGCTTCGCGCAAATCGTGAAGCGAGTGCGCGAGGAAATGGGATTGAAGCTACCGGACAACGGAGAGAATGTCCGTTTTACCGGGACGCAGGCGCGCGTTCATGGGGGGAAAACGCACACGAATCCGCTCGAGTTCATGCCCACCGCTTCCGGCCTCGCCAGCGCGGCGGCGTTCGGTCACCGAGCAGAACACATGCAGAGCGAGAGGTAGCCGACGCATGACTCTAGTTAGAGGGGTGGAACTATGAGTGAATCATTGGAAACCGAAGTCAAAACCAATCCACAGGGCGATCCGATTACGGCGGTCGCTGCGCCGAAACCCACGGGTGATGTTAAAAAGGACC
The DNA here is from genome assembly GCF_979581665.1 of Nitrospira sp. Vd2. Lineage (NCBI taxonomy): Bacteria > Pseudomonadati > Nitrospirota > Nitrospiria > Nitrospirales > Nitrospiraceae > Nitrospira > Nitrospira sp. Vd2. Next base: position 332,919 of record NZ_CEFZSK010000011.1, on the reverse strand, counting down.
CTCACGCCGAGGCGAAAAAGCAGCGCGTCGTGACGCCTGAGTATATGTTCTTGGAGGCCCCACGGACGCGGGAGTTCATTACCGGCAGCGAGGCGGCCAAAGAAGCGGTTCGCCGATCGAATGTGGATTTTGCGGTGGCTTATCCCATCACGCCGCAGAGCGAAACCATGCAGCTGATCGGGGTGCTGTATGGCGAAGGCTACGTGAAGGAATATTACCGTGGCGAAGAGGAATACGGTGTGATGTCCGCCATCGCGGGCGCCTCGCGCGCCGGCGTTCGATGCTTCACGGCGACCGCCGGGCCAGGCACGTTGCGGGGCATCGAGCCGATCGCGTCATGGCCTGGGCATCGTCTTCCGGCCGTGATCATGTTCACTTGCCGCGTCGTCAATGCGCCGCTGGCCATCCAGCCTGACAACATCGAGATTTCCTATCTGCTCAACTGCGGGCTGATTCTGTTCCACGCCGAAAATCAGCAGGACATGTTCGACTTCATCATGAAGGGGTTCATCATCAGTGAAAAGAACGATGTGACCCTGCCGGTCGGCGTCGCATGCGACGGCTTCTTCGTGACCCATGCGCGCGGGTATGTCCATATGCAGGAGCGGGGCATCAAGCTACCGCCTCGCGAAGCGTGGCGCGGCGCGGTCCCGGTGCTGGATGCGGAAAATCCGCCGGCGCGTCTGTCGCGCGATGCGCCCGTCCAGAAGTCCAACTTCATGGCCTATAACATCCATGCGGTGTGGCAGCAGGAAGTGTGGGCGGCCGTGGAGCGGTCACGCAAGTACATCAATAAGTACATGGGCGGACTGTGTACCGCCGAGAATACCGAGGACGCCGATGCGATCTTGGTTGCCTCCGGCAGCGCAGTGGCCCAGTCGCGCGAGGCCATTCGCCTGTGTGCCGACAAGGGGATCAAGGTCGGGCTGATCAAGATTCGCTCGCTGCGGCCGTTCCCAACCCAAGAGCTACGGCAGTTGTGTGCAAAGGCCAAGCTCATCGTGATTCCCGAATTCAATTACGTCGGCTGGCTGGCGAAGGATGTCGCGGCCGCGATTTATGGCTACTCCAAAGCCAAGATCATCGGCGGTCCGCGTGTGTATGGTGGTCAGTCGATGCCGGTCGAGTTGATCGTGGACGAGGTCGAATCGGGTTTGACCGGAAAGAAATCGACCAACGTGGCGATGTCCCAGGTGATGGGGGCGAAGGTCGATCCCGAAGAGGTCGCGCATTTCATGCGGAGCATCTAGTCGGTCCGGTCTTCTAACGAAAAGAGCCCGTCCGGTCAGCCGGATGGGCTCTTCATTTTTGCGCGTCTTACGATAAGACGTTACGTTTGGATATCGTCCTGAACCAACTCTTCGCTCTGCGGCATGCCATACGCGATGAACTTGGCGTACGAGAGATAAATCATGCTGCTATCGCGCATCGCTCTCGCGCCGTGCGCCATCCGCTCCAATTGTGTCGCGTCCGCCGCCTCCGAGCTGCGCAGCGCGTTCACCTCACGTTCGAGCGTCTCGGTGTACTTATGCATGGCTCGCTCGACTTCCAAATAGGCTTGCATGATGGCATCCGTCATCGCTGAACCTCTCTCTGTGTCAGCAGAATACATCACGCTGTTTCGTAGGGTCAATGTTCGCCGGCCGCATCACCCAGTTGTCGCCTACCCTTCTAAACGTTCTGTCGCAGGCCATTGGATGGGAGCGCCTCCGGGAGGACCGTCAAGCATTCAGCGATCTTTGTCGCGCGGTGTCGACTTTATCCGAGCTCTTCACACGCGGGGGACTGACATCAAAGCCGGACTATTTGACGGATTCTTCGCTACGTCAGGCATATCAGAGTTATTTCCTGCCCGTGAACCTCGCCAAGCTTCAAGTCCTGCTCGATGAGATGCCCGCATTGCAGACCGATGGGGACTGCTTGCGAGTGTTGGATCTTGGCGGAGGACCCGGAACGGGAATCCTCGCAGTGGCCGATTGGCTCTGCCAATCCAACTTGGGCCTCTCGTGCCTGATAGAGGCCGTCGATCGTCGAGCGGCGCTCTCCGAGGCTCAACGGCTGTGTGAGCAATATTGCGCGACCGAAACCAAGCCCCATGTGGCACTCTCGCTTGTAGAGGGCGATCTGGAAAAGTCCAACTGGATACGGAAGATCGCCACACCTCGGTATGATCTGATTCTCGTCGCGAACGTGTTGAACGAGCTGTACATCGATTCAAAGCATCGCGTGGAGCGGCGGGCCGAATGGATGACCACGGTGCTCGACCGGCTGGCACCGCACGGAACCCTGATCGTGCTTGAACCGGCCCTCCGGCCGATCGCGCGCGATCTGCACAGCGTTCGAGACCGACTGCTGCGATTGGGCCTCGCCTCTGTCTATAGTCCGTGTCTTCACCGCCAATCGTGCCCGGCCCTTGTCAACCCGGATGACTGGTGCCATGAAGAGCGGCCATGGATCCGACCCCCCTGGATTACCGTGATCGATCGAGCAGTCGGGTTCATCAAGGACGCGTTGAAGTTCTCCTATCTGATCCTTCGAAAGGATGGTCGCCGTATCGTCCCGAACGAGAAAGACGTGTACCGCGTCGTCAGCGAGCTGCGCCGATTGAAGGGCGATACGCGAGCCTGGCTCTGTCATGAATCGGGACGACCGGAGATCGGCCGTCTCGATCGAGCCCGCTCAGCCGCGAATGCGGCGTTCGATGCATGGCACCGCGGCGCGATCGTGCGAGTTCAGGACATTGAATGGAAAAAGACGCCGACGGACAGGCGGCTTGGGCGGATCGGATCGACGAGTCAGGTGGAGGTGATTCGAGTCGCCCGCTAATCGGCTTCCGGCTCGCTGCTCCCGTGCTGATGCGTGACCTTGTCTTCCTCGAAGAGTTCGGCCATTTCCTCGGCCATCAGCTCCGCATCGTTGGGCACCGAAACGAGCGGAATCGATTTGGGTCGGCGTTTGTCCTCGCGCGGCGATTGCGGATCAGAGACGGGGTTGTCCGGTTGTTGAGGCGTATCGCTCATAAGCGCAGTATACACCCGGCGACCCGGCAATGCTATGCGTCCTACTATTCAAACGATTCGAGCGACGATCTTTCAGGGAAACGATGACCGCACGCGTTGCACGTCACGAAGTAATACGCTTCCCGAACCGACATCACGATGCGGAAATCCAGCGTGACCCCATGGTGCTGACACTTGGGACATGGAATAGTTTTCAGATGATAGGGAATGTCGGGTTGGGTGCGGGTATAGAATTCCATGTCCGTGTGAACCGGAAAGGAATATCGGCACTTCAGGCAGACCCCCTTGCATTCTCCGTCGCTTTGCAAGGTACGGCGATCGATGCCGAACGAGTTTCCCTTGCAGATCGCGCACCGTACGGCGCCCAGCCTTGATTCAATGTCTTCAATTGGAACTTGGCTCATGATTCCGTTCTCCGACGCGAGTATAACGGTACAAATTCTTGCAGCGCAACGGTGATCGACTGGGGGCATCATCCCCTACTTCTGTTGTCTCGTCGGGATGCCGTATACTGGCAGCCCAACCTCCGGGTGCCCTGTCGCTTGCCGGAGTGGAAGGGATCATCAAGGCGATCGAGAGACTCGGCCGACATTCGAATGAGCCGTTGCCGAACCGCCGCCTCTGTTCCTCGTGGTCACTTGCGTGCCGCTTCCCGTCGCTCCGGCGTCCCATTCCGCGACCTGCTGACCGTTCAACAAGGCATTGAATCTTGTACACGGTGTCCCACCCTCGATCCGTGGCGCCGATTCAATCGGAACGTCTACGGGAGTGCGGCGACCGGTTACCTGTTGGTCGGGGAGGCCCCGGGCTATCGGAGTTGGCGGAACGGGCGCCGGTTTACGGGACCCGCGGGTTTGTTTCTTCGCCGAGCGCTCTCAGACATCGGCGACTCTCGGTATCGCGATCTTGAGGACTTGTTCTACATGACGGACGTGGTCAAATGTCATCCGGCGGTGTCAATGACGTCGACGACAAATCGGTCTCCTCGGCAGCGAGAAGCGGATGCCTGTTTGGGTCACTTGATGGGCGAACTGCAGACACTACGACCATGCGTGATCATTACGGTCGGCAAACTCGCGGCTCGGCAGGTGGAGCGGGCGCTCCAAACGTTGCCGAATGAGGGAGACCACCGAAAGCCGGAGGTCATTTCGTTTCCACATCCATCGCCGCGAAACCAACGAACGATTCGTCGTCACTACGCCTCCATGGATGCGTTCCGGTTCTCGGTCACTGACTGCTTTCGTCAACTGATTAGAAATTTGCGCCGACAGGAGCAGCAGCATGCCTGAGCTTCCAGAGGCTGAAGTCGTCGCGCGCCAGCTGCGGGCGAAGGTCCTCGGGGCCACGATTGATCGCGTCTGGATCGGCCGGGACGATATCATTCGCGAAGGCGGCGATTCGCTTGCCTGGTACCGGCGCTCCATGATCACGGACATCGAACGCCGCGGGAAAAGTGTGATCCTGGCTTGCACGAAGCGAGGCGAGACGCGGTTTCTGGCGGCGGAACTCGGGATGACCGGCCTTCTCCTCTTTCAGGCCCCCACTCGGCTGAGCCAGCACACTCACATGATGCTGTCGTTAGCGGGATCCGCGGAGCGCAGCCTGTACTATTGGAACCCTCGACGGTTCGGACGGCTGTACCTTCTCGACCGCGCCGCGCTCGCCCGCTTCACGGCCCGGCGTTTTGGGTGCGATCCGCTGACTGTGACACCCGAAGCCTTTCACCGGCTGATCAAGGGAAGACGTGGACGGCTGAAAGCGTTGCTCATGCACCAACAATCGATTGCAGGGATTGGCAACATTTACGCGAACGAGATCCTCTTTCGGACTCGATTGCATCCTCATCGCGTCGCGAGCGCCCTGACGACCTCGCGCATTGAAATGCTGTACCGGGCCATGCAGGAAGTATTGGGGGAGGCGATCAAGGAGGGCGGCTCGAGCATCCGTGACTTTATCGCGCCGGACGGCACGGAAGGGCGATATGCGCGTGCCCATCTCGTGTACGACCGGGCCGGTCAGCCGTGCCTACGTTGTAAGAAAGCGATCAAGCGACTCTCAGGTGAACGGACCTCGTTTTATTGTCCTGGCTGCCAGCGACCCTGATCGTGTTACGTGCTAACGCACGGGATTCTGACCGATTTTTATTCTTGACTGGCTTCAAATCAGTTCTCTAGACTCGAAGAGCACGATGGCTTTCTCAATGCCGTCTGGGACCCGACGGGAACGCGAGTAGGACTTTTGTTCCCTCTGCTCGTTAGTCCCTTTGGAGCATTGAGTGTTGCGTGAAAATCCGCTAACTTAGGCCACTCTTTCTCCGGCCCAGACTCTCACCGTAAGGAGCAGTTCACATGGCGAAGGTGCTCGAGGGCCCCGGGATGGGGCTGATGAAGAAGTGGGGAATCTCCGTTCCAAACTATGTCGTCGTCACGTCCACCGATGAGCTCCAAAAGCTCGGTGACGTCAATGACTGGCTCAAGACCGCCAAGCTCGTCGTCAAGGCGCACGAAGCCTTGGGGTCCCGATTCAAGCTGGGGCTCGTCAAGGTCCGCCTCGACTTGAAGGGCGCTGTCGCGGCCGCGAAGGAGATGCTGGGCCGACAAATCGGCAGCATTACCGTCTCTCAGGTCATCGTCTCCGAAATGGTTCCTCACAAGGAGGAATACTACGTCGCGGTCAAATCTACGCGCGAGGGCGCCGACGTGCTCGTGGCGAATTGCGGGGGCATCGAAGTCGAATCCAACTGGGATCGCGTGAAGAAGCTTGGTGTAGAGATCGGCGGCGTCCCTTCCATAGAGGCTTTGGAGAAGCTGGCGAAGGAAGCAGGATTTGCAGGGCCGTTGGCCAAGAAGGTCGCCGATTTCGCGGCCAAGATGTTTGCGTGCTTCGACAATGAAGACGCGCAGTATTTGGAAGTGAACCCGGTTGTGGCCCGCGAGAGCGACGGCGAACTCGTAGCGCTCGATGCCGTGACCCTGCTGGACGCCGACGCCAAATTCCGCCATCCCGATTGGAATTTCCCGTTTGCCGCCGAGTTCGGCCGCGCCTACACCAAGAACGAGTTGGAAGTCATGGGGGTCGACTCGAAGATCAAGGGCTCGGTCAAGTTCATCGAAATTCCCGGTGGCGATACCGCGATGCTGCCTGCGGGCGGCGGCGCCAGTGTCTACTATTCCGATGCCGTCGTGGCGAGGGGCGGAAAGCTCGCCAACTACGCCGAGTACTCGGGCGATCCACCCGACTGGGCGGTCGAAGTGTTGACCGACAAGGTCTGCTCGCTGCCGGGCATCAAGAACATCATCGTCGGCGGGGCGATCGCGAACTTTACAGATGTCAAAAAAACCTTCGGAGGCATCATCAACGGCTTCCGCAAGGCCAAAGCCGAAGGCAAGTTGAACGGCGTGAAAATTTGGGTGCGCCGCGGCGGTCCACGCGAGAAGGAAGGCCTCGACGCCATGCGGGCCTTGCGCGACGAAGGGTTCGACATCCACGTCTACGACCGTCACACGCCGCTGACTGATATCGTCGACATGGCGTTGCAGAAGCGATAAGGACAACATGGGAGGCTGCTCAAAACGGCCCGCCGGCAAGGCCGCAGGGAGCGTGGCGACTGAGGCGTAGCCTTGCGCTACGTCGCAAGGAGGCACGCGACCGAGAACGCCGCCGGGGGCCGTTTTCAGCAGCCTCATGAGGGAGAGCCTGATGAGTATTTTGGCGAACAAAGACACCCACGTGGTCATTCAAGGTGGAGCCGCGGGGCTGAACGCGGCGCGCCGAATGGCCGAGTTTTGCTACATGATCAAGCGGCCGCTGAATGTCGACGCGTTCGTCTATCCGCCGGATGCCGGCAAGATGAACGAAGTGCCCTACGGGAGTGGGCTTCTGACGATTCCGGTCTACAAGAACGTGGCGGAGGCCACGACCAACCATCCCCAGATCAACACGAGCCTTGTGTACATCGGCGCGGATCGCGCGCTTGCGGCCGGCATGGAAGCGTTGAACGATCCCAAGATCCAGCTCGTCTCCATGATCACCGAAGGCGTGCCGGAGAAAGACGCGAAGCTGCTTGGCTATCACGCGCGCAAGCTGAAAAAGATTTTCAACGGTCCCTCCTCGATCGGCATCATCTCGGCCGGCTCGTGCCGCCTCGGCGTCATCGGCGGCGCCTTCGATAACCTCGTCGCCTGCAAGCTCTACCGAGAGGGTTCCTTCGGCGTCATCACGAAATCAGGCGGCCTGTCCAACGAGATCATTTGGATCTGCTCGCAATTTGCCGACGGCATTACGACGGCCATCGGCATTGGCGGCGACGCCTATCCCGGCACCGATTATGTGAGCTATCTGGAAAAATTCGAGCAAGACCCGCAGACGAAGGCCGTGGTGATCGTCGGCGAAATGGGCGGTGATCTGGAAGAGCGGGCGGCCGAATGGTACGGCGCGAAGAAGCGCCGGATCAAGTTGCTTGCGGTCGTCTCCGGCTTCTGTCAGGAGAGTCTGCCCAAAGGGATGAAGTTCGGGCATGCCGGTGCAAAGGAAGGCATGAAGGGCGAAGGGTCGGCACGCTCCAAGTCTGATGCCTTGAAGAAAGCGGGCGCGATCGTTCCCGACACGTTCGGTGCGTTGGGCCCGGCGATCAAGGCCACGTATGAAGAGTTCGTGAAATCCGGCCAGGTCATCCCAATTCCCGACTTGGCTCCTGCCGATTTGCCGAAGCTGCCGAAGACGGTGGATGAGGCGATGAAGGCCGGCGAGGTAACGATTGCCCCGCTGATCAAGACGACCATCAGCGACGATCGCGGCGACGAGCCACTGTATGACGGTTACCCGGCGTCAGAGCTCATCAACAAGGGCTACGAGATTCCGCACGTCATCGGCCTGTTGTGGGACAAACGGCTGATCAGCAAGCAAGAGGCGGAAATCATCAAGCGCATCATGATGCTGTCCGCCGATCACGGCCCCTGCGTCAGCGGGGCGCTCACGACCATCATCGCGGCGTGTGCCGGGATCGGCATGTCGCAAGCCGTCGCGGCCGGCCTCATCATGATCGGCCCGCGGTTCGGCGGCGCCGTGACGGATGCCGGTCGATGGTTCAAGTATGCTGTGGACAACAAGATGTCGGTCGATGATTTCCTCGGCTACATGAAGAAGAACGTCGGCCCGGTCCCCGGCATCGGCCATCGCGTGAAGAGCGTCCGCAATCCCGACAAGCGGGTGAAAGAATTGGTCGGCTACGTGAAGAGTCTCGGCATCAAAACCCCGCATCTCGACTTTGCCTTGGAAGTCGAGAAGGTCACGTCGGCCAAGAAGGAAAATTTGATCCTTAACGTCGACGGCACCATGGCGGCCGTGCTCGTCGATATCGGCTTCCCGGTGGACAGCTTGAACGGCTTCTTCATTCTGTCGCGTACGATCGGGTTGATCGGGCACTGGGTGGACCAGAAGCGGCAGGACAGCCGGCTGATTCGCTTGTTCGATTATCTGGTGAACTACGCGGCGCCCAAGCGGCGGGAAGTGCCTCCGTTGAAATAGTGCTGAGTCATGAGTGCTGAGTGCTGAGAGATGCGAAAGACAAGTACGATAGTGGAGACTCAGGGCAGGGCGACTGAATTCATTACTCCAAGAGAAGGGGTTAGGGCATGTCTCTCGAGCTGATCAAGAAACTGTATGCCTCGATGCCGGAGAAGTTGGCCAAGGCTCGGAAGAAGTTCGGCCGCGGCCTGACATTGACGGAAAAAATCCTCGTCGCGCACGCGGACAATCTCGACACGCAAGTGTGGGATCGTGGCAAGGCGATGCTCGCGCTACGGCCGGACCGCGTGGCGATGCAAGACGCGACCGCGCAGATGGCGATGTTGCAGTTCATGCAGGCCGGCAAGAAGAAAGTGGCCGTGCCCAGCACGATTCACTGCGATCACTTGATCCGGGCGGAAGTCGGCTCACAGAAGGACCTGCTGCGCGCGATGGATGAGAACAAGGAGGTGTACAACTTCCTGGCCTCCGCCGCGAAGAAATACGGCATGGGCTTCTGGAAGCCCGGCGCGGGCATCATCCATCAGGTCGTGCTCGAGAACTATGCGTTTCCGGGCGGCTTGATCATCGGGACCGATTCGCATACCCCGAACGGCGGCGGGTTGGGCATGCTGGCAATCGGAGTCGGCGGCGCCGATGCGGGTGAAGTGATGGCCGGCTTGCCGTGGGAAGTTCTGCATCCCAAGTTGATCGGCGTGCGACTCACCGGCAAATTGAACGGCTGGGCCTCGCCGAAGGATGTCATCCTCTACTTGTGCGGGCTGCTGACCGTCAAAGGCGGCACGAACAAGATCGTTGAATACTTCGGGCCGGGCGCCGAGACGATCAGCGCAACCGGCAAGGGCACGATCACGAACATGGGCGCGGAGTTGGGCGCCACCACCTCGATCTTCCCCTTCGACCAGAAGATGGTCGCGTACCTGAACCTGACGGATCGCGCCGACGTCGCCAACCTCGCGCTCGCGAATCGCGACCTGCTCGTGGCCGATCCCGAAGTGCTGCAATCGCCCGAGAAGTATTTCGATCAGATCGTCGAGATCGATCTTTCGAAGCTGGAGCCGCATGTGGTGGGCCCGCACACGCCGGACTTGGCACGGCCGATTTCCAAGATGGCCGACGAGGCGAAGGAGAAAGGCTATCCGGCCCAGCTCAAGGCGGCGTTGATCGGCAGTTGCACCAACAGCTCGTATGAAGACATCAGCCGGGCGGCGCACATCGCCCGCCAGGGCTTGAAGGCCGGGCTCAAGGCCAAGACCGCGTTCCTGGTGACGCCGGGCTCCGAGCGCATCTACCACACGATGAAGCGCGACGGGTTCATGGAGACGTTCGAGCAGATGGGCGCAACCGTCCTGGCCAATGCCTGCGGGCCGTGCATTGGGCAGTGGAAGCGGGCGGATGCGGTCAAGGGCCGCGTCGATTCGATCGTCAGCTCATTCAACCGCAACTTCCCGGGTCGGAACGACGGCGTCAACGAAACCATGTCGTTCTTGGCGAGCCCGGAAGTCGTCACGGCCTATGCGTTCGCCGGCGACCTGACCTTCGATCCGGTGCACGGCACGCTGAAGGGGGCGGACGGCTCGGTCCTGAAACTTGAGCCGCCGCAGGGCGAAGAGTTACCGGCGAAGGGCTTTGCCAAAGGCGAGGAAGGCTACGTGGCTCCGGCGGAGAATGGGGATCAGCTCACCGTCGATATCCCGCCGACCAGCGAACGGTTACAACTGCTCCAGCCCTTTCCCCGGTGGGACGGGCAGGATTTCATCAAGCTTCCATTGTTGATCAAGACCAAGGGCAAGACGACGACCGATCACATCTCGCCAGCCGGGCCGTGGCTCAAGTACCGTGGCCATCTCGACAAGATCAGCGACAACATGTTCTTGGGCGCGAACAACGCCTTCTTCCCGGAAGTCGGGAAGGGGACCGATGTCCTGAGCGGCGAGAGCGGGTTGACGATTGCGCAGATTGCCCGCCGCTACAAGGCCAAAGGCATCGGTTCCATTGTCGTCGGTGACGAGAACTACGGCGAGGGCAGCAGTCGCGAACATGCGGCGATGTCGCCGCGGTATCTTAACGTCAAAGTCGTGCTCACCAAGAGCTTTGCGCGGATCCACGAAACCAATCTCAAGAAGCAAGGAATCTTGGCGTTGACCTTCGCCGATCCGAAAGACTATGACAAGATCGAGCAGAACGATCGCATCAGCGTGGTGGGTCTGAAGGCGCTGGCCCCCGGTAAGCCGGTCGAGGTGAAGATTCACAAGCCGGACGGCAAGGAAATCAGCATTCAGGCGAACCACAGCATGACGGAGCAGCAGATCGGATGGTTCAAGGCAGGATCCGCCTTGAACGCCCTAAACTAACTCCATCGGCCGATCATTCATTTGACTCTAACTCTAAGAGTTGAGGGAGAACCGTGACGACCACGACGAAAGCCACGAAAATCATCTATACGCTGACCGATGAAGCGCCGGCATTGGCCACCTATTCGTTTCTGCCAATCATCAACGCCTTCAGCAAGGCGGCCGGGGTCACGGTCGAACTTCGGGACATCTCGCTCGCCGGTCGGATCCTGGCGGTGTTTCCGGAATATCTCACGCCTGAGCAAAAGCAGTCCGATGACCTGGCCGAGCTGGGTGAGCTGGCCAAGCGGCCGGAAGCGAATATCATCAAGTTGCCGAACATCAGCGCGTCGGTGCCGCAGCTCAAGGCGACCATCAAGGAATTGCAGAGCCAGGGGTACAAGATTCCCGACTATCCGGAGAATCCGAAGGACGAGAAGGAAAAGGAGATCAAGGCTCGGTATGACAAGGTCAAGGGCAGTGCCGTCAATCCTGTGTTGCGCGAGGGAAACTCCGACCGTCGCGCGCCGCTGTCGGTGAAGGAGCACGCCAAGAAGCATCCGCACAAGATGGGGCCGTGGACGTCCGAGTCCAAAACCCATGTCACGCATATGACCAGGGGTGACTTCCGCTCGAACGAGAAGTCCACGACGGTGCCGGAAGCGACGACGGCGCGCATCGAGTTCGTCGGCCAGGACGGGAAGACGACCGTGCTGAAGGACAAGATCGCGCTGCAGGCCGGCGAAGTGGTCGACGCGACGTTCATGAGTGCCAAGGCCTTGCGCGAGTTTCTCGAACAGCAGATTGAGGACGCCAAGAAGCAGGACGTGCTCTTCTCGTTGCACATGAAGGCGACGATGATGAAGGTCTCGGACCCGAAGATCTTCGGGCACGCCGTCTCCGTGTTCTTCAAAGAAGTCTTCGACAAGTACGCCGACACGTTCAAGAAGCTCGGCGTGGATCCGGACAACGGGCTCGGTGATCTCTACGCCAAGATCCAGGCGTTGCCGGAGAATGAGCGAAAGGCCATCGAGGCCGACATTCAGGCCGTCTACCAGAAGCGGCCCCGGTTGGCGATGGTGAACTCGGACAAGGGCATCACCAATCTCCATGTACCGAGCGACGTGATCATCGACGCCTCGATGCCGCCGGTGGTCCGCGATTCCGGCAAGATGTGGGGGCCGGACGGGAAGCCGTACGATACGAAGTGTGTCATCCCGGATGGCAGCTACGCGCCGATCTATAAGGAGATTATCGAGTTCTGCAAGAAGAACGGCGCCTTCGATCCCCGCACGATGGGCAGCGTGCCGAACGTCGGGTTGATGGCGCAGGCGGCCGAAGAATATGGCTCGCACGATAAGACGTTCAAAGCGCCGGACAACGGCACCATCCGCGTGGTAACCGCGAACGGCCAGGCGCTGTTCGAGCACAAGGTCGAGAAGGACGATATCTGGCGGATGTGCCAGGTGAAGGATGCTCCGATCCAGGACTGGGTGAAGCTGGCGGTGACCCGAGCCCGGGCGACCGGCGCGCCAGCCATCTTCTGGTTGGACAAGAACCGCCCGCATGACGCCGAGATTATCAAGAAGGTCAACAAATATCTGCCGAATCACGACACGAGCGGCCTGGATATCCGGATCATGCCGCCGGCGGAGGCGATGCGCTTCTCGCTGCAGCGCATGAAGGAAGGGAAGGACACCATTTCGGTCACCGGCAACGTGTTGCGCGACTATCTGACGGACCTGTTCCCAATCCTTGAGATCGGCACGAGCGCCAAGATGCTGTCGATCGTGCCGTTGCTGAACGGCGGCGGCCTCTTCGAGACCGGTGCCGGCGGGTCGGCGCCGAAGCACGTGCAGCAGTTCCAAGAGGAAGGTTATCTCCGATGGGACTCGCTCGGGGAATTCCTCGCGCTAGCCGCGTCCTTGGAGCACTTGAGCAAGGTGGGCAACAACAAGACCGCGAAGATTCTCGCCGAGACGTTGGATCGCGCCAATGGGAAATTCCTCGCGAGCAACAAGTCGCCGGCGCGCAAGGTCGGCGAGATCGACAACCGCGGCAGTCATTTTTATCTCGCGCTGTATTGGGCGCAGGAGTTGGCGAAGCAAACGGATGATCCGGCGCTCGCGGCGAAATTCACGAAGGTCGCCAAGCAACTCGAGGAGAACGAGGCGAAGATCAACGCCGAGCTGCTCGGTGCGCAGGGAAAGCCGGTGGATCTGGGCGGCTACTATCACCCGGACGCCAAGAAGGTTTCTCGCGCGATGCGGCCGAGCCAAACCTTGAACTCGATCATCGACTCGATCGCGGCGTAACGAGCGATTTCAGAGGAAGGCTAGAGGCGACGGGAAACCGTGCCTCTAGCCTGTCCATCAGTGACTATGGCACAAGAAGAGAGCAATACGAACGTCATCGACCAGCCCGAGGTGCTCAAGCCGCGCATGGTCACGGTGGAGATCGCCGGCAAGAAGTACGAGGTGCCGGAAGGGATCACCGTGATCAAAGCCCTCTGGTATACGGGGCAGGAAGTGGTCCGCGGCGCGGGCTGCCTCGGCGGCTTCTGCGGCGCATGTGCCACCTACTATCGGACCAAGGACGATCCCAAGGTGAAGACGTGCCTGGCCTGCCAGACGGCGGTGCAAGACGGCATGTCGTTCTCCATGGTGCCGCCGTTTCCTGCGCGCAAGGCGACCTACGACATTCAGAAGCTCGCCGATCCCAAGCAAGACCTGTTTACGCTCTATCCTGAGGCGCCGCTCTGCCGAAACTGCAACGCCTGTACCGAAGCCTGCCCGCAGGGCATCGACGTGCGGGAGGGCGTGTGGCGCGCGGTCTTCGGAGACTTCAAAGCCGTGTCCGAGATGTTCATGGACTGCGTGATGTGCGGGTTGTGCACGCCGGTGTGCATTGCAGACATTGCTCCCAACCTCGTCGCCTTGTATGCCAGCCGGGCGCAAGGTGCGCACTTCGCGGACAAGCCGGAACGGCTCTACCATCGGATCAAGGAGATCGAAGACGGTCGCTACGACGCGGAGTGGAATCGCGTCCTGTCGATGAACGAGCAGCAGTTGAAGGACCTGTGCGCGGAATTGAAATAGAAGAAAGGGTAAGGCACTCTTCGTCCTTCACCACTCGCTGCACGGGCACGCCGAGTGCTACACGCCGGCGGCCGGCGTAGGAGACCGGCGATCCCCGACTCAGCACCATGGACATTCACGAACTTCAAAAGATCGTTCACAAGACCCGCGACGCGCGCCGCAAGCAAACGATCCCCAAGTACTCGCCGGCCGAACGTGACACGCTGATCAAGAAATACCATCCCGACCATCGGGAAAGCGCCTACCGCCCGATCAAGTTCGGTCCGAACGCTGGCGAGCGCACGGTCCGCGAACTGGCGGCCCTGCTCGAGGGCGAGAGCCCGGTCCCGGACGACCTGGATCTGACGCCACAATATACGGCCGACGTGCTCGTCCTCGGTGGCGGAGGGGCCGGCTGTGCCGCGGCGTTGCACGCGCATGCGCAAGGCGCAAAGGTCATCCTGGCGACCAAGCTTCGCCTCGGCGATTCCAACACGGTGATGGCGCAAGGCGGCATCCAGGTGGCCGTCACTGCCGATGACTCCCCCGTCCAACACTTCCTCGACACGCTGAAGGGCGGGCACATGAAGAACGATCATCACCTACTCAAGGTGATGGTCGATGAAGGTCCGGCCGTCGCGAAGTGGTTGTTGGAGCTTGGCGTGCTGTTCGACCGCGACCCGGACGGCAACCTGCACGTCAAGAAAGGCGGCGGCAGCTCGAAGCCGAGGCTGCTCACGTGCTCGGACTACACCGGCCTCGAGATCATGCGAGTGCTGAAGGATGAGGTGCTGAACCAGCAGATTCAGCTCCTGGAATTCTGCGCGGCCGTGGAACTGTTGAGCGACGGCAACGGCAGCTGCACGGGGGCCGTGCTGCGCGATTTGGACAACCGGCGGTTCATCGTCGTGGCCGCCAAGACGGTCATTCTCGCTACCGGCGGCATCGGCCGACTCCACATTCAAGGCTTTCCGACCAGCAATCACTACGGCGCGACCGGAGATGGCCTCGCGATGGCGTATCGTCTCGGGGCCAAGCTGAAACACATCGACACGTTTCAGTATCATCCTTCAGGCGCGGTGTACCCGGAGCAGTTGATCGGCGCGTTGGTCACGGAAGGCATCCGTTCCGAGGGCGGACATCTCGTCAATGCCAAGGGCGAGCGCTTCGTCAACGAGCTCGATACGCGCGACGTCGTGTCGTCCTCGATCATTCGGGAGTGCGAAGAAGGCCGCGGGATCCGCACCATGTCGGGGCGCGTCGGGGTGTGGCTGGATACGCCGTTGCTGGAAGCGGAACACGGTCCCGGGACGTTGGCGAAGCATTTTCCAGCGATGGTCAAGCAGTACGAGCGATTCGGGATCGACATCGCGAAGGATCCGGTGCTGATCTATCCGACGCTCCACTATCAAAATGGCGGGGTCCACATCGGCGTGGATGGGGAATCGGACGTCCGCGGGCTGTTCGTCGCCGGTGAGGCCTCCGGCGGCTTGCACGGCCGCAATCGTCTGATGGGGAATTCCTTGCTCGACTTGATGGTCTTCGGCAAGCGCGCCGGCACCGCGGCCGCCAATCGCGCCGTCTCCATTCCACAGGGGAAGATCACCCTTGAGCACCTTGCACGTTTCCGGACTGAAGCACGGAAGCACGGCGTGGCGAGCGGGGTGATATCACCCATGGTGCTGCCGCAATACGCCAAGAAAGAGTAACGGGATGCTCAAACGGCCGCCCAACTTCGTTCTCGGTCGTTCGCCCGCCTCAACGTACCCTCCGGGTACGCCTCGGCGTTCGAACTCCCTGCGGCCTCGTTGGATCGGCCGTTTGAGCATCCCGCCTTCACTGCAGCATTCCGCCAGATAAGGATTCCCATACGATGAACATTCATGAGTTTCAGGCGAAGCAGTTGTTTGCGCAGTTCGGCGTGCCGGTGCCGCGCGGGAAGGAAATCAAGAACGAGCGGCAAGCGGAGAAGTGGGCGACGCAGCTCAATTTGCCGGTGTACGTGATCAAGGCGCAAATTCACGCCGGTGGCCGAGGCAAGGCGGGGGGCGTCAAGATTACCAAGAACCAGGCCGAGGTGCCCGGGCTGGCGAAGGAGTTGATCGGCAAGACGCTCGTGACGCACCAAACCGGGCCGAAAGGTCGAAAGGTCCGGCGCGTGCTGATCGAGGAGGGTGCGGGGATCGCCAAAGAGCTGTACTTGAGCGTGCTCGTCGATCGTGACACGGGCTGGCCGGTCTTCATCGCCAGCACGGAAGGCGGCATGGAGATCGAAGAAGTCGCCGCCCATACGCCGGAGAAGATCGTCAAGGAGCAGATCGATCCGGCGGTGGGCTATCAGCCGTACAACGGCCGGAACATTGCGTTCGGCATCGGCCTCAATACGATCGAGCCCGTCGTGCTCAACCCGTTCGTGCAGATGCTCGGCAACCTGTATCGGCTGTTCATGGAGAAGAACGCGGCGCTCGTCGAGATCAACCCGCTCGTGATCACGACGGACAAGAAGCTCATCGCCTTGGACGGCAAGGTGTCCTTTGACGACAACGGTCTCTTCAAGCACGAGGACGTGCGCTCGATGCGCGACCTCTACGAAGAGGAGCCGCTGGAGATCGAGGCGACCAACAACAATCTGAACTACGTCAAGCTGGACGGCAACATCGGCTGCATGGTGAACGGGGCGGGCCTCGCGATGGCGACGATGGACGTCATTAAACTCGCGGGCAGCGAGCCGGCGAACTTCCTCGACGTTGGCGGCGGTGCGACAAAAGAGACGGTCGCGGCGGGCTTTCGGATTCTGCTCAAGGACAAGAACGTCAAAGGCATCTTCATCAACATCTTCGGCGGCATCGTGCGCTGCGAGCGGATCGCGCACGGAGTGATCGAAGCCGCGAAGGAAGTGCAGCTCAAGCTGCCGGTGGTCGTGCGGCTCCAAGGCACGAACGCGGAAGAAGGACGCAAGCTGCTGCTCGAATCGGGGCTCAAGGTGGATGTGGCGACGGATCTCTGGGAGGCGGCGCAGAAAATCGTGGCGATGACGGGAAAAAAGAGGAAGGCGGCGCCGGCGCGGCCGACAGCCGGGGCGAAGCTCACGCCGTCGTCGCCTTGAGAGAGAGCGGAGAGACGAAAGAAGAGGATGGAAGAAGAAGAGAGCCTCGGCTGACGAAGGGCAGCCGGCTCCGGTTTCGCCATGATGCGTGGACGCCAGGCTGGCTCTCGATGTCGTACTGTTGGCCGCATGTTCCTCTAAGGCTGCGGCGAAGCGCCGCAATGCCGTCGCACGCGCAGCGTCTCCGCTATCGATGGGCAGTGAGCGCTATGGCGAAAGCCTCCGCGGCTGTCCCTTCCATCCGAGGCCAGTGAAGTAGAAGACTGAAAATTAGCCGATTCCAATCAAAGAGGGCGTCGTGAGCATTTTGGTCAATAAGAATACGCGCGTGGTGGTGCAGGGGATTACCGGTAAAGAGGGGTCGTTCCATGCGACGCAGTGTAAGGCGTATGGGACGCAGGTGGTGGCCGGAGTCACGCCGGGGAAGGCGGGGCAGGAGGTGGAAGGGATTCCGGTGTTCAACACGGTCCGTGAGGCCGTGAAGAAGACGTCCTGCGACACGTCGTTGATCTTCGTGCCGCCGCCGTTTGCCGCCGATGCGATCCTTGAGGCGGCGGACGCCGGCATTAAGTTGGTCATCTGCATCACCGAAGGCATTCCGGTAAACGACATGGTCAAGGTCAAGCGCGCGTTGCGCGGGCGAGACGTGCGATTGATCGGGCCGAATTGCCCCGGCGTCATCACGGCGGATGAGTGCAAGATCGGGATCATGCCGGGGTTCATTCACAAGCGGGGCAAGGTCGGCGTCGTCTCGCGGAGCGGGACGTTGACGTATGAGGCCGTACACCAGCTCACGAACCTCGGCTTGGGCGAGACCACGTGCGTGGGCATCGGGGGCGATCCGGTGAACGGCACGAGCTTCGTCGACGTGCTGCCCTTGTTCGAGAAGGATCAGGAAACCGAAGCGGTCGTGATGATCGGCGAGATCGGCGGCGATGCGGAAGAGAAAGCCGCTGCCTATATCAAAGAGCACATCAAAAAGCCGGTGATCGGGTTCATCGCCGGCATCACGGCGCCGCCGGGCCGACGGATGGGCCACGCCGGCGCGATCATCACAGGCGGCAAAGGGACGGCTGCGGAGAAGATGACCGCGCTGGAAGCGGCGGCCGTGCGGGTCGTGAAGAACCCCGCCGAGATCGGGAAGACTGTCCAAGAGGCACTGGCCGGCCGCTAAAGATTTTCCATCTCGTTATAGCCCGCTGCTTCTCTTCCAGCTCAATTCCCGCCTCCGCGTAGGCCCGCTCGAGCGACGCTGGACTTTTCTAGTCATTTCTACTAGAGTGCCGCCATCCTTTCAGTGGCATGGTCGTTGAACCAGCGTCAACACAGCCATCGATTCGTTCATTTCCTACCGGCCTATTCTCCATGACGACACGGCCTGCAACACTCTTGCTTCCCGCTGCGAAGGGAAGATAGCCGTGCTTAACAAGGAGGAGATCATGCCGAGACGTGGCACGAACAGAGATGTGAGGCGGACGGTTGCAGCGGTGATCCTGTGCACGTTGGTCGCCGGCCCCATCTCGATCGCATCAGCGGCAGAGATCGCAGCCAGCGAAGAGCAGGCCCACGTGAATCCGCCGGCGCATTTCGGGTACGGCGCGGCAAGCGTGTTGGCGACGATCCCCTACGGATTGGCGAAACTGCTGTACGCGGGCGCTGGGACGGTCGTCGGCGGGCTGGCGTACGTGTTCAGCAAGGGCGACACGGCGGCGGCGAAAGCGGTGTGGACGGCGAGTCTCCGTGGGACGTACGTGTTGACGCCGGAACATCTGAAAGGCGAACGGGACATCCATTTCATCGGCGTGCCGGATCCCGAGCCAATGCCCGCAACACGTCAAAGTGATCGTCGTGGAGCCGACCACCGCACGCTAGCGCCCGGGAACGGCGACATTAAGAAGCTTCGCATTCGGTCCGTGCTTCTCCTCTGCATCGCGCGTGCCGGCTCAGTCTTTATGAGGTGAGCCGGTTCAGCCTGCGGATGATCTCCTCCTTGGGCTGGACGCCGACGAGGCGGTCCACCTCCCGGCCGTCTTTCAACACCAGCAGCGTCGGAATGCTTCTCACGTTGAAGCGTGAGGCCGTCAGGGGATTCTCATCCAGGTTGAGCTTGGCGATCCGCACACGCCCTGCCAATTCTTGCGCGACTTCGTCGAGTACCGGCGCCATCATCTGACACGGCCCGCACCAGGCAGCCCAGAGGTCGAGCAGGACTGGGAGTGGTGACCGTTCGACCTCAGCCGCAAATGTGGCGTCGGTCACCGTGATCGGCGTGACGGCGATCGAGAGCGGCTGCTTACACACCCCACAGATTGCTTTGAGTCCCTCGTGAAGCTTGTTTCGAGCCACTCGATTCGTTGCACCGCATGCCGACTCGATTCGTTGCACCGCATGCCGAGCAGCGAATCAATGAGACATCCGACATCTCGATCTCATCCTCGTATGTCCTGCATCGCTCACAATTCGCGGTGCCCGGTAGCGATGAAGTAGGACGCGGCCATCAAAAGTCAACCGCCACGGCAATGAGCGGGCAAGCATCCTTGTCCCTCATGAAGCATGGCCTCCGGCAGTGCTGACAGCGCTATGGTAGCAAATCGGTATTCTCGAACTCACTCGACTGCGATTACAATTTAGGCCCATCGAGAAGAAGGTGTGCGGTATGAAAATTATGACGTTGAATCTGAACTGGTACGAAGCCAAGCATGGTGCCTGGCCCATACGGCAAGAGTTGATTGCGCAGGTGGTTTGTGACCACGCGCCCGATGTCATTGCGCTGCAAGCCGTTCGAAAAGATCCGACTGTGGAAGAGGGAGCCGATCAAGCGACCCAATTGTCAAAGACGCTCTCGGAATACAAGCATGTCGTCTTCGTGCCGGGGACCGAGCACGGTAGAGGAAAGCAAGACGGCTCGGGATGGCTGTCTCGTGAGCCCTTCGAGCAGCTCGACCATCAACTGCTCCCACTCGGATCTCAACCCGGCCGAGTCCAGGAAGACCCGGCAGTGCGTCTTGTCCTCTACGCTCGGGTCGGTTCCATCTCCCTCTTCAATTGCCATTTCTCCTGGGTGCACAGCCAGGGCGTGCAGAACCTCGACGCCGCCCTCCCGTTTTTCCGTCACTTCCCCGGTCCGCAGCTCCTGATCGGGGATTTCAACGCGACGCCCGATAGCGACTTGATCGGTCAGTTGTCGAGTGAAGGGTGGACGGATGTGTGGGCGAACCGCCGTCCGAATGAGCCCGGCTACACGTTCGAATCCCAGGCGCCCGATAAGCGGATTGACTATGTGTGGGCAAGCCGGGAGGCGCTGCCGGCGATTCAGGCCATCGACGTGGTGTCGGCGCCACCGAATCCGTCTCATGCGGGGCTGTCCGACCATCTCGGGCTGATCGTGACGCTGAATGATTAGGACTTAGAATTGCTCGCAGGGCAACAATGGCGATGACGATCAGCGCGAGCGCTGATCAGCTGGTTATGCCGACCCGTCAGTCTGCTTGGTCATGACCTAGTGCGGCGCCATGGCGTAGTGGGGACACCACGCCTGGGACTGTCAGATCGCGATGCCCCAGAGATCCTTGACCACGCGGCCGATGAGGTAGGTCACGGCGACGGCCGCGCTCACGATCACGAGATTCGTGAAGATACGGCGCTTGACCTCCATACCGGAGAGAAAGGCGAGCAGCATCGAGACGAGGATGATGACGGTCCCGCCGGTGAGAATCGAAAAGACCGCGTCCTTTGCCCCGAACAGCACCGGCAAGAGCGGGATCGCGGCGCCGGCGAAATAGCTCGCTCCGACGATAAAGGCAGGACCGAGTGGCCGCTCATTGGCCGGCTCGAACGGCTCCACGCCTTCGAACTGACCCGGCAGCGAGGCCTCTCCCAAAAAGCGCTTCTTGTCTTCTTCGGTGTTCCTGACCTCGCTCTCCGAGCTCAACGCCACGTAGGCGCCCGCTGCCATGGACAGCGAGCCGGCGACCGCCGTCGTCGTGCCGGCGATCAGCACGGTGGCGGCATCGCCGAACGCGCCGAAGAACCCGCTGACTGCGCCTAGGATTTCCACCAACCCGTCGTTGAGGCCGAGAAAAATATTCCGGATGCGCTCCGGATTGATCTTGTGCTCGCTCATCCGGCTGACGATCACATCTTCGTGCTTGAATTCGTCGATGAGGATGCCGCGCACCGCTGAGCCCAGCGGCTGGTCTTTGTAGGTCTTCCAAATCGAGAGGTACTTCCGCACGCCGTACACTTCGATGGCTTCGAGCACGAGGTGAATGGCGGGCGCCCCCAAGAGCCGGCAGAGGACCGTGATGCATTGCAGTTTGATGCGCCGAGGACCGTCCAGCTCGCGAAGCGGGCTCTGAAAGAAATGCTGCCAAAAAGCGACGTGGCGCGCTTCGATCTCGATCAAGTCGTCGAGGAGATCGGCGAGCGACTTGTCGGCCACGTCGCGCAGAGCCCGATAGAGGGCGAGATCGAAGATCTCATCCAGGATCAGCGTTCGCTCGAGGGCCGGGTCATGAAGGGTTGGGTGCGGCATCGCGCCACCGTGGGGATTATAGCGGCATCATTCTCACCGCGTCACCGTCAATCGACGTCGATGGCCATCAACGGCCGATGAGTTCGATCAGCCGGTCGGCCCAGAGCCACGGCGAGCCTTGATCCTCGTGCTTGAGATATACGAAGCATGGTCCGTGGCTGGCGAACGCCTTCAGCCGATCGGCCCATTGCGCGAGGCGGTCGTCATCATAATCGTTGCGGCGAAGTCTCACGTACCAGAAATCAGCGGTGTGCCGGATCTCGGCCGGCGATTCATCGGTATCGGCCGCCACCCAGCTCACTCCATGGGCGCGCAACAGCTCTTCGACCTCGGGCACCAACCATGACGGGTGTCGAAACTCCATCGCCCAGCGATATCCGGGCGGCAAGTCACTCAAGAACGCCGCCAGGCGTTGATCGTCGCGTTGCAGGTTGGGCGGCAGTTGCAGAAGCACCGGTCCCAATCGTCCGCGCTTGACGATCGGCGTCAATCGATCGAGCATCAGGCGGACATACGCGAGGGCGTCGGGCCGCAAGCGATGCAGATGCGTGATCTGACGATGCGCCTTGGCGGCGAATTGAAAGCCCTCGGGCGTCTGGTCGATCCACGAGAGCACGGTCTTTTCCGTCGGCAGCCGATACCAAATGCCGTCGAGTTCAACGGTCCGATAGCGGCCGGCGTAAAAGCGGAGAAACTCGTTCGGCCTCAAGCCGGGCGGGTAGAAACGGCCCGCACCTTGCCAAGGTTTATAGGAATAACCGGACAGCCCGATCGCAATGTTGGTCATGGCCTATTGTCGCGGTGATAATTCAGGTCCAAGCATACGTTAAATCACTCGAGAAAAGCCACGCGAGAAACGAGAAAGGGTGCCGTCAACGGTGGGCGACCTTGCGCGTTAGGAAAGGCAGGGGTCAGAAGGAGGTCTTCGATGATACACGGAGCTCGTCAAGTCAGCCTGACGGTGGTATCGGCCTTCCTGATCAGCCTGTCTCTCGTTGAGCCGGTGCTGCCCGCGCCCATCACCAAGAAAGAGCACGAGCCGCCTGTGCCGTTAGCATGGTTGAGTACCGAAGAGAAAACTCGGTTCGAAGCGGGCCGCGACCTGTTCGAGTTTCCATTTACGCCGCGTGATGGGCTTGGCCCCGTGTTCAACGCGCGGAACTGTGAAGCGTGCCATCACGCTCCCTCGATCGGCGGCCATGGGCCCGGCTATCGCGGGAACATCCGGTACATTTTGCCGACCAGCACCACCACTCAGGGGATTCTGTTCCACGATAAGTCGATCGCCAAAGGGCCGGCCGAAACCCTGCCCGACAACGCGATTCTGTCGAAGCGCCGACCGTCCACGCTGATGGGATTGGGATTGATCGAGGCAATTCCGGAAGAAGTCCTGTTGGCGCACGCCGATCCCGATGACAAGGACGGCGACGGCATTCGCGGTCGGCCCGCGATGAAAGACGGGCGGCTGATGCGGTTCGGCTCGCAAGCGCACGTTGCAAGCTTGTTCGAATTCGTGGCCGACGCGCTTCGGCAGGAAATGGGCATGACCTCACCGGTGCCGGGCTTCACGACCGAGACGGCGAATTTCGAATTCCCGCTGTTCGTGAAAAATCAGATCCCGCAGCCCAACGTCTCCCTGGACGTCGTGAACAAGCTGTTGGACTTCGTCTCCATGCTCGCGCCGCCCGAGCGCGAGGCGTCGATCGGGACCGACGGGCAGGTCGTGCGCGGCGAGAAGCTGTTCACACAAATACAGTGCGCCAAGTGCCACGTACCGAGCTACCGCACGAGCGCCACGCCGATCAAGCGCCTGCCGCAGGCGACCGCGATGCCGGCCGCGCTGCTGAACCGGGAGATCCACCCTTACACGGATTTTCTCCTGCACGACATGGGCGCGACATTGAACGACGGCGTCTCGCTCGGCGTCGCGAAGCCCGGCGAATACCGCACGCCACCCCTCTGGGGCCTCCGCTTCCGTCTGAATCAACTCCTCCACGACAGCCGCGGCAGCAACCCCGAACAAGCCATCATCTACCACGGCGGCGAAGCCGCGAGATCCAGGAACGCCTTCCTCGCGCTGCCGGCCGAAGACCGGCAGGCGCTGATCGAGTTTTTGAAGACGCTGTAGAACGAATTGTCCTCGTGGTCGGTCGTGGATCTGACTGACGTTTCTTGTTTCCATACAGCGATTCATTGACATTGCCAATCCTTCGAGATACCGTCCACGATTCAGTGGCACCAATTGAGGACTTCGATGAATGAGGTTTGAATGGGACCCCATCAAGGCACAACGAAACTTCAAGAAGCACAAGGTATCATTTGATGAGGCTACCACTGCGTTCTTGATCCGCTCTCTGCTACCTTTGATGACCCGGATCATTCGATAGAGGAACGAAGACTTGTTACGGTAGGGTATTCGAATAACAATCGTCTTCTAGTGGTGTCGCACACTGAGAGGGCGGGCACTGTAAGAATTATTAGCGCGCGGCTTGCGACGTCCAGGGAAAGGAAACGTCATGAAGAGGAAAGGTAAGAATTCTGAAGATGATCTTCGTTCAGAATATGAGTTCGACTACTCAAAGGCTATTCGAGGGAAGTACTATCGACGTCTCTTAAAGGAAGGCGCCAACGTAGCTGTCCTTGATCCAGACGTAGCGAAAGTCTTTCATGATTCAGCAGCCGTGAATCAAGCTCTACGTTCCTTCCTCGAAGTTGAACGTTCCGTGCGGCGTGTCACAAAACGCTCCGGTGCCAGCAAGGCAAAACTAACGCAGGGTAATCGATGAAACGCCAATCCGACTTCTCTCGCGGGGTCAGAGGAAACTTCTATCGTAATGGCGCAGAGCTGCGCCTGCCGATTTATTTGGATGCGAAGCTGCAAAGTCAGCTCGAGCGGATTTCACAGAAGAAGGGCAAACAGATCGGTGAGGTGGTGAACCAATTAGTGAAGAAGGAACTCCAGCTACTGGAAGACTAGGGTAACCGATAATCCGTCCAATACCGCACGTCACCCCTCTGGCCTCCGCTTCCGTTTGAATCAACTCCTCCAGACAGCCGCGGCAGCCCCCGAGCAAGCCATGATGTATCACGGCGACGAAGCCGCCAGATCGAGGAATGCGTTCCTCGCGCTCCCGGCGGAAGATGGGCAGGCAGTGATTGAGTTTTTGAAGGCGCTGTAGATCGACGGTCTAGATAATTGAACGCTTTTCAGATCGGCCGGCTTTCGTCAAAGACCGCCATCTGTTGACAAGTTTATCAGGGGGAACCGCGGCATGATCGCTCGAAAACGACGATACGCTAATACGTTATACGTACAATCACGATATGGTGAACTGAGTTCTGAAGTAACAACCCTATGATAAAATATAGACGCCCGACGTATTTGCAAAAACGTTTCCACAGGCTCTTAAATCAGGCTCGGCTCAGCCGTTTCTCCCCGAGGTGTTTCAAGGCAACGGACAAGAATTGAAGCAGATGAGAAAACATTGGCGCCCAATCAGTTTTTGACGCGGATGGTAGCCTGAAAAGGTGCCTTCGGAAAAAGGAGAAGTGAAATTGCTGAAGGCGAAATCTTTCATCGTAGAGCAGTGGACCGGAATATTTAGGAGTTTGGGTATAAATCTAGTTCCCTTGATAGTTGCTTGTCTATTGTTGTCAATATTGCCGGGGCCTTCTAATGCGCAAGAAAGAGGGTTGCTGGGATTGCTTAAGGCAAGAGAGTTCGAACGTCTGGAGTCGGCTACAAAAAAGATCCAAGCAGAATTTGAGGATGGAGTGCTGTCTGACTTGGAGCTGCGTAATGCATATAGAGAGTTCTACAGTTTAACCGATGAAGACGTAGCTAATCTGGACCTGTGGAAGAGTAAGTTTCCAACATCGTACCCGGCACACTTGATAAAAGGTGCTTATTTTAGGAGAAAAGGTTTTGACGCTAGAGGGGATCAATTCATTCAACAAACGCCCCAAGAGAAAGTCAGAAAAATGCACGAATACTTTACCACCGCACGGGTTGAGCTAAATACTTCACTAAAATTAACCGACAAGCCGTTTTTAAGTGTATATCATCTCATGGGAATTACGATATTAGAAGGAAACAAGCAAGCCTCAGCAGCCTTACTTGCATATGCGGTTAGAATGCTCCCAACTAACACCCTAGTCCGAAATAGATTTATGGCGGGTCTTATGCCTCGTTGGGGCGGATCGTATTTAGAAGCGAGGAATTTTATAGCTCAGTCAAAAGAACAAGGAGCAACGCCGGTGGGGATTATTCAGCTTGAGGCAATATTATACGACGATATGGGCCTCACCTCTATAGAAAATGGTGACAGACGCGGTGCTATAGCGAGCTTTTCCAAAGCGTTTGATCTTGCACAACGGGTCGGGGAGGAACTTCGTAAAGAGTATCTCGTCTATTCAAACTACTATGGATGCCGAGAGCTAGGTTTGGAAAAGTTTTGTCGTTCGGAGGCAAGCAAGGAATATAGACAATAAGCGAATGTTCCTGAGCATGACTGTGAGTCCTATTACAAAAGCTTCGTGGTAAAGGTTAGCGGTAAATCTTTTCGTGGATCCTGGAAGCTGCGATAGGTGATCGCGTGCATAGAAAAGCAGCAAGATATCAATCGAAAATATCGGCCTCCTTGACTGGTAGAGTTGCCGTCTAACCTCTCGATATGCTGGGATTGCTACTGATAGCCGCCCTCAGTCTCTAACACTTTCTCGGACTTAAAATCCTGAGCGTCATTTCCATTGTCTGCTACCGAGCAGTCTAGGCGTTGGCAATCCGTAATGATCGCTCGGCTGGAAGGGATGGGCGCGGAGGCGTTCGGTCTTGCGGGGGAATGAGGTGTTGAGAGCGGTGAGGCTGCCGGTGCGCCGTTCTTTTAATCCGATGAGGCGCACCGGCCAACAGAACGATATCGGGAGCAGCGAGACTTACTCCGCATAAGACCGACGCCAGCGCTGCCAGGTCCGGCCGGCTTATCAACTGCCGGCGTGCGCAAACGTGACGCTCGTTATTCCTCGCGTCGCGCACCCCTTCGTCAGCCGAGCCACCTTAGGACGTTCTATATCACGGAACGATCAAATCACTCAAAGAACACAAAGAGTAGGTCTGGCGATTCGACTCTCCCTGCAGCCTTTGTTGGCTGCCGCGTTTGAGCTTCCTGTCTAGTTTAGAGCGTCCTGCCTAGAGTCCCGTTCTTTGGTCAGCTTGTCGATCGACATATTCATGCCGGCGAGCTTGAGGCGGCGATTTCTTTGTCCATGGCCGGCGGGACTGGATGACCATCTTCTCCATCTTCTTGTAGTTCTTCACAATATACTCGGCGCTCAGCGCCGATTCGCGAAGCTGTAGAAGGCCGAAAGGCGTTTGGGGTTTCGTTCTTCAGCAGCGTTCACCGCGCTGCAACTTGAAGTTTGCCAGATTGTAGATCAGCAACTATTGCCTCTTTGATTTGCTTAGATACATCTCGAAACGCTTCAGCTAGTTCGGCACTGACCTCTCCCGCTTTCATGTTGTAAATGGAGGATGATGAGTTTCTGGTCGATTCCTTTTCATATTCAGCTAAGAGACGACCACTTTGCGAATCGATAAGCTGAACATGGATTGCTGCCGTTCCTTCAAGATCGTAAACTGGCGCACCAAAGTATATTGCCAAATTGACCAAGGGTATAAACGCCAAGGGGCTAGTCGAAAGTTTCCAATAAAACCGTTTGACCTCGCCCTTCATGATGACTGGGTCCTTGCTTTTTGAAGCAGGGAAGTCCACGTCGAGAAATATGCGGGAAGATCGAAAGTCCTCAAGTAATTTCGCCGTTACTTTCTCTTCTACGTCGGCAATGCTCTCCGTTGAATCCCTGTCCTCATCTGGGCGAGCATCTGTCAGTTTTTGCATCCCCAGCCGATATTCAACCGGCTCGGCATTAGTCAGGGAGGGGACGTAACGAAAGGGAACAGAACCATTAATGGAAGCACAACCATAAGCGGAGAAAGCCAATAGGAAGAGTGATAAGACTCGATGTAATGCCATGATCATGCCCCGCATGTAAGATAAGTACATATACTAGATCTTACGTAGTACCCATGTCAATGTTCATCACGAACACGCCTTGGCAACGATCCAAAGAAGCCGAATGGGTCCAAATTGAATCATCGCTCGGCTGGAAGATGGGCACGGAGGCGTTCGGTCTTGCGGGGAGTGAGACGGGTAGAGCAGTAAGGCTGCCGGTGCGCCGTTCTTCTAATCCGACGAGGCGCTCCGGCCAACAGAACGATATCGGGAGTGGTGAGACTTACTCCGCATAAGGCCGACGCCGGAGCTGCTGTCCTGCCGGCTCACCAACTCGCCGGTGTGCGCAAACGTGACGCTCGTTATTCCTCGCGTCGCGCACCCCTTCGTCAGCCGAGCCACCTTAGGAAGTTTTTCTTCCACAGTAGATCAAATTGCTGTACGTCTCGCGATTCGATTCTCCTCGCGGCCTCGTCGACTGGCGCGTTTGAGCTTCCTGTCTACGTTCCGATCTCCCACGAAGCGAGATACTTCTCCTGTTCCTTCGTCAGCTTGTCGATCTCAACGCCCATGCCGGCGAGTTTGAGACGTGCGATTTCTTTGTCGATGGCCGGCGGGACGGGATAGACCATCTTCTCCAGCTTCTTGTAGTTCTTCACGAGATATTCCGCGCCGAGCGCTTGATTGGCAAAGCTCATGTCCATCACGCTCGACGGATGGCCTTCGGCGGTGGCGAGATTCACTAGGCGGCCTTCGCCGAGCAGGCTGACTCGATTGCCGTTCGTCAGGGTGAATTCCTCCACGCCGGGCCGGATGATTCGGCGCTTGCGGCTCTGCTTCTCGAGCGCCGGGATGTCGATCTCGACGTTGAAGTGGCCCGAGTTGCAGACGATCGCGCCGTCCTTCATCGCCGCGAAATGCTCCCCGCGAATCACTTTGCAGTTGCCCGTGACGGTCACGAAGAAGTCGCCGATCGGCGCCGCTTCATCCATCGGCATGACGCGGAAGCCGTCCATCACCGCTTCTAGACCCTTTACCGGATCGACTTCCGTCACGATCACGTCGGCACCCATGCCTTTCGCCCGCATCGCGATGCCGCGGCCACACCACCCATAGCCGGCCACGACGACCTTCGATCCGCAGATCAGGCGATTCGTCGCGCGCACGATGCCGTCCATTGTGCTTTGGCCCGTGCCGTAGCGGTTGTCGAACAAATGTTTGGTGTCCGCGTCGTTGACCGAGATCACCGGGAACCGCAGCACCTTGCGCGCCGCCATGCTGCGAAGCCGGATCACGCCAGTTGTCGTCTCCTCGGTCCCACCGATCACGTGCTTCAAGAGGTCTTTGCGCTTGGCGTGGATGGTCGACACCACGTCGGCGCCGTCGTCCATCGTGATCTGGGGTTGATGCGCGATCGCGGCCTCGATATGTCGGTAGTACGTCTTGTTGTCCTCGCCCTTGATCGCGAACACCGCAATGCCGTCGTGCTGGACGAGGGAGGCCGCGACGTCGTCCTGCGTGCTGAGCGGATTCGACGCGCACAAGCGAATCTCGGCGCCGCCGGCTTGGAGGGTTTTCATCAAGTTGGCCGTCTCGGTCGTCACGTGGAGGCACGCCGTCACGCGGATGCCCTTCAACGGCTGCTCGCGCTTGAAGCGTTTCTTGATCAGCCGGAGCACCGGCATGCTGGCTTCCGCCCATTCGATCTTGAGCTTGCCCTGATCGGCCAGCCCGATGTCTTTCACGTCGTAATCCACGGGGTCCTCCTGATGGTGGGTCACAAGACACGGGGGGACGGATTCATCATCCATCCCCCCGTTGTTGTAAGGCTAAACGTTATAGTCCGGCGTCTTTGCGCAGAACCTTCGCCTTGTCCGTCCGCTCCCACGTGAACTCCGGTTCGTTGCGGCCGAAGTGACCATAGGCGGCGGTCTTCTTGTAGATCGGACGGCGAAGCTTCAAGTGATCGATGATGCCACGCGGCGTCATCGGGAAGTGCTTGCGAACCAGTTTGTCGAGCACATCGACGTTGGTCTTCTCCGTGTTCTTGGTATCAACGAGGATCGAGACGGGATCGGCCACGCCGATCGCATAGGCGAGTTGCACTTCGCACTTATCTGCCAACCCGGCCGCCACGATATTCTTGGCGATGTAGCGAGCCATGTACGACGCTGACCGGTCGACCTTTGTCGGATCCTTGCCCGAGAACGCGCCGCCGCCGTGGCTCCCGACGCCGCCGTACGTATCGACGATGATCTTGCGGCCGGTGAGCCCCGTGTCGCCCATCGGCCCGCCGACCACGAAGCGGCCGGTCGGATTGATGTAGTACTTCACGCTGACCGGATCGAAGATGCGCTTCGGCATCACGGGCTTGACGACCTGCTCGATGATCTCGGTTTCGATCTTCTTGCTGCTCACGTCCGGGCTGTGCTGTGTCGAGACGACGATCGTGTCGATGCGCACCGGCTTCCCGTCGCGGTATTCCACCGTCACCTGGGACTTGCCATCAGGCCGCACCCAGGGCAGGATCTTCTTCTTCCGCACTTCGGCGAGCCGGCGGGTGATGCGGTGGGCCAGCACGATCGGCATGGGCATCAGCTCCTCGGTTTCATTCGAGGCGTAACCGAACATCAAACCTTGATCGCCGGCGCCGCCCGAATCCACTCCCATGGCGATGTCACCCGACTGCTGGTGGATCGACGTAATGACCGAGCAGGTATGGTAGTCGAAGCCCCACGAGGCATCGGTGTAGCCGACCTCTTTGATGACATCCCGGATGATGTCGGGGATCTCCACATACGCCCGGGTCGAAATTTCACCGGCCACGAAGGCAATGCCGGTGGTCAGGATCGTCTCGCAGGCGACCCGGCAATGCTTGTCTGTGGCGATGATGGCGTCCAGGATGCCATCCGAAATTTGATCGGCGATCTTGTCCGGATGGCCTTCGGTCACGGATTCGGAAGTGAACAGATAGTGATTCCTCATCGAGGCCTCTTCTTTTTAGAGATGGTCAGCAGCGAGTCGTTAATCAGGCGTGGGTGTGGGGTCCCCTTGAGCAGCCACCATCCATAAGGCACGGCACCTTTGTTTGTCAATCAGACTTTCGGCGCCTTACGGATCTGGGCCTTGCTTGACACTGGTTTCCAACGACTTGTAAGATACCAACGCCTTTCGCGGGCGGTTGTGCGGTCGTGCAAGGTTCGGACTGGAGGCAGCCTGCGGCAGTTCATCCCTCCATTTTTGTTCGCGCGGACGCTTTGACACCGGCGCGAAACCTTCTGCTTTCTCAATCCGATCGATGGGGCGCCTAAGCCAATGAATGGACGGCAACAGATTGCGGTAGAGCCGGGCGCCGCGCAGCGCTCACCCGGGCTGGGCTGGAACGAGGTTCGAAACGAGCTGGTCACATTTTTCGCCTCGATCAAGCTCGCCATGTTTCTCTTCATCGTGTTGGCAATCACGGCCACGATCGGCACCGTCATCCAACAGGGTGAACGGCCGGAAGTCTATATAAAGGAATATGGGGAGGCCGCGTACCGCTGGTTCCTGCGCCTTGGGTTCACGGACGTCTACCATACCTGGTGGTTTACGAGCTTGTTGACCCTCCTCTGCATCAACTCCCTGACCTGTTTCTATAAGCGCTTTCCCGCCGTCTGGCGTTCGATGCAGCAGGACAAGGTGAGCGTCACGCTGCCGTTCATCAAGAACCTGAAACACACGACCGAATTGCAGGTCGGAGGGACAAAGGAGCACATTGCCGAAGGGCTGTTCACGCTGCTGGCCGAAAAGGGCTATCGTGTCCTCGTGAAGAACGATGCCCACGAAGCGACGGTCTATGCGACGAAGGGCATTACCGGCCGTGTCGGGGCGCACATGGCGCACTTGAGCGCGACCGTGATTGTGTTGGGCGGGCTCATCGGAAGCCTGTACGGATTTCAAGAGTTCGGCGTGTGCCTGGAAGGGCAGACCTACCACATCCCGAAGGGCAACTTCGATCTGCACGTCGACAAGTTCTGGATCGACTACCACGACAACGGGTCCGTCAAGTCCTACAACAGCACGCTCACGGTGCTGGAGCAGGGTGAGAAGAAAATCACCAAGACGATCACCGTCAATGATCCGCTGGTCTACAAGGGCATTTGGTTCTATCAATCAAGCTATGGGGATGCGTGGGACCGGATCGAGATCGCTCGGATCAATATTAAGGATAAGCTCACGGATCAGGTGGTTGGGACCGTGGACTTGGAATGGCAGAAGGAGGCCGCGGTTGACAAGCTGGGGCTCAAGTTGGTGATGACCGACTTCGTTGCCGATTTTGGCTTCAATTCGGCCGAGAAGAAGGTGTACTCGAAGACCATCGAACACGCCAACCCAGCCATCCGGCTGGCGGTGACCGAAGGACCGGTGAAAACGAGCCCATGGATCTTTTATCATTATCCTGATCTCTTTGATATCAAAGATTCAAAGTACAGCTTCGAGCTGGTGGGCTATCAGCCGAAGAAGTTCACGGGCTTGCAGATCACGAAGGATCCGGGCGTCAACATCGTCTGGATCGGTTCGACGATGATCGTCGTCGGCATCACGCTGTCGTCGTTCATTTATCACCGTCGGCTGTGGGCCAAATTGATCCCAAATGAGCGGGGGGTGATGGTTCACCTCGGTGGGACGACCCACAAGAGCCAGATCGATTTTCAAAAAGAGTTTCGCAAGCTGCAGGAGAAGATTCGGACGCTCGGGACATGAAAACGACAGGCGCCAGGCGCGGCTAGGAAAGGCCTCGGAACGCAGGCGTCTCACTCGTTGGAGGAGTTATGGCGAAGTCGTTGTTCTTATTCGATATGACATTCTGGTTGTACCTGGCTGCGCTCATTATGTACGTCGCCTATATCGTGGCCAAACGACCGACGATGCAGTTGGCGGCGGCCGGCCATCCCA
This sequence comes from Nitrospira sp. Vd2, assembly GCF_979581665.1. Classification (NCBI taxonomy): domain Bacteria; kingdom Pseudomonadati; phylum Nitrospirota; class Nitrospiria; order Nitrospirales; family Nitrospiraceae; genus Nitrospira; species Nitrospira sp. Vd2. The sequence goes on along the minus strand of NZ_CEFZSK010000011.1, from coordinate 300,377 downwards.
TCGGCTATTCCAGCAACGAGAGCGGCTGGGCGGCCCAAATCGGTCAGGTCGCGACGATCGTCACCGTGTTCGGGTGGATCGTGAACACGTTGGCGTTGCTCGCGCGGGCCACCGAACGGATGCACCTGTCCGGGACCTTTGCGCCCTGGTCGAACCAGTTCGAGGCGATGGCCTACGTCTCGTGGGCGATCATCCTCGGCTATGTGCTGCTCGAGTTCCGCTACCGCATCAAGGCGATCGGCGCGTTCGTCGTCGGCATCGGCTTCATCGCCATGGGGGCGGCGTCCTTGTTGCCCTACCGCTATCAGACCGCCGAGCCGCTCGTCCCCGCGTTGAACAGCTATTGGATCTACATCCACGTATCAGTCACGCTGACGAGCTATGCGGCCTTTGCCATGGCCGGCGGGCTGGGGTTGATGTATCTGCTGAAGGAACGGGCGGAGCGGCGGGGCGTGCAGTCGGCACTGTATTCAGCCTTTCCGGATTTGGAGACGATCGACGAATTGGGCTACAAGGCGATCATGGTCGGCTTCCCGCTCCTGGCCTTCGGCATCATTCTCGGCGCCATGTGGGCAAACTACGCCTGGGGTGGCTACTGGAGCTGGGACCCGAAGGAGACCTGGTCGTTGATCGTCTGGCTCATCTATGGTGCATATATCCACGCGCGGATGACGCATGGGTGGGAAGGCCGCCGCGCCGCGATCTACGCCGTCTTCGGCTTCTTGATGGTGATCTTTTGTTTCTGGGGCGTGAATTTCTTGTTGTCGGGGCTGCACGCCTACGCGTAGGTTGAAAAAACGTTCGAGGTTCACGGGTCGACGTTCGAAGTTCTGCGGATCTGAAGCTTCGACCCCGGAACCTCGAACTTCGAACGCTTTTAAGGATTCATGGCTGAACACACTGTTGCCGAGCAGACGACGGCTGAGGTGCCGCTCAGGCGGCCGAAGCTGCCGATCATCCTGATCTCGATCGCGATCCTCTCGATCGCGTTCGGGATCGTCTGGATGCAGAGCGCCAAATACGAGCCGCTGACCGTCGGCAAGGAAGCGCCCGATTTCAGCTTGCCCGACTTGGACGACAAGACGGTCCGGCTCTCGGATTTTCGCGGCAAGGTCGTCTTTCTGAATTTCTGGGCGACGTGGTGCAAGCCGTGCCGCGAAGAGATGCCGTCGATGGAAGTGCTCTACAAGAACTTCGATCCGCAGGAGTTCGTGATCCTGGCCGTCAGCATCGATCGCGTTACCACGAAGAAAGACATTCCGCCGTTCGTCAAGAGTATGAACCTCACATTTCCCATTCTGGTCGATTCCTGGGGCCAGACCGACAAACGGTATAAGCTGATGGGTGTCCCGGAAACCTACATCATCGATCAGCAGGGGATTCTCCGTGAAAAAGTGATTGGCCCGCGGGACTGGACCGTGCTCGACAATCTCCGCACCATCACCACGCTGCTGAACAAAGCGCCGAAGGCGGTCCAGCCGCTCCCCTCGACATAAGCTCCATGGCCAGCCGACAGCTGATCTACACGGCTTTCCTCGGAATGCTGGTGCTCGCGGCCGCATCCTGTGATTCCGGTGCGTCGGATTCCGTAGCCCAATCGAGTCCCGCCCAGAGCCAGCCGGCGATCAAGATCGGCGGCCCGGCTCCTGATTTTCGATTGTGGAGCCTCGATGGACGGCCGGTCACGCTGTCGAGCCAACGCGGCCGCGTGGTCATGCTGAACTTCTGGGCGACGTGGTGCGGGCCGTGCCGCATCGAGATGCCGGCGATGGAACAGCTGTACAAGCAATTTCCCCGGCGGGATTTTGAAATTCTCGCCATCTCGACCGACGCGCAGGGATCGGCCGTGACCCGTCCCTTTCGTGATGAAATGCGCTTGAGCTTTCCCATCCTCCACGACTCCGACTTTCGGGTCGGCGTCACCTATGGGACGCGCACGCTCCCGATGACCTTCCTCGTGGACCGCCATGGTATCATTACGAATCGGATTTACGGCGCGCGCGACTGGTACAGCCCTGAAGCGATCAAACTCATTCAAAAGCTGATCCGCATGCCATGACGGATTCGATCCAGCAGATCTCCCTGTTTGCCGCGTTTGCCGCCGGCCTGCTGTCGTTCGTGTCGCCGTGTGTCCTGCCCCTCGTTCCCTCGTATGTTTCCTACATCACGGGACTCTCGATCGAACGGCTGACCGATGCGTCCGAACGGCAGCGGTTCCGCAAGACGATCGTGTTGAACTCGCTCCTGTTCATTGCCGGCTTCTCCACCGTCTTCATCGCCTTTGGCGCCTCGGCGAGTTTCATCGGGCAGGCGCTGATCGCGTATCAGGAACACATCCGCCGGATCGGCGGCATCCTGATCGTCGTCTTCGGCCTGTACCTGCTCGGCGTGTTGAACCTCAAGTTCTTGACGACGGAGCGCCGCATTCACTTCAGTAGCCGGCCGGCCGGCTACGTGGGATCGTTTCTGATCGGGGTCGCCTTTGCCGCGGGCTGGACGCCGTGTGTAGGGCCGGTGCTCGGGACGATCCTGCTCTACGCCAGCACGACGGACTCCCTTATGAACGGGGTGACGTTGCTCGCGTCCTATTCGATGGGGCTCGCGCTCCCGCTCTTCATCACGGCGCTCGGCATCGATCGCTTCCTCTCCTACTTCAAACAAGTCCGTGCCTATCTCTGGGGCGTCTCGACGGTCAGTGGGGTGTTCCTCGTCATCGTCGGCGTGATGATCTATGCGAACTCGCTGACGATGATCACCAGCTTCTTAGAACGATATGGGATAGGCTGGTACGTCGGACAATAAAAATTCAGGCGGGTGAAAACGATCCCCAACTTCGTTCTCGGCTCGTTCAAGTCCTCAACGTACCCTCCGGGTACGCCTGCGGCTTGAACTTCGCCTGCGGCCTTGTTGGATGACCGTTTTGACCCGCCTGTTTGACTCTGCGTTTCCTTCGAAATGAATTCTCCGTCAAATCGGTGTGACGTGATCGTCGTCGGCATGGGACCGGCGGGGGCGACGGCCGCGTATGAATTGAGCCGGGCCGGCGTGTCGGTCATCGGCTTGGAAAAGGAGACCCATCCCCGATACAAGGTCTGTGGCGGCGGGCTCTCGGCTCGCATCGAAGCGCTGCTGGGTTCCGATTTCCATTCGGCGGTCGAACAGACGATCCACGGCATCGAATTTAGCTGCGGCGGCCAAGAGCGCTTTTCGATCGATTCCGTCGAGCCGATCGCCTACATGGTCATGCGCAATCGGTTCGATCATCTTCTCGTGCAACGCGCGCAGCGTGCAGGGACCGTAGTACGCGAGGAAGAGCCGGCCGTTACCTGTCGCATGGATAGCCAAGGGGTCGAAGTGGTGACCGGGCGCGGCCGCTATCGAGCGCAGTTCCTGGTCGGCGCCGATGGGGCGAATAGCACTGTGGCCCGGTGCCTGTTCCCCGACCGGCGGGTTCGTCGTGTGGCGACCTTGGAAAGCGAGATCAGAGTCGAGGAGGGATCATTGCACGCGCGTGATGGCCGGGCGCTCGTGGACCTCGGCGCGAGCTACAAGGGGTACGGCTGGATTTTTCCGAAGCATCAGGGCTTGTCGGTCGGTGTGGGAGCGTTCCGCGGCGTGGCTGCCAGCCCGAAAGCGCTGTTTCAGCGATTCGTCGCGCACGCACCGCGTCTCGCCGGCTGTGCCGTCCCGCGCCCACTTGGCCACCCGCTGCCGGTCTATTCTTCCGCAGGCGTGCGAGGTGATGAGAGTCGGCTCGTGAACGGTCGTGCGTTGCTCGTCGGCGACGCCGGTCATTTAGTGGATCCCTTGTTCGGTGAAGGGATTTACTATGCGGTCCAGTCGGGACAGTTGGCCGCCCGCGCGATCCTCGGCGCCATCGGCGAGTCCCCGCGGGCGTTGGATGCCTACGAGGCGGCGGTCAGACAGGAGATCTACCCTGAGTTCGAAGTGGCCGCGCGGATGGCTGACGTCGTCTACACCTTCCCTCGTTTCTGCCATCGGCTGCTGTCGAACCATCACCGTGTCATGCACCTCTATTACGATGTGATGCGCGGCCGGGATACCTATCAAAGCTTTTACGCGAACGCCAAAGGCATGACAAAGACCTCGCTGCGGCAACGCGTTCGTCGTGCCCTTGCGCTGCGCGCTGTGTACGGAGGCTAAGGGATTCTTTGCTGGAACCTCTCTCAAAATCATCTTTCTCGCAGCCGGAGGCGGGGCAGCGGCGGAGCGCCATCAGAGCGGGGTGGTGAACCGCTCAGCGGAAACGCGGCGAGGAAAGCCGCTTCCTGTTTGACGCTGCGTTCAGCGGCGCTTGGATGCAGCGGAGTTGAAGCGGCGCGCCGCGGGGAGCGTCCGAGCGGTCCACCCCGCTCTATCTGCAAGCGGGGCCGTTGCCCCCGCTCCGGCTGCTCTTACGACGGAAACGATGTTGAGATAGGCTCTAGAGATGAAGGGAGGGAAGGCGGGGGCTCAACACCACGCGCCGAGCCGGCAGAGGGTCGTCGTGACACCGGTTGCCCGCTCAGGAGCCGCACTGAGGGCCGTTCCGGGAACCAGGGCGTTCACATGATCCTGCACGGCGCCGCCATGGAGCGTGACCGGACCTGCACTCGCGATGGTCGGTGCCGAACTTGGCGCCTGAGCCACGGCCTCGGTCGGCATCTTCGCGTTGAGCTGCGCCAGAAGTTTCTGCCCGTCTTTCGCGCGTTCATTGTTCGGGAATCGTTCTGCAAACGCAATCAGCTTCTCTCGGGCCCAATCATCGGCGCCCATTTCTTTGTAGGTCAAGGCAAGCTGATAGAGCGCGTCACCCGCGACATCCATATCCGGATACTGCTTGAGGACGGCTTCAAATCGGTGCGCCGCGGCGAGATACGCTTCGCGGCGGTAGTAGAAGCGTCCCACGAACATGTAACTTTCGGCAATGAAGCGGTGGCAGGTCTTGATCCGCTCGACGGCCTCCGATTCGTAGCGGTTGTTCGGGAAATCACGCCGGAGCTTTTCGAACGCCTCGAGCGCCTTGTAAATCGGATCGGTGTCCCGGTCGATCGTTTTGATCTGCTTGAAATGGCTCTCGGCCAATTTGTATTGCGCGTAGGACGCGAGCACGTGCACGCGATGCAGATCCAAGAAGTGCTGGTATTCGATGATCGCCTCGGGGTAGTCCTCCTTCTCGAAGAAGGACTCCGCGCGCTTCATGATGACATTAGGATCGTAGTTCTTCTCGACCGTATCGCCGATGAAGATTTGCTCATCGGTGCTGCTCAAGGCCTTCCCGCTCGACTTGGACGACTTGGAACTGGAACACCCGTCGGTAAGAAGCATCACGAAAACGAGCGGGATGAGGAATATACGCAGCATCATATTGATCGGTCACTCTCCTTAAATTGAATGTAGCAACGCTAGCAAAAGCTGTCCAGAAAAAGCAACCAGATTGACGCGTCTCTCAGCGGTCCCTATAATCGCGCGTGCTCGAAACCGGTCGTCTCCCTCACCCTCGCACGACACGTTCATGACTGCTCGGACTACACGGATCATCGGGACGGGCTCGTATGTCCCCGAGCGGGCGGTATCCAACGAGGAGGTCGCGGCCTTTGCGCAGATCGACCCGGACAGCGTGTATCGCCTCACCGGCATTCGCACCCGTTACTGGGCCACCGACGCGCAAGCGTCGAGCGACTTAGGGGAGGAGGCGGCGCGGCGGGCGTGTCGGGCCGCCGGCATTCCTCCGTCCTCCATCGACGCCGTGCTGGTCTCGACGACGTCTCCGGACATGGCGTTTCCCTCCACCGCCTGCCTGGTACAAGGTCGCCTGGGGATCAAGGGCGCGGCCGCCTTCGATGTGTCGGCGTCATGCTCGGGCTTTCTCTATGGCCTGTCGATGGCCGACCGATTCCTCCGTTCCGGCCAGTTTCGGCGCTGCTTGGTCATCGCGGCCGAGGTAAAGTCAAAGTTTCTCGACCGCCGCGATCAGGGGACGGCGATTCTGTTTGGTGACGGGGCCGGGGCCGCGGTCTTGTCAGCGGACTCCGGTGACACGGAACGGGGCCTGCTCGGCATCCGACTGTTCGCCGAGGGGGCGCGGTACGGGGTGATCGGGATTGCTGCGGGCGGCTCGCGACGGCCAGCCACGCGCGAGACCATTGCGCAGATGCAGCATGTGTTACGGATGGATGGCGGTCCGCTGTTTCGGCAGGCCGTGAGGCGCTTGGCTGGCGCCGTCGGTGACCTGCTGAAGGAGTTCGGCTACCGAGTCCAGGACGTGAGGCATGCGATCTGTCATCAGGCGAACGGACGATTACTCGCTGCCGTTGCCCGCCGCACACATTTCTCGCCGGAGCAGTTCTACTCCGTGATCGACCGGGTGGGCAACACGTCGTCGGCCTCTTTGCCGATCGCGCTCGATTTCGCGAACCGGGAAGGACGCCTGCGGCCGGGGGATTTGATCGTGTTGGGCGCGTTTGGCGGTGGGCTGACATGGGCAACCGGCTTGATGCGATGGTAGGAGGCATGGCATGAAACGGCTGCTCTTTGGCCTGATCCCGCGCGAGACGGCCTTCTTCGAAATGTTCCAGAAGGCGGCACACAACATGATCGAAGGGAGCCGGCGATTGAAGGACATGATGGAGCACTTCCACGATCCCACCGCGCAGGCGGAGGCCATCAAGGACATCGAGCATATCGGGGACTCGATTACACACGACATCGTCCGAAAGCTGAACCAGACGTTCATTACGCCGATCGATCGAGAAGACATCCACGGCCTGGCAAGCGCGCTCGACGATATCCTGGATCTGGTCGAGGCGGTGGCCGATCGATTCGTGGTCTTCAAGATCACGAAGCCCGCCGAGCCCGCCGTTAAGCTCGCCAACATTCTCTATGAGGCGTCGGTCGCGGTCGGGGCCGGCATCGACCGACTCGGGAAACCGCATGCAGACGTGACCGAGTACTGCGTGCTGGTGAACAGTTTGGAGAACGAAGCCGACCGGATCACGCGCGATGCGATCTCGACGCTGTTCGAGCAGGAAAAGGATCCGATTGCGGTGATCAAATGGAAAGAAATCTACGAGAACTTCGAGGAAGGCACCGACCGCTGTGAAGACGTGGCGAATATCCTGGAACGCATCGCGCTTAAACACATCTAACAGTGCTGAGTGCTGAGTGCTGAGTAATGAGTGCTGAGTCTGGAAGCACAAAAATCTGGTCCGCTCGATGTGGCGAGTGATGAATAGCGGGTGGAAAGAAAAGTCCGAGTTGGCCGCGGCGGTCCTCCCGTCTATTCATCGATACTCAGCACTCAGCACTCAGCACTCGGCACGTCGGTACCCCGCACTCAGCACTCAGGAAGACACAGCCGGCTCACCATCTCGCCGGCGCGCCCAAACGTGGCGTCACTTATTCGTGACGCCGGGCGCCTCAGCGCTCTCTTCAGTTGCCCTCCACTTAGCACTCAGGACTCAGCACTCAGCACTTTTGTATGCTTCCTGACCTCTCCGGCATGTTGCTGCTGGTGGTGCTGTTGGCGCTGCTGTTTGATTTTTCGAACGGCTGGCACGACAGCGCCAATGCGATCGCAACCGTCGTCTCGACCCGCGTGCTCAGTCCCCTCACCGCGGTCGTGCTGGCCGGCTTTCTCAATGTCGCCGGTGCCTACATGTCGACCGCGGTGGCAAAAATGGTCGGAGCCGGAATCGTCGATCCCGCGGCGATCACGCAAGCCGTCGTCGCGTCGGCTCTCGGCGGCGCGATTTTGTGGAATCTCTTTACGTTGCTCCTCGGGCTGCCGACGAGTTCGAGTCATGCCCTGATCGGCGGCATGGTGGGGGCGGGGCTGACCCACGGCGGATGGGCGGTGGTGAAATTCAGCGGCTTACGATCAGTGCTCGAAGCGATGGTCATTTCGCCACTGGTCGGCTTTCTAATGGGCCTTGCGCTCATGGTGCTGATCACCTGGGTGTTCTTCCGCACCGCCCGCAGCGTCGCCACGCGTGTCTTCAGCCGGCTCCAGCTGGTGTCGGCCGGGTTCATGGCCTTCAGCCACGGCGCCAATGACGCGCAGAAAGCCATGGGCATCATCACGCTCGCGTTGTTGTCGGCCGGTCAGATTCAAAAGGCCGAAGTGCCGGGCTGGGTGATCACGCTGTGCGCGCTCGCCATGGGGCTCGGCACGACGGTGGGCGGCTGGAAGATCGTGAGGACGCTCGGGATGCGGATCGTCAAGCTCGAGCCGGTGCACGGATTCGCGGCGGAGACCGGTGCGGCGGCCGTCCTGCTGGCCACGGCCCATATCGGGTTGCCGGTTAGTACGACGCACACGATCACGTCATCGGTGATGGGAGTTGGGGCGATCAAGCGATTCTCCGCGGTGCGATGGGGCGTGACCGGGCGGATTCTCTCTGCGTGGGTCTTTACGCTGCCCGGCGCCGGGTTGCTCGCGACGCTGCTCTACCTGCTCATCTCGGCGCTCGCTTGAGCAGGATGTTGAAACAGGACGGTCAGCTGCGTTCCGCAGACATGGTGCGATCGTCCCCGGCAATGTCCTCGACCGCCAAGACAGTTGACCTTCCGGGCGCGGTCACGTATCGTAACTCAGATTGCTTCCGATCTATGAGGAGTGGGATGAAAATCTATTTGGCCAAGCCGCGTGGATTCTGTGCAGGGGTGGATCGGGCGATTGAGATCGTCGATCTCTCGTTGAAGGCGTATGGCGCACCGATCTATGTCCGGCATGAGATCGTCCACAGCCGCCACGTCGTCAACACCCTCCGCGAGAAGGGCGCGGTGTTCGTGGAAGAGCTCAACGAAGTCCCGGACGGGGCGATCGTGATTTTCAGCGCGCACGGCGTGGCGAAAGAAGTATGGGAAGAGGCGAACCGCCGCCATCTCAAGGTCATCGATGCGACGTGCCCGCTCGTCATCAAGGTGCACAACGAAGTCAATCGCGACTACAACCAAGGCTACGAGCTGATTCTCATCGGTCATGCGGGGCATCCCGAAGTCATCGGGACGCTGGGTCAGGTTCCCGATAAATTCCATCTCGTATCGTCCGTTGATGACGTGGAGCGGCTCAAGGTTGAAAACGTCCAGCACTTGTCCTATGTGACGCAGACCACGCTGAGCGTGGATGAATGCCGCGATATCGTCGCGGCGCTGAACCGGCGGTTTCCGCGGATCAAAGGCCCGCATCAGGAAGATATCTGCTACGCCACGCAAAACCGCCAGAATGCCGTCAAGGAGCTGTCAAAGCTCGTGGATGTCATTCTCGTCATCGGCTCGCCGAACAGCTCGAACTCCAACCGGCTGCGCGAGCTGGGCGAGCATTGCGGCATACCCTCGTACCTGATTGATTCCTACCGCGACATCAATCCCGAGTGGTTGAAGCAGGCTAACGCGGTCGGGATCACGGCCGGTGCCTCCGCACCCGAGGTGCTCGTCGCGGAAGTCGTCGCCTATCTCAAAGAACACGGCGCACACGAACTCGAGGAACTCACCGTGATCGAAGAGGACGTCGAATTTCTCCTGCCTAAGGAACTCGTCACCGTTAAATCTTCTCAGGGCGCACGGCTCTAAGTCGGGTTTTGACAGATCTTCACTAAAGCTCTATTTCTTGTGGCTCTCTGCCCGCCACCACCCCTTTCCGTTGTGTTTTCTTTTGCTTTTGGTCGGGGCCTATGGTAGAAGGGCCGCCAACGTTTCCATTGGAGAAACGATCCCCGTTTGCCCGACAAGCAAATGAAAACAATTAAAGTGGGAAACGGTTCAAGCCAACCTTGGTATGGAGGACGCGGATGCATCTGAGGTCCTTGGAGCTCACGGGATTCAAGTCATTTGCCGAGGCGAAAATTGAATTCCCGCGAGGGGTGACGGCCATCGTCGGGCCGAACGGGACCGGCAAAAGTAACGTCGTCGATTCCATCCTCTGGGTGTTAGGCGAGCAGAGCGCCAAGACGTTGCGAAGCGACCGCATGGAGGACGTCATTTTCAACGGCACCGAAACGAGAAAGCCGTTGGGAATGGCCGAGGTGTCGCTCATCATGAGCGGGGTCGAGGACGACCGCCTCAGGGGCCTCCCGGGACTTCCGGAGCAATGGGGCGAGCTCCATGAGGTCATGATCACCCGGCGTCTCTACCGTAACGGCGACAGCGAATATCTCATCAACAAGACGCCCTGCCGGCTCAAGGACATCCGCAGCCTCTTCTTGGACAGCCGTGCCGGCACGAAGGGCCATACGATTATCGAGCAGGGGCGGATCGAGCAGATCTTGAATGCCAGCCCTCAAGATCGGCGCGAGTTGATCGAAGAGACCGCCGGGATCGTTCGCTACAAAAAGCAAAAGGCGGAGGCGCTCCGCAAGCTCGACTCCACGCAGCAAAACCTCCTCCGCGTGAAGGACATCATCACCGAGGTCAAGCGCCAGCTCAATTCGCTGGAGCGCCAGGCGCGCCAGGCTCGCTCTTACCAAACATTGCATGATGAGGCCAAGGTCCTCGAAGTGCGTCTCCTGACGCATGAGTGCCGGGAACTCGTGGGCGCGCGCACCGAGGTGGAGACGCAACTCGGGGCGCTGGAGGCGCAGGAGGCGGCTCAGTTAGCCGACCAGGGCCAACTGGAAGAACAACTCGAAGGCGCGAAGCTGCGGTTGATCTCCGGTGGTGAGGCGGTCAGTCGGACGCGCGACGAACTCGCCCAGGTGGAGCAACAACAAGCGCAAGCGCTGACCGCGATGGAAGTTGAGAAGGGCCGCTTGACGCTGTATGAGCAGCAGCGGGTCAATGCCGAAGAGGAGCTCGCGCGCCTGACGGCCGACAGCGAACGCGTCACGACTGCCCTGAATGCGCTGCGCGATCGAATCACCGCGGACGAAGAAGAAGTGCGGCGCGCACGCATGGCGTGTGATGAACTGAGCGAGACGGCCAAGAGCATCGCGGCTCGCCGCGCCGCCGATGCCGCGGAAGAGGCTCGGGCCCGCCAAGAGCTGTTGAGCATGACCGTGCAGTTGACCCGTACCGAAAACCGGTTGACCACCTTGGCAGGTCAAGAGGCGCAGGCCCTGCGCCGAATCGAGCGACTCGGTCAAGAGTTGATGGAAATCGAAGCCCAGCACGCGGGGTTGATCGATCGGTTGGAGCAGACCTTGTCCGGACGGCAACAGGGTGAACAAACGATTCAGGAGTTGCGTGCGCGGCACGAGGCCGCCGTGGAACAGGGGCGTCGCTTGGAGGCGTCCGCCCGTGATACCGAACAGGCGATCCGCCGGCGCCAGGAGGAATTGGCAGCCGTCGAGTCGCGGCTCAAGGCGCTCCAAGGCGTGTTGCGTGAAGAGCTGGGGTATGGTCGTGAAGGGGAAGAGGAGGCGACATCGATCCGGAGCGCGTGCGCGGCGGTCAAAGAGTCGGTAGGCGAATGGTTGATCGTACCGCCCGGACTGGAGCGGGCCGTCGAGGCCGTGCTCGGCGAACGCCTTCGCGCATGGCTGGTCGACGAACCGGCCCACGGCCGGAGAGCGATCGAATTCTTGATCCAGAAAGGACTCGGCCGTGGCACGTTCATTCCCCTTCAGCCCCGGTACGCCGAGAGCCGGCTGCACGCGCCCGCCTGGTGGCCTGCGCTGAACGGCCAGCCGGGCATCATCGGCCTCGCCGTCGAGTTGCTCAGGAGCGACACGCAATCGCCATCGGTGGTCGCCTCGCTGTTTGCCGGCGTCGTGTTCGTCAACTCACTGGAAGTCGCCATCGAGCATTGGGGGCGCGGCCTCTGGTCAGCGCCCGACGGCCCGACGCTCGTGACCATCGATGGCGAGGTGCTTGACCCTGCGGGAGTCGTCACGGGTGGAACGGCCGGCTCGAGCGGTGGGTTGCTGCTGCGCCGACGGGAAGTGCAACGGTTGGAAGAGGAGCGAACGTCGCTCGTCGCCGGGCTTGAGATCCAGCGAACGGAACTCGCGTCGCTCACTGTGCAGCTCCAGGCGACGCGTCAGGAGATCGAGCAACTGGCGCAAGCCATCCGCGATGCCGAGATGCGGGTGCTGGGGCTCGCGAAGGATGAGGTCTCCCTGCAGCGCAACGTGGAAGAACTTGCGAGGCGGATGGGCACGATACGGACAGAACGGGATACGCAGGAAGAAGAGCGGCGACACCTTCAGGCGGAAATGGCATCGGCTCAAGGTGAGGCGGCCGGTTTGCGGGAAGAGCACGCCTGTCGTGAGCAGATGCTCCTTGGCCTGCAGGCGCGCCTACGTGCCGATGAAGAGGAGAGTCAGGCGGTGCAGCAACGCGTCGCAGAAGCCCGGGCGGCACAGGCGTCCGCCGAGGCGCGGTTCGAGCACGGGAAAAAGGACCTGGCGCGGTTGCTCGAAGAGCAGGAGAGTCAAGCCGCGCGCCGTGCCTCGTTGCGCGATCAGCTCAGCGCGCTCGCGCAGTCCGTAGAAGAAAGCCGAGAACTTCGCGATCGCAGCGAGGCCGTCTTTCACGAATTGGACCGACGCGCCCTAGTCATCAAAGAGGCGCTGGTTCAGGCGCAAGAACGATACGACCACGACTTCACCATGTCTCAGGAATTGGAACGCCAGCTCGCCGCGGTCCGGCACGCGGTGACCGCCGTGCTGGAGAGCCGAACCGCGATCGAAGTGCGCCGCGCAGAGATCATGACGCAACTGTCCGTGCGCGAAGCGACGTTGACCGGCACATACCAACTCTCCGTTGAAGCGGTGTTGACGCAGGAGGCGCCGGAGGCGGACGGATCATCCGAACGGATGACGGCCGTGCGTGAGCAGCTCCAAAAAATCCGCGAGCGATTGGATCGAATGGGCCCGATCAATCTGGCGGCGATCGAGGAGCACCGCGAGTTGGAGGAGCGGTACCGATTTCTCACGACGCAAGAAGAAGACCTCTCGAAGTCGGTGGCGTCGCTCAAGGAGATCATCAGCCGCATCAACCGGACGACCAAGGAATTATTCTTAGAGACCTTCAACGAGCTCCAGGAGAAATTTGGTGAAGTGTTCACGCGATTCTTTCCCGGCGGTCGCGCCGAGCTGGTCTTGACGGAGCCCGAGCCGGACCCGGAAGGCGGCACGACTGCGGATGAGCCGGGGGTGGATATTGCCGCGCAGCCGCCGGGGAAGCGGCTCAAGAGCATCACGATGCTGTCCGGCGGAGAGAAGACGTTGACCGCGATGGCGTTGATCTTCGCAAGCTTTCTCATTCGTCCGACACCGTTTTGCATTCTTGATGAGATCGACGCGCCGTTGGATGAAGAGAACATCGGCCGCTTCACCACCGTGCTGCGCGAGCTGGCCGAAAGCGCGCAGTTTCTCGTCATCACGCACAACAAGCGGACGATGTCGATCGCGGATTCGATGTTCGGCGTCACGATGGAGGAGCCGGGAGTCTCCAAGCTCGTGTCGGTGAGGCTGGCGGACCTGCAGCCGGCTTGAAGCAATGGTCAGACCTTGTGGCTCAGTCATCACGGTTTGCTTGACACCCTTAGGCACCTTTGCTATAAACGCCCGTTGTGAATATGGTTTTCGTTCGACGTGGGGGTGAACTCCTCACTGCACCCCGGCGCCTTTTCCCTCCCGGATACATTGCTATTGTTGGTCGCTGAGGCGACTACATGAAACTCATTAAGAGCCTCATTATTCGTTTGTCCGATAGCCTGGTCGCGTCGATGCCGCGGCGCCTGAAGACGTCGCGTCTTGGTGCGCCGGTCCTTCGGCTCGTGTCGTACAACCGACACCCCGTGGTGCATCCGGACCCGACGGTTCGCCGCGCCGCTGCCTCGGTCGGGCAATCCGAATTCATCGACGAAGCGATTCGACGAAGCAAGAGCTGGTTGCTGAAGCGTCAGCACGTGGAGGGCTTCTGGGTTGCCGAATTAGAGGCGGACACGACGCTGACGTCTGAATATTTGATGCTTCGGCGTTTCTTGAATCGGGTCGATCCCGACCGTGAACGAAAGGCGATCCGATACCTGACCGCCACGCAATTGCCCGAAGGCGGTTGGCCGATCTATTACGGCGGCCCCGCGGACATCAGCGCGTCGGTGAAAGCGTACTTCGCGCTCAAGCTGGCCGGGGTCTCCAAAGACGAGCCCTTCATGATCCGCGCTCGGGAGGCGATTCTCGCGCAAGGAGGCGTGGCGTCCGCGAACGTCTTTACCAAGATCGCCTTGACCCTGTTCGATCAGTATGACTGGCGGGGCATCCCGAGCATGCCGCCCGAGATCATGCTGCTGCCCAAATGGTTCTACTTCAGCATCTATGCGATTTCGTATTGGAGTCGTGCGGTGCTCATCCCCTTGCTGATCGTCTTCTCCTACCGTCCGGTGTGCCGTATCCCACGCGAGCAAGGGATCGATGAGTTGTATCTTGAGCCTCGTCATCTGATGGACTTCAATCGGGTGCCGCCGCTGAGGAAAGATCGGGCTTTGTTCACGTGGCGCAATGTTTTCATTACGATCGACCGGTTCCTCAAGATCTACGATCGGATGCCGATCCGAACGCTTCGGGACACGGCCGTCCAGCGCGCGGCGGATTGGATGATCGAGCATATGCAGGGCTCGGGCGGGTTGGGCGCGATCTACCCCGCCATGGCGAACTCCATCCTGGCCTTGCGGTGCCTCGGCTACGACGTGGACCATCCGCTCGTGGCGAAGGCGTTGCGCGAGATCGAGGAACTCGAGGTTTACGATCACGTCCATACCGAGCATGGCAAGATGGAGGGACTGCACCTGCAACCCTGCTTCTCGCCGATCTGGGATACGGCGCTCTTGATCAATGCGTGTATCGAGGCCGGCTTGCCCGCTGACCATCCGGCCTTGCTCAAGGGCGGCGAATGGCTCCTCAGCCGACAGACGCGAACCGTCGGGGATTGGGCCGTGTCGGCGCAAGGGGCCAAGCCCGGCGGGTGGTATTTCCAATTCGAGAATGAACTGTATCCCGACGTCGATGATAGTGCCGTCGTCATCATGGCCCTCTGCAAGCTTGCGATGGCCGACCGTGGCAGACAGCTCGAAGCCATTGCCAAAGGGGCTCGGTGGGTCCTGGCGATGCAGAGCTCGAACGGCGGATGGGGCGCCTATGACCGGGACAACAGCAAAATGGTCTTCAATCTGATTCCGTTCGCCGACCACCGCGCATTGCTCGATCCTCCGACATCGGATCTGGCCGGACGCTGTTTGGAAATGCTCGGCGCGCTCGGTTTCGACCGGCGTCATCCCGCCGTGAAACCCGCGCTCGACTTCCTCTACCGTGAGCAGGAAGAGGACGGTAGCTGGTATGGTCGATGGGGCGTCAACTACATCTATGGCACGTGGTCGGTTCTTGCCGGGTTTCGGGCAATCGGCGAGGACATGTCGGCTCCTCATGTTCGTCGTGCCGTCGCCTGGCTCGAGGAGAAACAAAATGCCGACGGCGGGTGGGGAGAATCGTGTCTCTCCTATGCCGATCAGGCCGAAGCGGGACGAGGGGAGAGTACACCGTCCCAAACGGCCTGGGCACTTCTCGCCCTGTTGTCAGCCGGAGAATCCGATTCCATCAGCGTCGTCCGCGGGGTGAATTACTTGCTGCGGCATCAGCGAGAGGACGGCTCCTGGGAAGAGATCAAGCACACCGGAACAGGATTCCCGCGCGTTTTCTATCTGCGCTACCATTGGTACTGCCAGTATTTCCCTCTCTGGGCCCTTGCCATGTATCGCAACGTCCGGGCACGCGGGCAAGCCCGCGCGGATGAACTCCGGCGGGAAGCCTTCGAGAGCGGCGTGTTCCGACAGGACGCCTGACCAGCCATGCGCCGTCCACGCTTGCCGCACCGCGCGTGGGGCTCTGCTTGAAACAGATCGGCATCTTCGCGGCCACGCGATGGGAGTGTGATGCCGTCTGCCGTGCGCTGCGTGTCGACGGGCGCCTCTCACCTGAGCCTGCGACCATCTGCCATTCCGGCCCTGTTCGCGTGATCGTTGCGCGGACGGGTATGGGACCGGCCCGTGCTCGGGGCGTTTGCGGCGCGATCCTTCAACGGTACGCGCTCGATGGGCTGATTTCCTCGGGCTTCGCCGGCGCGCTGATTCCTGCCGCCATTGGTGATCTCTTGATCGGGACCGAAGTGGTCCTTGCTGACGAGCGCGGCGCCGGGGGCGGCGAGACTCGATGGTCGTGCACAGAGGCGATGATTTCTCGGGCGCAACGAGCGGCCGAGGCTGCGGGGATCCCGTGGCACCGCGGATCGATTGTGACGGTGTCGCACATCGTCGGACGAGCGGCGGAGAAACGGTTGCTCGCGGCGCGCATCAGGGCCATCGGGGTCGACATGGAGAGTGCCGCTATTGGTGCGGTTGCCGCCGAGCATCACCTTCCATTCGTCGTGGTCCGCGCTGTCTCCGATCTTCTTGATGAGGACTTGCCCGTCGATTTCAACTTGTTCTTGCACCGGCGTCATTGGCCTCGCGCGATCTGGTCCCTGGCACGCCCGTCGGCGGCCATCGGTCTCCTGAGACTGCGTCGGCACACGGCGATGGCGAGTGCCCGCATCACGGCCCTGTTCGAGCGATTCTTCGACGAAGGGTCGGTCATTCAGAAGATGGCCGCCTCAACATCATGATGGAACGGTGACTGCATGCTTCAACGGGTCGGCGCGGCGACGTTGTTCCTGGTCGGAGAGATGGGACGGATGCTCCTGTTCCTGATCTCCACGATCCTCTGGCTCGTGCGCCCGCCGTTCCGCCCGTTCCAAATCCTCAAGCAGCTCCATTTCATCGGCTTCAAGTCGACGTTCGTCGTCGTCCTGACGGCCATGTTTACGGGAATGGTCTTGGGCCTTCAAGGCTATTACACGTTGCGAAAATTCGGCTCGGAAGCCCTCCTGGGTTCGGCCGTCGCCTTGAGCATGATTCGGGAACTGGGCCCCGTGCTCGCGTCGTTGATGGTTACGGCAAGAGCGGGGTCCGCGATGACAGCCGAGATCGGGATCATGCGGATCACCGAGCAGATCGATGCCTTGGACACGATGGCGGTGAATCCGCAACAGTACCTCGTCGCGCCAAAACTCCTGGCGGGGCTCATCGGGGTGCCGCTATTGGTCGCGATGTTCGACGTGGTGGGGATCTACGGCGGCTATTTGGTCGGCGTGGATCTCTTGGGAGTGAGTTCCGGTTCATATTGGAGCTCGATTGAATCCGCGGTGGAATGGAAGGACGTCTACGGCGGGATTTGGAAGTCGATCAGCTTCGGAGTGATCGTGACGTGGGTCTGCTCCTACAAAGGTTACTACACCAAGATGAGCGCCGAAGGGCTGGGGACGGCAACGACGGAAGCCGTAGTCCTATCCTCCGTCTTGATTCTGGTATGGGACTATTTCCTCACGTCGGTGCTCCTTTAACGAAGTGCTGAGGCGCCCGGCGCACGGATAAGTAACGCCACGTTTGGGTGCGCCGGCGAGGTCCACGACGCGCCGAATAAGGCGCGTTACGTTTGTGGACGCCGGCGAGATGGTGAGCCGGCCGTGTCTTGTGAGTGCTGAGTAATCGGAGCCGCCCAGGAATGACGACGATCCAAAAAATTGGAACCTTACCTCTTTCCCGTTCTGCCACTCAGCACTACGCACTCAGCACTCAGCACGCGTGACCTGAGCGAACGATGATCAAGCTCGTCGATGTCCATAAAGCCTTTGGAGCGCAGCCGGTGCTGCAGGGCGTCGATTTGACGATTCCGCCGGGAAAGCTCACCACGATCATCGGCCGAAGCGGTGAGGGCAAGAGCGTCCTGCTCAAGCACATGATCGGGCTGCTCAAGCCGGATCGAGGCGAAGTGTGGGTCGATGGGATCGAACTGTCTCGGTTGAAGGGTGCCGCGCTCAACGAGGTGAGAAAGCGTTTCGCCATGGTGTTTCAGGGGGCGGCGCTGTTTGACTCGTTGACCGTCTTTGAAAACGTCGCCTTTCCGCTTCGTGAAAAGCTGAAGCTCTCCGAGAACGAGATCCAACGACGCGTCAACGAAAAGCTGGCGCAGGTGGGGCTGGCCGGCATGGGACACAAGTATCCGGCCGAATTGAGCGGAGGCATGAAAAAGCGCACGGGGTTGGCACGCGCCTTGGTCATGGCGCCCGAGATCATCCTTTTCGATGAGCCGACGACCGGTTTGGATCCGCTGATGGCGAAGACGATTCACGATCTGATCATCGGGCTGCAACGGACCTTCGGCTTTACCGGCGTCATGGTGAGTCACGAGATTCCAGAAATTTTTTCGATTTCAGACTGGGTGGCGATGCTGCGAGAGGGTCGGATTGCGCTCATGGCACCGGCGACGGAGTTTCAAAAGACGGCCGACCCTGCCATTCGCGAATTTATTACCGTCGGAGGGACCGTCAAGGCGGAAATGGCCAATCATTGACCGTGTCCGTGACGCTGAACACGGATGGGCGGCTGGCGGGATACCATGCCGATGCGCCTGTCGGTTGTCCGGCACGAGCGGAGCACGAACGACTAACGGGGACGAGGCACGGAGCCACTCATGGAAAAAACGAAGCTGGAATTGGTCGTCGGACTCTTCGTGGCCGTCGGCATCGTCTGCCTGGGCTACTTGTCGATCAAGCTCGGGAAACTCGAAGTGATCGGTGGTCACCAATACGAGATTGAAGCGGAGTTCGACAGCGCCTCTGGGTTGAAGAGCGGAGCGGCAATCGAAATTGCCGGCGTCGAGGTCGGGCGCGTCAAGGCCATCCGATTGAAAGGCGATCGCGCATCTGTCATTCTCGGCCTGGAAGACGGCGTGAAGCTCTATAGCGATACGATTGCTTCGATCAAGACGCGCGGGATCATCGGGGAGAAGTTCTTGGCGTTGTCCCCCGGTGGCGGCGGCGAGCCATTGAAGCCCGGCGACCGCATTCGCGACACCGAATCCGGGGTCGATCTGGAAGAGTTGATCGGTCAGTTTATCCATGGCAACGTGAAGTGACGAAAAGGCTTGAGGGTCGTGCACAGGGGAGAGCCGTGGAGGTAGGCATGCGAGTTGTTCATTCGTTGGCCATAGTGATGGGATGTCTTACGATTGCGGCACTCATTGGCGTTTTCCCTGCTCCTGTCCGGGCCGCCACTGCCACTGAATCGGTGAAGACCACCATTGATCAGGTCGTCCGCATTTTGCAGGACAAAGAGATGAAGAAGCCCGAACGACAAGAGGATCGCCGCAAGCGGATCGAGAAGGCGATCGGCGACCGCTTCAGCTACGACGAGATGGCGAAGCGGACATTGGGAACGCAATGGGCCAAGTTGGATGAGAAGCAGCGACAGGAGTTCGTCGATCTGTTTCGAGCGCTGTTGACGAACACGTATATCGCGCGCATTGAAGCCTACTCGGGCGAGCAAATCCAGTATGTGAACGAACGCTTGCAGGACAACTTTGCCGAAGTGCGGACGAAAGTCGCGACCGGGAAGACGGAATTTCCGATGGACTACCGCCTCTTGAATAAATCCGGCGATTGGCGCGTCTACGACATCATCTTGGACGGGGTCAGCCTCGTCAGCAATTATCGCGGTCAGTTCAGCAAGATCATTCACTCCTCGTCATACGAGGATCTGGTGGACAAGTTGCGAACCAAATCGGATAAGATCGCCGCGCCCTAAGAGGACCGCATCTCCCCGTCATGTCCTTGGCTTCACTTGGCGGTCTGTTTCTTCGCTTCACCCTGCCCTTCATCGCTCTCCTCCTCGCGGAACAGGCCGCCGCCGACGTCTCGTACTTTCCCGTACCCTCCGTCTCGACCAGTAAAAACGATGGCAACGACGCGGGCTTTCTCGTCCCCACCCTGGTCACGAGTCCCGAAGGAGAGCTCCGGTACGTGATCGCGCCCATGTTCGTGGTGAACTCGATCGTCGGTGCGCGGGGCTCCATTAACGTGTTCCGCTACGATACCGGGGGCCGGGAACTGCGGTTCATCGGATCGTATTCCGAGCAGATCGAGCGAAAGTTGGTGTTCAGCTACACCGACCCGGCGTTCCGCAACGGGCGCTATGCCTTCAGCATCGGCGCGTCGTTCTTCAAGAACGCGACCTCCCGGTTCTACGGCATCGGACAGGAGATGCCGCTGTCGAACCAGAGCAATTACACCGCTCGAGAAATTCGGGCCAACTGGAAATTCGGCGTCTATCTGAACGAGGTGACGCAAATTTCGATCGGGGAGCGATTTCGCGATGTGCGAGTCCAGCGCGGGGCGACCGACCTGCCCTTCAGCCTGGAGGAATTTCCAGACGTCGTCGGCATGCAAGGCGCGTCCATCCTCGGTCACCGCGCCACCTTTCATTACGACACCCGTGACAATTTAGTGACGCCGACGGTGGGCTCGCAGCTTGTCGCCTACGCCGAGGTCAATAACAACCTCCGGAACGGCGACCATCCCTTGTACTTCCGATATGGATTGGAAGCGAAAAAGTTGTTCCCCAGTGACTCCAAACGCGTCATCCTCGTAGTCCGTGGTGAATTGCAGACGACCTTCGGGGGGGAAGTGCCGTTTTACGAGCGAAGCAGCTTGGGCGGGCAGAATAATCTACGTGGATTCGGTGTGGACCGCTTCATTGATAACCATCTTCTCGCGCTCAGCCTCGAAGAACGGATCCACGTCATGCGTTTTCGCGTGATGAATGTCACGGCGGATTTTGAAGTTGCACCGTTCGTGGATGCCGGCACCGTCTTCCCGTCCTTCAGCTCGTTAAGTCATCGCCATTTGAAGGAGTATCAAGTGACGCCGGGAGTCGGCTTTCGCGGCATCGTCCGCCCCAGCATCGTGGGTCGTGTGGACTACGGCTATAGCCACGAAGGCGGCGCTGTCTACGCGGGCCTTGATTTCCCGTTCTAAGCGGCAGCGCGGTCGATCGTACGTAAATGCTTGACTTAACAAAAGCCATGTGGGAAACTTCTTCGGTCTTACTCATGCCCCGGTATTCCCGTCACAAAACGCCGAGCCGAGCCTTCGGTCGGTTCTGATTGAATCCCATGAGGAGAAACGTATGGCGGTCTTGAAGACCATTCACAGCCCGGCTGACCTAAAATGTGTGTCACCCGATCGGTTCCCGGAGCTATGCCAAGAAATTCGGGACGAAATCATTTCCGTCGTGTCCAGTGTCGGCGGACACCTGGCCTCAAATCTCGGCGTGGTCGAATTGACGGTGGCGCTTCATTACCTCCTCGACACCCCGAAGGACAAGATCGTCTGGGACACAAGCAATCAGGCCTACACGCATAAGCTGCTGACCGGCCGCCGTGAGCAGTTTCACACTCTCCGTCAGTACGGCGGCTTGAGCGGGTTCTGTAAGCGCGAGGAGAGCGAGTACGATACGTTCAATGCCGGGCATGCGGGCACCGGCGTGTCGGCGGCCTTTGGAATGGTCGAGGCGCGCGATCAACTGCGGCAGATGCATCGGGTCGTCTGCGTCGTCGGTGACGGCGCGTTGACCGCGGGAATGACGCTCGAAGGCCTGCACCACGCCGGCGGCTTGGGGAAGGATTTTCTCGTCATCCTCAACGACAACCAGATGTCGATTTCGAAGAATGTCGGCGCGATTTCGGCGTATCTGAACCGAACGTTCACCGGAGAGTTTTACGCGCGCATCCGTGAGGAAACGGTCCAGTTCCTGCGTGCCATTCCACAAATCGGGCAGCCGATGCAAAAGATGGCAAAGCGGGCGGAGGAGTTGGCCAAAGGGCTGATCCTACCCGGTCTCCTGTTCGAAGAACTCGGATTTCGCTATGTCGGTCCCATCGACGGCCACAACTTCGAGCACCTGCTGCCCACGCTGGAGAACGTGCTTAAGTTGAAGGGGCCGGTACTCTTACACGTCATCACCAAGAAGGGCTTGGGCTACGAACCGGCGGTGAAGAATCCCGTCTGGTTCCACGCCTGCCCCGCCTTCGATCGGGTGACCGGCCAACCAGCGAAAAAAGCCGTGCGGCCGACGTACACGGCGCTCGCCGTGGAAAGCTTGATCAAGCTTGCTCGTCGCGATCGGCGCATTGTGGCAATCACGGCTGCGATGTGCGAGGGAACCGGCCTGACCGCGTTCGAGAAAGAATTTCCGGACCGGCTCTATGACGTCGGTATTGCCGAGCAACATGCGGTGACGTTTGCGGCGGGCCTGGCCGCGCAGGGCATGCGGCCCGTCGTGGCGATGTACTCGACATTCCTGCAGCGCGCCTACGATCAGGTTGTCCATGACGTGGCGACGCAAAACCTGCCCGTGGCGTTCTGTATTGACCGCGGCGGCTTGGTGGCGGAAGACGGCACCACGCATCATGGCGCGTTTGACTTTGCCTACCTTCGACATGTGCCCAATATGGTGGTGATGGCGCCAAAGGACGAGAACGAATTACAGCACATGATGGCGACGTGCCTCAGCTACAATGGCCCTGCCTCCGTCCGGTATCCTCGGGGGGTGAGTCTCGGTGTGGACCTCGATCGAGAGCCGGCCGCGTTGCCGATCGGCAAAGGCGAAGTGTTGAAAGACGGCACGGATGTGGCGGTCGTCGCGATCGGTGTCACGGTCTGGGAGGCGTTCAAAGCGGCAGAGCGATTGGACTCAGAGGGAATCTCAACCGCGGTCGTCAATGCACGATTCGTCAAGCCGCTGGATACGGAGTTGGTCGCAAGCGTGGCGAGAAAGGTTCGCTATCTGGTCACCGTGGAAGAAGGCTGTCGCATTGGCGGCTTCGGGTCCGGCGTGCTCGAAGCGCTGTCCGACCATGGAATCACCCACCTCCGCACGAAGACGATCGGCCTTCCCGATTGGTATATTGAACAGGGGCCACAAGACTTGTTGCGCGAGCGATATGGCTTGACGGCTGAAGGGATTTACGAGACTGTAAGGAACCTGCTGGCGCAGCGTTCTGATACGCCTGTCTCCGACCGAGAGTCGAGGGGACCGGCCCTGGCAACCCGAGGGCGACGCGAGTCCATCGGCGATGAACAGGGGAGTTAAGCACAAGAGACACGATGTACATCACGCGACGTAAGACCCGACAAATTCGCGTTGGAAAGGTTCTGGTCGGCGGCGATGCGCCGATCTCCGTCCAGTCGATGTGTTCGACCGACACGCGGGATGTGACTGCGACCATCGAACAAATTCGGCGGCTGGAAGAGGCGGGCTGCGAGTTGATCCGCGTCGCGGTCCCCGATATGGAGGCCGCCGCCGCGCTGCCGAAAATCAAACACGCGATGAGCGTCCCGCTGATTGCCGACATTCATTTCGATCATCGTCTCGCGCTGAAAGCGGCTGAGGTCGTTGATTGTGTTCGGATCAATCCCGGGAATATCGGCGCCTGGTGGAAAGTCATGGAGGTGATCCAGGCGGTCAACGACCACGGCATCCCGCTCCGCGTCGGGGTGAACGGCGGATCACTCGAGCGGCCGCTGCTGGAGAAGTACGGCTATCCGACCGCCGAGGCGCTCGCCGAGTCGGCGCTCAACGCCGTCCACGCGCTTGAGGATGTCGGCTTTACGAACATGAAGGTGTCCCTCAAGGCGAGCGACGTCCACATGGCGGTGGACGCCTATTACCTCTTCGCGCAACAATCGAATTACCCGCTTCACATCGGCATCACCGAGGCGGGGACTGCGATGACGGGCGCCGTAAAGTCCGCGATTGGACTCGGCTGGCTACTGTCGCACGGCATTGGAGATACCATTCGTGTCTCGCTCGCTGCCGATCCGGTCGAAGAGGTCAAGGTCGGTTTTGAGATTTTGAAATCGCTCGAACTCCGGCATCGCGGCATCAACGTCATTGCCTGTCCGACCTGCGGGCGCGTCGAGATCGACGTGGTCAAGATGGCCAACGAGTTGGAAAAGCGGCTCGGCCATATCAAAGCGCCGCTCAACGTCTCAGTGTTGGGTTGCGTAGTGAACGGAATCGGCGAAGGGAAAGAGGCCGACATCGGGATTGCCGGTGGCGAGGGAGTCGGAATCTTGTTCAAGAAAGGGAAACTTGTCCGAAAAGTCCCGATGCCCGAACTGATGGATTGCCTCATCGAAGAAGTCGAGTTGATGGCGAAGGAAAAGGAAGCCGAAGGCGTCGGCTCCGATTGTGGCGAATTCGATTCACGCGAATCCCTCCGATCACCGGACAGCGACACACAGCCTTCCACGCTCTCGAGAGAAATTCCGGTCCTGCCGAACAAACGGTAAGTCCTCCTCTTCCAATTGCGTTTCCATTGTCTTGTGCCCGTCCCGATCGCTATAATGCCGACCAAGGCGCCGTACCCAAGTGGCTAAGGGAGCAGTCTGCAAAACTGCGATGCGGCGGTTCGAACCCGCCCGGCGCCTCCACTTCCGCGCTTATGTTCGACCGCATCCGATGACTTCTTTCCCGGCCAGGCAGGCGATCTTCTGGGGTGTGTGCCTCTATTCCTCGACTGTCTCACTCGGCACAGAGAGACGACCGATGAGATGGCTTTCGAGGCTGCCCTAACCGGCCCATTCACTAGAGCCTTGTTTTTGCCGATCATTTCGGTCAGCGGGAAGGCATCGACCTTGCCCCCTTTTCCTCCTAAGGTCATTTGCATCGAAGGGAGGAATCGATGGCTGACATCCTTTATATAGGCGCGCTGGTGCTGAGTGGGGCGATAGTGTTTGGGTGTGTTGCGGCAATTATAGGGGAGACCGAAAGGAAAATTCTGTATCGCAGGAAGAAGCCCGTGGATATGATCGCCAGTATTTCAAGTGGTGGATAATCGAACATCATGTGGCATTAGCTCCTTGCCGCCACCTCACGTGAAATTCCTTGTCCTTTAGCTGTGTCGGTAGATCTGAAGCTGTTCGCGCCACCGGCTGATAGTATGGGACCCTCATCCCGTCTCCACCAGTGAATCCCTCAGTCCTTGCCGCCATGGCACACGACTTCCGACTGAACCTATTGACCTCTCCGCCTCGCAATGGCACTATCCGCCCGTTTCTGGTAGACCGAGCAGTGGGGAACTGGGAAAGGAGACCCGTATGTGGAACAAGGGAAACGGGAGCGAGGAGGCCGACTCGGCGACAAGCGCATTGCCTGCCGGAGACATCGGAGCGTTTTTCGGAAAGGGCGTCACGTTCAAGGGCAACATCGTCTACAACGGCACGCTGCAAATTGACGGGCTCGTCGATGGCGAAATTCAGACAAATGGGACGTTGATTCTCGGAGACGAAGCTGAAGTGCGGGGAAAAATCACCGCAGGAACCTTGATCAGCCGGGGGCGGGTCACTGCGGATGTCATTGCTGCGCAGGCCGTGAAGCTTCTCAAACCGGCCGTCTTGGATGGGACCGTTCAGACGCCGGTCTTCGTCATCGAGGAAGGGGTGCGGTTTACAGGCCGATGCGCCATGAGCGAGGGCGCGATCGCAAAAACGGACGAGAGCGGGCCGCGTCTGGTCAAGTTGTAGTAAAAGAAGGGGCAGCGAGGGCTGCCCCGAAGCCATCCGGTTGCTATTTCTTTCCCTTCTTCGGCATTTTCTCTTCTTCCTTGGTGCTGGAGCTTTGGCCTTGCGGCGATTGTGAACCTTGGCTCTGCTCTTTCATTCGCTCCTTGTGCATCATCTCCTGCGACTGTTGTGTGCCGCCTTTTCCCGGTGCGCCCCCTCCAGTGCCCGTCCCACCTGACCCCGTCTGCGCCAGCGCGATCGGCGTGGTTCCAAACATGACGATCATGCACCAGGCAGCCATCGTACGAGCGATCGACACCATACCGTCCTCCTTCCGTTAAGCGGTTCTCCTTATTCTAGGGATGGAGCAATGCGCCTTCTGTCGGCGTCGTAGCTCGTTTTCTGTGGCGACCCGCCCGACAGCCGGGTCACGACGTGCCGAGCAATTGGTCCACAATCGCGTGGATGGTGAGCGGAGCACGGCCCTCCGACCGGTTGTTCACGAGCACGTAGGAGCGCCGCTGTTCCGCGACTGCTTGCTGCACCAGCCGGACGGTGTCCCGGCGCATCTCGGGGAGAGGGCGAACGATCTTGCTGTACGGTTGGTACGCTTTCACCGTGTCTCCATAGCTCTGTCGCGAGGCGTCAGCAGGCGGCAGACGACAAAGGAGGCCGTGAAGTTCTCTCCAAGCCGTTCGTGCTGTTCGGCAAGCGAAGGGAGTGACGTGAGGTGGTTGTAGACATGCGCGATGCCGTGCGTTCCAAGGATGTCTCGGTACCGGGATCCGAGCAGCCGAGGATTGCGCACTTCCACCGCGTACTCGTGCTTGGTCGGGAGCTTGGAGAGGAAGCAGTCGAGGCGACGAAGAAAGTCGGCGGGTTCAATGGCTGTCCGTTGGAATTCAAAAATGAACGGTCCGGTATGCTCACTGAATGCCTCTTCAAAGGGCAGGAGGAATTGTTCGTTGAAGTAGTCGACGTCGAGAAAATGCGGATTGGGCCCTGGCAGCTCTTTTCGCCGTGTCCCGGTCCCGAAGGCCGGCACGGTAATGTCTTGCCAGACTTTCGCACACACTTTGAATTCGGTGGGCAACAGGCTCGCATAGTGACTCAACTGCCGAACAGACGGAGGGCCGTAAAAGGTGAAGTCGAATCCCACCGTTCGGAACACGCGCTCACCGCGATACACGTACTCGGCGTACTCCCGCAAGCAATCCTGTTTGAATCGGCCTTTCGGATAGGTTCGGGTGTAAACCAGGCCGCACCAGCCTTCATAGGTCCAGGTGGATGTCCTGAAATGGATCAACGGCGACAGCGCCATGGCGCATTCTAACAAAGCAGGGCAAGCCGATCGTCTCTGCTCCTCCACGGCCTACGCCTCATTCATTCCCATCCCCGCGAATTTCAACCGCGCGTAAAGTGGTGGAGGCGGAGACGAGTGACAAAGGGCGAGAGGCTCGAAGTCTTTGACACTCCATGATCTTTAGCTAGACTTTCCAGGTGGCGTGGTGAGGCGATGACGGAGCGGTCTTGGGTCTGGGCGGCGCAATATCTGGTCGCGATTCTGCTTGCGCCCTTGGCCGGGCTCTTTCTCAGCCATCTGCCCTTGTTCGCGCACACGTCGTTCGGCCGAATCGGGATCACGGCGGCTACGGCGGTGCGGTTTGCAGGTCACGGCGTTGCGGTCGTCTTGCTCTGGCGTTTGGCCCATGGAATCTCACTGATCGTGATCGACGAATCTGAATATGGATTGAGGCTCCTCCGCCAGGTTGCCAAGCCAATGGCGGCATTGCTCATTCTGTTTCTCGCGCACAAAGCGATGATTCCGTACCTGATCCCCCTGGTTGGGCGCATGGGAGCGCAGGTCTATCCCTGGATTTGGGTGATGGCAAGCGTCGGCGTGGCAAGTTGGTTCACGCTCGTGTGGATCGGCAACGTCGGCATTCTTTTGCGGTGGAGTGAGGAATGGCTCGCGGCCTCGGCGACGAACGGAGGGCAGCAAGCGGAGCCGACATCAAACAAAGGAAGTCAGGGCTTCGGCGACAAGACAATGGTCCTTGCGCCGGCCGTTTCATCGCGCCTTGGTCGCTATCAGATCGTTCGGGAGTTGGGTCGTGGATCGATGGGGATCGTCTATTTGGGAAAGGACCCAACGCTCCAGCGACTGGTGGCGATCAAGACCATGCGATTGGATTTGGACGATCCCGAGCACGTCAAGGAAATCAAGGAACGGTTTTTTCGGGAAGCCGAATCGACAGGCCGGCTGGCGCATCCAAACATCATCACGGTCTACGATGCCGGCGAGCAGGCGGGTCTCGGCTACATCGCGATGGAATATCTAGAGGGGACCACGCTCAGCGCCTGGTGTCGAAAAGAGCAATTGTTGCCGGTCAAGCGTGTGATCGAAATCATCGCGCTGGTCGGAGACGCGCTCGATTATGCGCATGAGCGCGGCGTGGTGCATCGGGATATCAAACCGGCAAACATCATGGTGACAAACGACAGCACGGTCAAGGTGATGGACTTCGGTGTCGCCCGACTGAACACGGCGACGAAATCCCATACGACCGTGATTCTGGGCACGCCGAACTATATGTCGCCCGAACAGCTTGCGGGGGAAGCGGTCGACGGCCGGTCTGACGTGTTCTCATTGGGCGTCGTGCTGTTCGAATTATTGACGAGCGAGAAGCCCTTCGAGGCCGACAATATGGCCTCGTTGCTGTTTAAGATCGCCCATGAGCGTCACCGCTCGTTGCGTTCGCTGCGTCCTGATCTGACGGCGCTGATCGAAGCGATCATCGATCGCGCGCTTCAGAAGGACGTCTCGCAGCGCTACGCGCGTGCGCGCGATTTTGCCCACGACTTGCGCGACTGTCTCAACGGTGTAGCGGTCTGAGGGTGTGATGGAGATGCGGGTCGGCGCGAAATCGGATATCGGGCTGAAGCGGGCCCACAACGAGGACGCCTTTTGCGTCGATCCCTTGTTGGGCCTGTATGTCGTGTGCGACGGGATGGGGGGAGGAAATGCAGGCGAGGTGGCGAGTGCGTTAGCCGTCGAAGCCATTCACAAGCATGTCCTCGAAAGCGTGCAGAACGGCGACATGCCGCTGCTCGGTGGACAGGACGGTACGGTGTTGCCCCAGACGAATCGACTGGCGAGCGCCATCCGGGTGGCGAACGAGACGGTCCACCGGGAAGCCCAGATGCAACCGAACTGCTCGGGGATGGGGAGCACGGTGGTCGCGGCGTTCGTCCGCGGAGAGGTGGTCTCGCTCGCGCATGTGGGCGACAGCCGTCTGTATCTGATCCGCGAACGGCAGATACAACCGCTGACAGCCGATCATTCGCTGATCATGGAGCAGGTCCGTCAAGGATTGCTCACTGAAGATGAAGCGGAGCAGTCGCCGCAGCGCAATATCGTCACGAGAGCCTTGGGCGTCGAGGCCGCGGTCGATGTGGAGCTGGGCGAAGTGCCGGTCAGAAGCGGCGACCGCGTCTTGCTGTGCACGGACGGCCTCACCCGGCGCGTCAAGCCGTCCGATATCCTCAAGGCCGCGCAGATGGACGATGACCCTCAAGCATTGGCCGATCGCTTGATTTGGATGGCGAACGCGGCCGGAGGAGAGGATAACACCACCGTGGTCATCGTCGCCTTCGATGAGGGGGTCCGGCCGAGTTTCTGGCAGCGGTTGCGAAACCAGCTCTTGAACCATCGCGGAGGGTGAAGGAGGACAGAGATGATGCAAGGCACGGGGCGCGTTCCGCGGATCACGGTCAAGTACAACGAATCGGTCGTCAAAGAGATCGAGTTAACCGGGCAAGAGCTGACCATCGGCCGCAAGGCGGATAACGATCTGGTCTTGGAAGACGGCAGCGTGTCGAGCCGCCATGCGCGGCTCGTCAAGATTCAGTCCGTGTTCTTCCTCGAAGACCTTCAAAGCACCAACGGTACCTTCGTCAATGAGAAGAGAATCGACCGTCAGCAATTGAAAGACGGTGATATTGCCGTAATCGGCAAGCATCGGCTGGTCTTTCGGGACGAGACGGCGGAGGTGTCGCATGGGAAGCGGTCGGAGGTGGCGAACGGCGACCGCACCGTCATCCTCAAATCGCCGAAGACCGCAGACGGTCCGCACCGCGAGTCGCATGTCGGCATGCTGCATGTCGTGTCAGGGAAGACGGATCGGAAGGAATACACATTGACCAACAAGCTGACGATCATCGGCTCACAAGCCAATGCGGCGGTCAAGCTCGGCGGATGGTTTGCGCCAAAAGTAGCGGCGATGATCGGCCGCCGTGGCGACGGGTATTACATCAGTCCTTCCGAGGAAGGCAAGGCGCTCCAGGTCAATCACGCGACGGTCAAGGAGCAGACGGATTTGAAAGAGGGCGATGTCATCGAGGTCGCCGGCGTCAAAATGTACTTTTCGATGAAGGACGGATCTTCCTCATAGCAAGTCCACCAACGCTTGATAGCACCGATCGGAGACCTGCTTGTAGTGTTGCTTGAGGCACTGGAGGATCCGACCGCTTCCCGTTTCCACGAACCGGCAAAACTGCTTGATGTCGCCTTCACAGGCCGCCTTGAAGTGAGCCATCGCCCTCTTGACCTTCATCGCCCGCTCTTCGACCTGCTGCTGAACACGCGGGTGAGAGCTTGGATACGTTCTCTTCAAAGCATTTCTTCCGTCGGCCCCCTCCCGGTTGAATCCCCTCGCACAGCTTTTCCAATTCCGCACGACACCGCGGACCGAGACTGCGGTGAGGCTCCGGTTCCTCTGCAGTCGAGACCGGTGGGGGCGGCTCCGCGGGGGCGGTCAATCGGTCAGTTGCAGGCGGCGTCGCCGACGAGGGCGGCGGTTCGGGAGGTGTGACTGGCGGCGGTGACGGCTGCGGAGTGACGACCGGAGGTGAAGGCGCCTCGGCTACTTGACTTGTTGAGCGCAGATTCACGACGACGGCGCCCCAGACCGCGCCGAGCACCACGATCGTGAGGAGCATCACGACGAGGATCGCGCGAACCCGACGGCCTGCGAATGGAGCCATGAAAGCTTCAACCGGAGACGACCGGCACGGGACATCCCAGAACCGGGACAGGATATGTCAAACGGTCAGAAAAATCGACTCCACCCATCGGCATCGCTCTTCGGCTCACCCGGCGGTCGCGATAGGAACCGCTACAACTCATCGGCGTGCGCTGCGAGCCATTGAGAGAACGCAAGGAGCGGGAACGAGAGCCGGCGCTGCAGCTTCGCACAGTTCAATGACGTATCGGCAGGCCGGGCGGGTCCCGAATATTCCATGCGTGATGTGGCAACGATGGTCGGATTCAGTTTGGGCCAGCGTTGTGCGAGCAATTGCCCGATGTCCCACCGGGACAACCGCTCGGCACCGGCGAGATGATACAGACCGGGCGCATCGAGCGCCAACAATTCCCACACGGCACGCGCGGTGAGTGCGACCGCGAGTGGTGAGCGAAATTCATCGGTAAACAGGCGCAGAGGCCGTCCCTCCTGCCACACCCGCCGCATCTGTTCGTTGAACGCGCGATCTCCGGTAGGAGAGACCCCCGCTGTGAGGGAGGTCCGGATCACGGTGTGGCGAGGATTGGCGAGCACGATCCGCTCGGCTTCGGCCTTGGTCCGGCCGTACACATTGAGGGGATGAGGGGAGGCGGTTTCATCATACCAGCCGGCGTTCCCATCGAAGACCAGATCGGTTGAGAAAAACAAGAAGGGAATTCGCTCGGCGAGGTCCGCGAGGCGAGCCGTTGCCTCGACGTTCACGCTTTTGGCGAGTCCCGGATCGCGTTCGCAAAGGTCGGTCTTCGTGATAGCGGCACAATGGATGACGGCAGAGGGCCGCAACCGTTGCATCGCGTCCCGCACGGCGTGAGGATCGAGGAGGTCGACCTGATCGCGCGTCGTCCCGTATACTTTCATGTGTGGGGCCCATCGACGCGCGGTTCGTACCACGTGGTGGCCAATGAGTCCGCCGGCACCGGTGACCCAGACGACAGGCGAGCGAGTGGTCATGGCGTTCGCAATCGAGTAACTGCGCGATACTTTACTTGAAAAATTGAGGGCTTTGTAGTAGCGTGGCGCACAAGTCGCTGCGTAGGCCGCAGAAGGAGTAGGCATGGGTGTCCCAGTATCGCAGATGTACACAGTCGCCAAGTACGTGCTGACGCACAAGCTGAAGAAGACCGAGCGCTATCCCCTCGTGCTCATGCTCGAACCGCTGTTCCGGTGCAATCTCGCGTGCGCGGGCTGCGGGAAGATTCAGTACCCCGATCATATCCTCGACAAGCGACTCACTCCCGAACAGTGCTTTGCCGCGGTTGATGAATGTGGCGCGCCGATGGTCAGCATCCCCGGCGGAGAGCCCCTCATCCATCCCGAGATGCCGGAGATCATCCGCGGGCTGGTCGAGCGGAAGAAATACGTCTATCTCTGCACCAATGCGATTCTCCTCGAGCGCAAACTCGACGACTATACGCCGTCCAAATATTTGACCTTCAGCATCCATATGGACGGGTTGCGCGAGGATCACGACCATGCCGTCTGTCGCGACGGCGTGTACGACATTGCGGTCAAGGCGATTCGTGCCGCACTGGCGCGAGGCTTTCGCGTCACGACCAACACGACCCTGTTCGATGATGCCGATCCGGCACGGGTACGCGCCTTTTTTGATGAGATGATGGAACTGGGCGTGGAAGGCATGATGATCTCTCCAGGTTACAGTTATCAAAAGGCGCCCGATCAAAAGAACTTTCTCAAGCGCGAAAAAACCAAAGAGCTCTTTCGGCACCTGCTTACCGATCGGAAGCGGGGGTGGCGGTTCAATCAATCTCCACTCTTCTTAGACTTCCTGATGGGAAACCGGGAGTACCAGTGCACGCCGTGGGGCAATCCAACATATAATATTTTCGGCTGGCAGAAGCCGTGCTATCTGCTACAGGAAGGGTACGTGAAAACCTTCCGGGAGCTGATCGAGAGCACCAAATGGCATCTCTACGGCGCCGACCGGAACGAAAAGTGTGCCGACTGCATGGTCCACTGCGGTTATGAGGCGTCTGCCGTGTCCGATACATTCGGGTCGTGGTCCGGATTCATGCACACGGTGAAGTTGACCTTGATGCCGAACGCGCACTAGCCCTGCCGGTTCACATTCCGCGATGACGCCATCGCCGGTCCCCTCGGACGCCGATTCCCTCGAAGGTCGCATCTTCCGTCCGGCCACGCCCGAAGAACTCCATGACGCCGTGGAGCAGGCCTTCGACTATCGAGGCGACGTGACCTTGGAGCTGAAATCAGGCGTGGCCGTGGAGGGATATGTCTGCAATCGCGAGGCCGCCGGGCCCGAGCCGTTCCTTGAGATCTATCCGAAGGTGGACGGCGCCATGCAGGCGATTCGGTATCGAGAGATCGCGGCGATCGCGTTTACCGGCAAAGACACCGCCTCGGGCAAATCCTGGGAAGCGTGGGTCGCCAAGAAAGAGGCGCAGCGCCGTGCCGAGGCAGAACAGGCGGCTTCGGAGGCCCGGGCGCGCGGCCATCTCTAGCGACGCTTACGCGTTTGGCGAATGGAATTTCTCCGATCCGTCTCGCCTCGGTCTTCACACTAGGGTGAATCACGCCTCATTTGCCGTGGAACGCCAGGCGTTTTGCCCGCCGTATTGTTGACAAAGAAGGGCAGCTGTGCTAGAAGGATGCGCCCTAAAAACCCCGTGATTTAAACGTTTGAGGCGCCGTAGCGAATCAATGCTCGGTCGGGGGTAGAGAAGGGTGGAGTGAAGTTCCGTCGAGCCTGGCACTGGCCGGTTGGTGTTGGCAGTCTAGTCCTCGTGTGTGTCGCCATGCCTGCACACGCCGAGCATGAGGCTGATCACCGGTACACCGTTGAAGGTTATGTCTGCGGTGGAGATGGGCGAGCATCTTCGAACGTCGAGGTTATGGTGAAAGACACCAGGATTTCGACGGGCAAGACCGTCTACACCGATACCGACGGGTATTACTCGGTTACCCTTCACCTCCATAATGAGAATCAGGGCGATCCGATTCTCGTCACTGCGGGAGATCGGGAGCAGCAGATCGCGGCGGCCTTTGATCCAAAGGATGTCAAGACCGAACGAAAGGCGACGGTGAATTTCGGCGCAGGCTGCGAGGGGCACCATAGCTCGTCGCGTCTTGTGTATTACGGCTTGGGCCTCGGAGTGGCGGCAGTCGCGGGAATGGTCGGGACTAAGTTGATGAGGCAGCGGCGGCGACCGGAAAAGCGGGGAAAGGGACAGCGAAAGTCGCGGTCGTGACAGTTGCGGCTCCGGCTCGCCGTACGATTCTTATAGTAGCAAGCTACGAGTCTTTGAGCACGGCAGGTGGCGCTTTTGCTCCAGGCCTGGCCTGAGCGAAAGCGTCTTTTTGTTGAGACCGGATGGCGGCCCTGTGCTAAGGGGCAGAGAAAGGAGCGGACAGTCTCACATGAAGCAGAGAGTGTGGGTGCAGACATTGGTATGGTCGGGATTGACGGGCGCCGTATTGATGCTCACCGGCTGCGGCGGCGAGGGGGGCGAAGGCCCGATCGTGGCGCCGCCACCGCCGCCCGCGGAATATGCCGACAAGCACATGCCGGCCGGCTGGTGGGGGAACGAGGCCATGGCTGAAGAGGGGCGGCAGATCTTCATTGGGGCCAAGAACCCCGATGTGAACTGCGCAAGCTGCCATGGAAAGGACGGCAAGCCGGTCAAGGCCGGTGCACGCGACTTCCGCAACGGCGAGCGCATGCATCTGTACTCGGATTCGGTGTGGTTCTGGCGCATTTCTGAGGGTGTGCCGAACACCAAAATGAAAGCGTGGAAGAGCAAGCTGTCGGAGGAAGATCGCTGGAAGCTCGTCTTGTTCGAGCGGAACTTCGGTCTGAAGGGCAAGGAATGGGATCCGGCGAAGAAGGATTGGGTCGCGATCGGCACCGCTGCACCGGCGGCGGCCGGCGCCGGTGGCACGACCGGTGTGTCCTCCGCGCCTGCGTCCGCTCCTGCCCCGGCGGGTGGAGAAGGGAAGTAAGCATATTTCTTTGGGAGACGGCAGGACATGAAGAACCAACGGAGTATAGGTCTCCTTCTTCTGGTTGGTCTTCTGGCGGCGTTCGGGACTTCGGCGTATGCCCAGATCCCGAACGCCCCCGTCGGTGAATTCCCTTACACCGGGAATCGCACCGGTGTGTGGGTGGTCGCGCAGCTCCATATTTTGTTTGCCGGCTTTATCCTGGGCGCGCCGATCTTCGTCGTGATTTCCGAATGGCTCGGCTATCGCAAGCAGGATCCGCGATATGACCGGCTTGCGAAGGAGGTCACGAAAGTCACGGTCATCCTCTATAGTATGACCGCGCTCACGGGCGGCCTCTTCATCTTTGTCCTCCTGGCGACCTATCCTCAGTTCACGACCTGGTTGATCAATCATTTCTTCCTGATCTTCGCGGTCATCTATCCGCTATTGTTCATCGGCGAAACCATCGTCCTCTATTTGTATTTCTACAGTTGGGATGCGTTGAAGGGCGAGAAGAAGGGCCGCCACATCGCCCTGGGTGTGTTGCTGAACATCATCGGTACGGTCACGCTGTTCATCATCGACGGTCCCACTTCCTTCATGAATACGCCAGCCAAGGCGGCCGAAGGCATCTCCCTCGTCGATTTCGTGCAGACGGCGTCGCTGTGGGACAAGATCTACAACTACAGCTGGATTCCGATGAACCTGCACCGACTCGTCGGCAATGTGACGTTCGGCGGCTTTATCGCCGGCTTGATCGCGGCATACATGTACATGGGGGCGAAAAAGGAAGACGACCGCGCCTACTACGACTGGATGGGGTTCGTGGGAAACCTGATTGGGGTCGGCGCGCTCTTGTTCCTGCCGTTCATGGGGTATCTCTATGCCTATGAACTGTGCGACTACGACGCCTCGATTTGTCCGTACATGATGGCCGACCAGCTCTCGATGTTCTTCGAGATGCAAGGCGCCATGGTGGGCCTCATCTTCCTCGCCAGCAATTACTACATCTGGCTGAGCATGAAGCGGATCGAAGGGGTCGAGCGGGTGCGGATGTCCGTGTTGACCGTGATCGTCATGATTGCACTCCCCTTCGTGATGACCTACGCGTGGACGATTTTCCCCGCGCCGGACCCGCAATCACTGATGGTGCTCTTGCCGTTGGTCCTGCTGCCGGTGATTCTGGGACGGTTCATTCCGATCACCGTCTCGTCGAGGACGGTCGTGAAGGTGGGCTTCTTGATGGTCGTGATCGGGAATGCCATCTGGATGACGCCCCACGGATTCGTCGCGACGCAAGCGCTCGCGACCGAACATTTGGAGTTGCCCTCGGATTGGGGATTTCTCGCGCTGATGCCGGCGAAGAACTCGGCGGCGTTCACGCTCGTGTTCGTCACCGTCGTCAATTACATCCTGTACAACCGAGCGATCCGGCAAGGTACGATCGTCTGGGGCAAGATTGATTTCGCGTCGCAGTTCGTCCTGGTCTTCCTGGCCTTCAGCATGATTTGGACGATGGGGTTGATGGGTGCGATTCGGTCCCTGCTGCGCAAGTATTTCCATACATACAATCTGTATCCCGACTTCACGGCCGAGTCTTTTACCCCCACCTTGTCGTATTCCGCATGGTGGGTGACGGGTATCACGTTGGCCTTTTATCTCGTGGTGAGTTTTGCGATCATTATTACACTCCGGGTGGCGGAATCGAAGGTCGTGGTTCCGGAGGGCAAGGCGGTTCCCGCCGGCGCGAAGTAATCGACGTAATCATGGATGCATAATCGAGGCGCGGCATGAAGAACATCATTAAAAAAGGTGTCGCGGGTGTTGTCATCGGGATCATTCTTGTCGTCGCGGCGAAGCTGCTTGCGTTTCCCCCCGTCTTCCAAGGGATGTTCTTCGCCTACGCGATGCTGGGCGCGTTCGTCTTCATGTTGCTCGATGCGCCGTCACTCCGGCCGATGGCCGGCGTCAAGGCGATCGTGGCGTTGATCGTCTTCTACGTCATCGTCTCGACCGTCTATATCGGTGGCGCCTCGTTCCTGCCGCAGTTCGACCCCGAAGATGAGAAGGGCAAGATCGAAAAGTTGCTGAAGGCGAAGCGCGCGGCCACGGAGCAGGGCAAGGCCGAGGAACTGCTCGCTCGTGCCAAGGCGCTCTCGGAGAAAGCCGATGCCCTGATGGCGCGGCTGCAAGCGGTCGGCGGCGACGTCGGGGGCGCGCCGGTCGCCGCCAACGGGGAAAAGCCGTCGGCGCCTGCGGCGGCGAGTGGCGATATCATCGCGCTCGGCAAGGAGCAGTGGAACCTCCAGGAATGCTACAACTGCCACAAGCTGTTCGGCGAGGGTGGGAAGAAGCGCGGTCCGGAGTTGGACAACATCGGCAGCCTGATGAAGCCCGAGGAGATTCGTGCCAAGATCCTCGATCCCAAGAGCTTTATGGCCGAAGGCTTCGAGCAGGAGTACGAGAAGGGCAAGATGCCCAACAAGTACCGTGAGCTAATGGAGGATAAGGACGTCGATGCGCTAGTGGCGTTCCTCGCGACGCTCAAGAACCCATCCGTCAACACGCCGAAACCCGTCAAGAAGAAATAGCGGAAGCCGCGGCAGAGCACATCCATGCAGCCCAAACTGAAATCCAAAGTACGGTCGGGCGAGCGGGAAGTCGGCGAGGTGACGAGTGTTATCGTCGATCCGCTGTCCCACGACATCAGCCATATCGTCGTCGGCAGGAATGGAGCTGGCGAGCGCCAGATTCCCATGTCGCAGGTCCAGGTCGTCTCCGACGATCTCATCCAGCTCAAAGCGGCCACGGATTTGGATCAGTTTCCTCCGTTGAAGCGCGATGACTTCGTGACGACGCACGAGGTCGAAATCGCGCACCTGGAAGATCGACTGCATGTGCAGTGCGGCGAGGTGCTGGTCCCGCTGCCGGACCTCGAAAAAAACGTCAAGCGCCGGACCTTCTTTACCAACTTCACCCATGCCATCGGGATCCTCATCTCACTCCCCCTCATCTTCCCCGTTCTTCGATATCTGATGAAGCCGATGTACGCGCCGTTCGACAATTCGTGGCTCAAGATCGGCAGCGTGAACAAGATCAAGACGGACGATGTGGGCGTTCAATTCAAGTACAAGAAGAAGGTCAAGGAAGCGTTCATGCCGGAGGCGGAGATCGACAAGAACGTGTGGATCCTCCGCGCCTCACCGAAAGTCTTGGATGCCGTGTACAAGGGCAAGGATATGGAGTTCCATGACTCCAAGGGCAAGGTCATTTGGACGAATAAGAAGGATGTGCCGTATGTGGCCTTTTCCGGAAAATGCCCGCATCTCGGCTGCGGTTACAAATGGCGTTCACACAAAGTGTTGGGCCAGGTGTTCTTGTGCCCGTGCCATTTGAGCATCTACGATGCCTCAGGAAAAGTCCTCGACGGCCCGGCCCCGCGTCCGCTCGATCCGCTTCCGATTCGGGTCGCGGCGAACGGAGAAGTTCAAATCATCGACATGGAATTCAAGGCGGGAACCAAGGCGCAGATCCGTATCGTGTAAGGATTTCGATCAACCGGCAGGCGCGTGCCGACTGCGCTGCCGCGAGGTGTGGGAATGGAAGCAGGTCCCTCGATTCAGACCCAGCCCAGTCCGTTGGAAAAAGTCGTCGAGTTTATCGATGAGCGTGTCGGTCTGAAGACGATTCAGGCCAAGATGCTCAACGAGCCGGTGCCCGGCGGCTCGCGTTGGGCGTATGTCTTCGGCTCCGTGCTGCTGTTCGTCTTCATCATGCAGGCGGTCACCGGCATCCTGCTCATGTTCTACTATGTGCCGACCGCGGACCACGCGTATGCCAGCACGCAGTACATCATTCATGAGGTGGACTACGGCTGGTTCCTGCTGAGCTACCACTTTTGGGGCTCCTCCGCGATGGTCGTGATGGTGTTCGCGCACATGTCGCAGGTCTTTCTCTGGGGCGCGTACAAGAAGCCCCGGGAGATGATTTGGCTCGTCGGGCTCGCGCTCTTCGGCATCGTCATGGGCTTCGGGTTTACGGGCTATCTGCTTCCGTGGGATCAGCGAGCCTTCTGGGCGACCACCGTCGGCGTGGAGATCATGGACAAGACGCCGATCGTCGGCGATTTTCTCGCGCGCTTCTTGAAGGGCGGCCCGACACCCGGGCAGATGACGCTGAGCCGGTTCTTCGTCATTCACGTGATGATCCTTCCCGCGGCGTTGATGGGTCTTGCCGGCCTCCATCTGTTCTTGTTCCGCAAGGCGGGACCGGCCGGACCGTTCCGAGGGACGCCGGAGGAGTTGAAGGCGAAGACCGATTACTTCTTCCCGCGCCAGGTCTGGAAGGACATCGTCGCGATGGGTGTCGTCTTCCTGACGATTTGCAGTCTGGCGTTCATTGAGCCCGTGGTGCTGCTCGAAGAGGCCACGCCCGATCCCGGCGAATATCACCCCGAACCCGAATGGTACTTTCTCTTTCTCTTCCAGTTGCTGCGGCTGAAGATTTTTGCCGGTGAGTTCGGTCAGTTCTTGGGCGCGGTCGCGCTCCCGGGCGCGTTCATGTTGCTACTTGCGGCGCTCCCGTTCATCGACCGGAGTCCGGAGCGGAATATCTTCAAGCGGCCGATTGCGCTGATCGGCTGGATCGTCGTCATGCTCTCAATTCTCGTGTTTACCGTTTCTGCGATCATCAATCGTTCATTTCTCGATTAACAGGATGTTCAACAAGGCTGTTCAGCAAGGCCGCAGCGAACGAGGAGGCGAGGCGTACTCATTTTCACCCGCCCACCCCCAGCCCGCCAAGACGGGCTCTTTCCCGTGTTGGTACGTTGAGCTTGCGAGTGATGCGAGAACGCCGCTGGCGGCCTTTTTCAACATCCTGTCGGAGCGGCCATGAGTATCTCCGCCGTCAAGCTTGGCTTGCTCGTTACCTGGTCGGCGTTTTGGACCGGCTTTCCACTCAAGCTCGTGATCAGTCTCTTGCTGCTGGCCATGGGCCTGCACCCCTGGGAGATGCCCGGCCTCGGCGCGCTCCTGGTCCTGTCCATTCCGATCGACATCTGGGCGATGAACCTCTGTGCCCGGACCGTCTTCCTTGAACGATTACGATTGAAAGCCCCCGACGGGCTCGGGTTGACCATTTGGTGGCAGGTGGCAGCCATCAGCGCCGTCTATCTGCCGATTGCGTATGTGATCGAGTCGAACACCATCGAGATGACCAAGGCCATCGCCGCATGGTTCATGGAGTTTTTGAAAGAATTTCCGGTGGCCGAACGGATCAGCATCGAACTCACGCTCTGGGGAGCGCCCTCGACGATCGTGCTCATCGTCCTGATCGTGGGATGGCTGTTCCTCGTCGGCAAGATCGTCAAGCGGCAGGCTGCCATGGCGGCTCCGGCCGACGGCCCGCTGCCCGCTGTCGTCCGGCAATGGGACTTGATGCGGGTGCCGGGAGACCAACCGCTCATGCTCAGCGCTTTTACAGGCACCGGCGTCGTGCTCGTCGTGCTGCTGTGGGCGTTCATGCCGGCGACGACCCCGCACCCTCATGAGTCGTACCGAAAAGAAACGGTGAAGGCCACACCGCTGTTCAAACCGACCGAAGCGCTGTCGAAATCGGAAAAGGTGATCGCTCAAGCGGAAGCGACGGTGCAGGCGCTCGAGGAAAAGGCCGCCACCGAGAAGACGGAAAAGAAGGACGACAAGGGCAAGCCGTCATCAAAAGAGAGTCCCGGCAAGGAGTCGTCGAAGCCGGCTGTCGATGCCGGTAAGCATGAGAAGACGCACGTTGCGGCTGACAAGCCGGCCGCGCGTCCCGTTACGGCGGAGACAAGTAAACACTAGGCCGATCCCTCGTGCTCTTTGAGCAGAGGGAGGAGAAGTCCCATGATCAATCACTCTGCATCTCACCCAGGCATTGGTCATACGACCCACAGAAGACGTCTCTATGCGGCAGGACTTGCGGGGGTCCTGATTGCGCTCGCTCTTCCGGCTGTCGGTCTTGCTCAAGATGCGCCGGCACAAGCCGCCGTCGCGTACCGAGATATTCCGGGCGTTGGGAGTCGCAATGTCATTTGGGTCATCGCGCAGCTTCATCTGTTGCTGGCCGGGTTCGTGCTCGGCGTGCCGATTTTCGCGTGGCTCTGCGAGATTGTCGGGTGGAAGACGGGTGAAAAGCGGTACGACAAGCTGGCGAAGGAGTTCACGAAGCTGCTCACCTCATCCTACGCGACGACGGCGCTGTTTGGCGGCATCCTGCTGTTTCTGCTGATCGGCTTCTATCCGAAACTCATGGCGTATCTGACCGATATTTTCTTCCCCTCCTTCATTGTCTATTGCATCCTGTTCCTTCTTGAGACGGCAACCCTGTACCTCTACTGGTACGGGTGGGACGCCATGCAGGACGGAGGCAAGAAGACGCTGCACCTCTTCCTAGGGTTCCTCCTGAACGTCTTTGCGTTTTTCATTATGATCGTGCCGAACTCATGGGCGACGTTCCAAGCCAGTCCCGTGGTGATCAGCGAAGGGTCGGACTTCGCTCGCGCCTGGGCGGCGACTTGGAACCCGACGTGGTGGCCTGTGAACATCCACCGGCTGATCGCGAACGTCGTGCTCGGCGGGTACATGTGCGGCGCCTACGCCGGCATCCGGTACCTGTCGGCGAAGACGTCAGAGGAGCGGGACCACTACGATTGGATGGGGTACGTCGGCAACTTCATCGGCGTATTCGGGTTGTTGCCTCTTCCCTTTGCGGGCTACTGGTTGATGCGGGAAATCTACCAGTACAACCAGCAGATGGGAATTACGCTCATGGGTGGATTTCTCTCCTGGCTCTTCATCCTTCAAGCGATGCTCATCGGCGTGCTCTTCCTCGGCTCCAACTACTACTTCTGGCTCGGCATCACGCACCGAATCCCAGGCTCGGAGGTCAGCTATCGAAAGCCGATCATGACCATGCTGGTGATTCTCCTGCTGTGTCTCGGCGTCTGGATGACGCCGCACTCGCTCGTTGCGAGCTTGGAGGAAGCGCGGAAGATGGGCGGCACGCACCATCCGCTGCTCGGCGTCTTCGGCGTCATGTCGGCGAAGATGACGGTCGCCAATCTCATGATCCTCGTCACGTTCATGAGCTTCATTATGTATTGGCGCGCCGGCAAGCAGGAGACGGCCACGTGGGCCAAGGTCGCCAAGGCCGTCATGGGCGCCGTGCTCGTGCTCGCCGGGATCGCGGTGATCGTGCTCGGTGTCTGGGGCTACTTCGTCCCCGCCATCGTGCGCATCAACTACTTCTCGACGTCGCAAGTGCTGATCGTCTTGTTCGTCATGTTGACGATCACGCCGTTGACGGCTCTGCTGCTGCGCAGCGCCCGGACGACGACCGAGATGGTCTGGGGCCGCATGCCGCCGCGAGCCGGCTACGCGCTGGTGCTCAATGCCGTCATGGTCATTCTCCTGATGACGCTTATGGGGTACGCGCGGTCGTCGTCCCGGGTGCATTGGCATATTTACGGTGTGATGCGAGATTCATCGCCCTATGCCTACTCCCCGGCGCTGGGCTATGCGGCTGCCTTCATGTCGCTGAACACGTTCCTGTTCTGCATGCTGGTCGCCTTCATCTTCTGGGTCGCGACGATGGGCGACAAGGCGAAAGCCACGCAGGAAGCGACGGCGAAAGCGAAGGTGCCAGCGGGCGCAATCCCGGCCATGGCGGGCGGGTCGCAGGCGCTGGACGAGAAGGGATAAAGCGCGTATCGGATAGGCGGCCGGCGAGGTAGCCCTCCGTGCTCGCGCACCGCGCACGGTGAGACTGTGCTCGGCGAACGCGCGCAGTTAGAGGGCCACCCCGCCGGCCACCTAAGAACGCGCCTTGCTGGTTAGAGTAGAGAAGAGAAGGATCGGATATGAGTGAAGTCGCACTGTTGCAGTTGATCGGGATCTCGGTGGTCGGGCTGGGTATTGCGATTCTGCTGTTCATCAACGCGCGCTTCGTTCGGGTCATCGGCTTCGTCATCATCGTCTTGGGCCTCTTTTCGATTACCGCGTTGAGCGTGCCGCAAATGGCCTCGCTGCCTCCGGCGGAGGAGAAGTTCGACGTGACGAGCATCAAGACCGCGTCCGACATGGCGGCGATCGGGCAGAAGATTTTCTTCAGCAAGGGCCAATGCGCGCTCTGTCACTCGATCGGGCCCAGCGAATCCGCGCGTTGCCCGGATTTGAAAGGGATCGGAGCGAAGCTGAGCCGCGAGTTCATTTATGAGAGCCTGACGCAGCCGCAAGCCTACATTTATTTGGACTATCGTCATGAGGGACCGCCCAAGGAATATCCGGCCCGGATGCCGTACATCAACAAGAACCCCATCGGGCTCTCGAAGAACGAGATCCTGTCCGTGATCGCATTCCTGCAACAGATGAGCGGGGAGCCGATTACCGTCAGTCCATCGGAGATCACCCAGGCCACCGATGCGACACCGGCGCCCGGGGGATCGGGTAAGCCCGCGCAGACGGCGGCGCTCATTCCAATTCACGGAAGCGAGTTGAATTGACGGAAACGAGGTGAACGAAGGGATCGCGCCATGAAAGGTGGAGTGCTCTTACGATCGGTTATTCTTCTCGTCGGTATCTACGTCTTTCTCAAATTCATTTTGCCGCTCTTCACCGCCCCGCTTCCCGCCAGCCTGATCTTTCTGTATCTGGCGTTGACGGCTACCGGGATCCTGATCTTCGCCACGTTGAGCGGGCAGTCGACCGAGGCCTTTTGGGGGCCGATCTTCCGGTTCTTGAGCGGCGATGGACAGGATGGGGCGATGAAAACCGCGCGCCTGCTGGTTTTGGTGGTCTTCCCGCTCCTCGTGGGCTGGCAAACGTACAACAGCACAGCCCCGAGCGATCAGCCGCCCGCGGAGAACCGGACGATTCATCCGGCGCCTCCCGGGGAGTTCGTCGGGCTCTCGAACCCGGTTCCCAATACGCCGGAGAACGTCATGACGGGGAAGGGGCTCTATGCGGCGTTCTGCTCCCCGTGCCATGGCGGGAATTTCGACGGCAAGGGACCGGCGTCACGCGGTTTCAACCCGCCGCCGGCCAACTTCTCGGATCCCACGACGATCGCCATGCTCCAGGAGAGCTATCTCTTCTGGCGCATCAAGAAGGGCGGGGTCGGCTTGCCGATCGAAGGTATGCCGTGGAAGTCCGCCATGCCCCGGTGGGAGGTCGAGCTGCCGGATGAGTGGATTTGGAAGATTATCATGGGCGAGTACGATGGCGCGCATCAGAAGCCGCGCACCTGGGAATAAGCGAGACCGGCGTACGAACGACGACGAGCGGAGAAAGGACGGAACATGGGGCAGAGGCGGAACGTCGGCATGCGGACTCTGATGTGCTGGGCAATCGTTATGGTGACTCTGATGGCTACCATGTCGGCGAGTGCACAGGAGAGTGTGGCTGTCCGGGCCGGCATGATCAAAGGCTCCATTCCTGCGGATGATCCCACCGCCGCGACGTGGAGCCAGGCATCGGTGTCCGAGTTCCCGCTGTCACCTCAAGTCCATTGGCCCAACCGGATCCAAGAAGTAACCGTCAAGAACGTGAAGGTCCGCGGGCTGCATGACGGCAATCAAGTCGCGATCATGCTCGAATACGAGGATCCGAGCGAAGATCCCGACGACGCGGCGGCGCTTGAGTTCA
Source organism: Nitrospira sp. Vd2 (assembly GCF_979581665.1). Taxonomy (NCBI): domain Bacteria; kingdom Pseudomonadati; phylum Nitrospirota; class Nitrospiria; order Nitrospirales; family Nitrospiraceae; genus Nitrospira; species Nitrospira sp. Vd2. The sequence goes on along the minus strand of NZ_CEFZSK010000011.1, from coordinate 256,273 downwards.
TGGTCGGAGACAAAAAGGCGCACTTTGCACACGGTCAGCCGATGCTCCAGGTTCAGGGCGGGCCCGTGAACATTTGGTACTGGAAGAACAAAGACGGGAAGGCCGTCGATATGACGGCCCAAGGATTCGGCACGTTGAAACCCCAGGACACCCAGGATGTGAAGGCGAAGGGGGTCTATCAAAACGGCACGTGGAAAGTCGTCTTTTCACGTCCGCTCACGACCGGCGATGCCGAACACGACACGCAAATCCGCCCCGGGGAGTTTGTGAATATCGCCTTTGCGGTTTGGGACGGAAAAAAATTGGAGAGCGGCGACCTCAAGGAAAAGGGCTCGCAAAAGGCGGTCTCCTCCTGGTGGTATTTCCGCGCGGACCCGCCGCCCGATTATTCGGGATACATGTACGCCGGGCTTGCGGCCGGGATTGCCGTCGCCGTGCAGTTCGTCATCATTCGAAAGTTGAAGAAAGGGTCCTCGACATGACGGCGGGGCAAATGAGGATGGCTGGCAGCCGCGTGTCGACGCTGGCGACCGTCGGGGTGGTCGTCGGGATCATGGCCGGCGTCGGCGCCGCGGGGTGTGCGTTGTTCCAAAATGAAATGGTGTCCCGTGGCAAGGATTTGTACGCGCACTACTGCATGCACTGCCACGGCGAGAACGGGCGCCAGAACGAAGGGTACAACTGGGACAAGATGCCGGATCCGCGGCCGAAGGACCTCTCCAACAAGAACGAAATGTCGACGTTCAAGGACGAGGAAATCTTTGCGACCATCTCACGCGATATGAAGGATACGACGCCGGAGATCGGTGACAAGATCGGTGACGATGAGTTCGCCGTCCCCACGATGCCGACGTTCAAGTACACGCTGTCGGAAGAAGAAATCTGGTCCATTGTCGCGTATGTCCGCACGCTGCACGGGATGAAGCTCACCTACGATATCGAGGGACGCAAGAAGGAAGTGCAGAACAACCTGCAGGCGGCGCAACAGGCGTTCGATCAGGCCAAGCAGGCGCTGGAGGCTGCCGAGAAGCGCGCGCAGGAAGAGGCTGATAAGAAAGGGACCGAGGTCGATGATGCCGCGACCGAAAAGGAGCAACAGGCGCTCGGTGCAGCGGCGAAGGAATTGGAAAAAGCCAAAGCCGTCGCGGCGGCCTTCAGCTCGCGACCGAAACTGCCGCCTGTCGCACGCCCGGACCTTGCGATGCCACCGGAAGCAGCTGTCAAGCTCGCCGAAACCGGTAAACGGCTCTACTCGAACAAGTACGGATGCAACGCGTGCCACCGGATCGGCGAAGAAGGCGGCGTCGTCGGACCGGCGCTCGACCGTGCCGGGTTCCGGTTGAATCCCACGTGGGTGTATCGGTGGATCAAGTACCCGCAGGCCATGAAGCCCGAAACCCGGATGCCGACCCTTGGTCTCAACGATAGCGACGCCAAAGCGGTCACGATGTACCTGGCGACGCTTCGTGCGCCTCGGGCTGAAAAGCCAATTGAAAAGGCGGCCGCACACTGAGCCGACGGATCGACGAAAGCCGACGACCATGGACGCTTGCCGCCTGGCATCCCCGGTAGTTCTCTACGTCTGGATGCGATCAGGCGAATCCCAACCACAGCGCAGCCAACACGGCCCAGCCTACCCAGGCGTGCTGCTTGAACAAGCGAAACGCCCGCTCGCGACTGACCGGCCGGTGAAGCTCGGTCACTTGCCGGACTAAGAATCCCGCAATGCCGGCCAGGGCTCCGAATACTGCAACATTCGCTTCCGCTCGTCCTGCCGTAATCGCCAACAGGGCGATCATCATGAAGAAGGCGGCACCGACTCCCAACCAGGTGTAACGACCGAACAAGAGGGCCGACGACTTCACGCCGATCCGAGCGTCGTCTTCGCGGTCTTGCAGCGCGTAGATGGTATCGTAGCCGATGGCCCACGCGATGGCGGCGCCGTACAGGAGCCAGGTGGAGACGTCAATCTGTTCCGTGACCGCTGCCCATGCCATCACCACACCCCAGCCGAAGGCGACGCCCAAGATGGCTTGGGGCAGCGCGAGAACACGTTTGGCAAAAGGATAGGCGGCGGCGAGAACTACGGCGACCGGGCTGAGCACGAGGACGGTATGGTTCAAGGCGAGCAGCAAGGCCGCCGCGACGATGAGGAGCAGCAGGATCAGCATGACAGCGTGGCGTGGGGCGAGACGTCCGCTCGCGAGCGGACGCTGCTTGGTCCGTACCACCTGCCGATCAATTGCGCGGTCGGCGAGATCGTTCATCGCCACGCCGGCGCTCCGCATCACGAATGACCCGGCTGCGAAAATGGCGAGCAAGGAGACCGGGGGTCGGCCGTGCGAGGCGACCACCAAGGCCCACCAGGTGGGCAGCATGAGCAACAGTGTGCCGGATTGATTGGAGAGGCGGATCAGGTCCAGCCAGGTCTGCCACGGCGGCGTCCCGGACGGAAGCACCTGCGCCTCGGGCCCCGGGGCGGAGGAGCGGATGGAAGAAAACATGCGCGAACCTTACTGAAGAGGCGCAAGATGTGTCAACGCGCACGGCCGCTAGCCCGCATTATTCGTGAGGTTATTCGTGAGGGTTCGTCGCGAACTTCGGGACGGGGCGCGTCCAACGGAAAGAGCCGTCTTGGCGGCTTGGGGTTGGGTGGGTGAGATAAACGCCTGGGGCGGGCGGGTGTGAAGACAGAGCCGCGCGCGAGACGGGCAAGCGCAGCCGCGAGGGAAGGAGGCATACTCACCGCAGTATGTTGACTGACCGAGTGGCGAGCACGCCTGTCGCAGCAGCGGATCGGCGATTGCAGCAGAACTGTTCATCGATAATGCGGGCGAGCGTTGCCTTCACTCGGGCTTTCCGGTATACCAGCCGGGTGACGCCTCTCCGTGGTCCCGCTCGACGATTGCTCTCCCTGGTTCAGATCAACCGCCTGGCTCTGCTCAGTCTCAGCCTGATCGTCGTGGGGCTGCCCGGTTGTCAAAGCGTGTCGAAGATGTTCACTCGCTCGAGTAACCCTGAAGGATATTGGCTGCCGTTGGTCGTCGCCTTACGGTTCGATCCGTCCGCGACGGGTGCGGCCGTCTCGTATACCGACGCCTGCGGGCAAGGGCAGGCGGTGCCGATCGGCGATCGATTTCTGACGGTGATGAAGCGCGACATGGCGATGGTGTTCGAGCGGGTCGAGGTTGTGACGCCGGGATTCGCAAAGCCGGTCGACGGTGTGCTCGACATCGCGCTGGGCCTTCAGGAAGTGGATCTCTTTATCCACCGCAAGGCCACGAAGTCTTATCCCGCGAAGGTGACAGTCGGCGGAACCGTGACGTATACCGACACGACGGGGACGATCTTGTACACCAAGAGTTTGCGTACGGAAGCACGAGGGACCGTCGAGACAGAGGCGCGCGAATGCGGCGTCACCGGTCTCCAGCAGATTGCCGATGAGGCGGTCACGATCCTGGGCCAGGGATTCATAAAACAATTGGGCACGTCGTTGAAGCTACGGGATGCGGCAAACGCCGCGGTCGCCCGTCGGGGCTCGGCCACAACGGCCGCCGCCGTCGGCAATAGCATGCCACCGACCGCGTCCGCGGCGCCGCTTACGGCACCGGGTGGCGCCGTCCTGACGTTCCGGGTGATGCTTCGTGAAGATCAGCAAAACGACCGGTTCGAGAGCGGGGAGAAAGTCGTGCTGGCGGCCGAAGTATCGAACGTTGGATCCGCTCCAGCGAAAGACGTGATCTTGCAGGTCTCGGGTACGCCGGAGCTCGTCCAACATCTTGCCACCATGGTGACGATCGGGGAATTAAAGCCAAACGAAACAAAGCGGGTCGAGCTCACCGGCGTGATTCCGTCGACCGATCTCATCCAGCAAGCGGAAATTGTCCTGACGGTCGCGGCGGCGAATGCGACCGCGGCCGACCAGAAAAAATTTCAGGTGGAGTGGCATCCGCCGGCGCGAGCCGAGCCGGCGTCCGCGGATACCGACGGCCTGCCGGACCTCCCGACGATGACGAACGCGCGGCGAATCGCGCTCGCGGTCGGCATCGAGACCTATCGCAAGGACACTGTCCCGGCTCGCCCGTCGGCGGCTCGCAACGCGGAGCGCATGGCCGCATACTTTCAAAAACTCGGCGGCGTGCCGGCGGAGCGAACCCGCGTGTTGGTGAACGAGCATGCCTTGAAGGACGATCTCATTGAAGCGTTCGAGGAGTGGCTGCCGCATGAGACCACACCGGACAGCGAGCTGCTGATCTTTGTTTCGGCACACGCGGTGGTGCAACCCTCGGGCGCAGTCGTGCTTGTGCCGTATGAGGCGGACCTCACGACGCCGCAGCGCCTGCTCTCCCTGCGGCGCCTGCATGATGCCTTGACGCGCGTGACGGCACAGCGCATTGTGCTGATGTTGGACGTCTCGCTCCTGTCCGACCCAGCGAACCTCGCTGCCAAAGAGCCGCAGTGGAGGCCCACAGTAGGTAAGGCCGCGACCGTACCGCTGGTGGAGTTGATCGGCGTAGACGCCGCTGACTCGACGAGTTCAGCGGAGAGTCAGAGTCGATTTGCAGCAATGGTGTTCAGGGGCCTGAAAGGACAGGCGGACCGCGATCATGACGGCACGGTCGATATGACCGAACTCTGTGCGTTCGTGCAGCAGGCGCCGGAGGCCAAGACCGAAAGCGTGGCGCCAGGGATGTTCTGCTTGCCAAACGGCAGTCCGCCGGAAACGATGCGTCGCTTCATCCTTGCGCGCCTGAAATGACAGTCGCGGAGCCGTTGACACGACTACGGCCGATAGGTATCATCGAGTTCCTGCCGCTTTCTTCCATCTACTCCGGCCGGCGTAGCTCAGTTGGTAGAGCAGCGGTTTCGTAAACCGCAGGTCGCTGGTTCGATCCCAGTCGCCGGCTCCATGAATCCACGGACTTAGAAGGCTCTCGGTTTCTCTTCCCGAATTTGCTACCACTTTGCTACCAGTCGCCTCGGCTGCTACCGTATCAAGCCGCTCGACGGCGGCCTTGTTCCCCATTGGCAGCCACTTTGCCGTAAGTGTCCACGGTGAGTTGAATGCTCGCATGGCCGAGCTGCCGCTGGACGTATGACACCGGTTCCCCCCGTTGCAGCATGAGGCTCGCATCGGTGTGCCGAGACAATGGGGTGTGAAGTAGAGCGGGAGTTTTGACCTCTTGAGAATCCGGGCCATCACTTTGCGATTTTCGATCCCCGCCGTGCTAGCCCAACGCCAACGTCTGCCGAACCCGATATCGCTGACAAATGTGGTGGTAGCGCTCACACTTAGTCGCCTGCTGTCAGTTTTGACAGTACCCTTCGCCCCGGCGATCTCATACGGGTGTTCAAAGACATTGGTCAGGCCTTCGATGCGACCGCGACACGGGGATGGCCACTGGGTGTTCGTCTGCGATGGCTGCTGGAACCAATGGGCCACGAAGCAAGAACACGAAGCACGCGCACATGAGCAACAATACCGGCATCAGGCGAACCAGGCCCCAAATCGGGGCACACAGGAATGAATTCTATCGCCACCGCCCGTCAGATAATTTCCATGTGATCCAGTTTTTACAAAGCTGGGGGAAAGTCCCCGCGCCACTGGGCATGGTGCGGACAACTACCGAACGATTAGCCCCCAACCCCGTGAAAGGCACGGGCACCAACTTCTAGTCGTTCGGATGCCCAGGGATAAACGTGCGAACTCAAGCAGAGTTCGCACGTTTACCACTACTGGCGTGCTCACGCTGTGGTGGATTGTTGGTGCCGGAATGGCTAATCGACATGGAGTTCGTACCCGTCAATTCTGATCGTATATCCGTGGATCGGCGAAGTACGCGCTGTCCGTCATATCAGTGGGAACGATTGAATTTGATGTGTCCATACATATGCTGCAGCATCGGCAGCACGCGCTCAGCCTGGGGATCAATCATCGATATCCCGGCTGAAGCGAGAGAGGAAGCGTTTGCCATGATCCGCGACGGCGATGGTGACATCAGGCCATCAGAGGAATATTTAGCAGCCGCCCGACGCGACGTGTCAGAGACATGAAGCCCGGTCAGGGCCCGGACCCCTTGCCCAACGATTCGTAGCAGGGGGCGCCACACGTCGGGCCATGACATTAGCGATCGGGCGATCTCTGATGTCGCGCCTGTTTCCCTACCGATCCGGCCCTAGAACGCTTACCTGTCTCGGTCCGCACGATAGTTACCCCTAATCCGTAACCACGACAAAATCCTGAAACGCACGATGTACAAGGCGCCTCAGCGTCGATCACGGTACGAAAAGGCACGTCGTACGAAAAGGCACGTTCCATACGACAGGAGGATGCCATGATGGACATCGTGATCAACCATGGGTTTACCATTATCGCAGGTATCCTTGTGCTTGCACTGGTATTGTTTTGTTCCTCACCTTGGTAATGGTCATGCTACGGGTCGCTGGAAAATGCGACGACCATGGCAACTGGTAGCAGTAGCGGCATTAAGCCGTAGTGGGCATCCAGATGGCTGGTAAAGGGACCGTGATTAACCGCGACGGTGGGCGCGCCTTCTTCGATCAGGTCTGAGGTCTTCGCGTGCCATTCGGCGCGGACGGCACCCGCCGCAGCGAATCCGGCACCCGTCATCGCCGCCTGCGCCTGTCGCACCGCTCTTCCACTTCGCTGCTGGCTTCAAGTGTCACGGCCGCTTCAACGTGCCGAGGACCAACTGCCAGTTCTGTGGCAAGGATCTAATGATCTTCCGATCACACGAGGCGCTTGCTGTTTGGTCAATCATGTTGCCTCCACCGCTCGCTCAGCCTGCTTGGCGCGACTGCGCAACGCGAACTCATAGCCAATGACTTCCCGATCATGACAATCAATCACCGCCGCCAAATCGGCCCAGCCATCTCGCCCGCAGGGAATGCGTGAGGTCCATCGCCCCTACCGTTCATTGCTGCGACGGGCCTGACGCACCGGACCGCGAGCCGCGGACGCGGCGTCGCGCACCGCTGATGGACCAGCCAGCGCTTCTCCCGCAGCACTCGGTAGACGCCTTCTGATTCACGTGGATGCCGCGCTGGAATCGGAGCAGCGCCCACAACCGGCGATAGCCGAAGGTGGGATGGGCGGTAATCAACGGCTCCGGGGCACGCAGCCATCTCGGCTCCCGACGCCGAGACGTCCGTCCCTCGGATCGACGCTGCAGGGTCGCGCGACAGACCTCGGTTCACTTGTCTCATCGATCACGTCCACCTCCCGTGGTCCGCTATTCGACCTGTCTTAGAGGTGGTCTCAACTCAGAGGGGAGCAGGATACAGCGTTCCCATCAGGAAATGGTGTTACGACAAGACCCGATGCAGAGGTTCATCGACAGTGTGCCGTTGACCAAGGAGAAGATACGAGCAGCTTAACGCCGTGAGGATCGACTGCAGATCGAATTATGACCTATACAATAACGACATCTATCTGAGTTGGAATGTCCATCTTGTTAGACGATCAGCTCGCAGGGCTGCAGAAGAACTTTTAACGGCACGGCAAGCCCGTGGCGTTCTTGGACAAGTTTGGCATGCAGTTCCCTCACCGCGTTCACCAATGCAGCCATCTGCTCGTCCTCCAAGGCAATGAGAAATAACTTGCTGCGATCGGTCCATAAGCCTTTCCCAAACACCGTCCCAGTTTGACCGCTACCTCCCACGTCGGAAATGATGGTGTAGCCTTTGACGGCGAGGTTGTCCAATAACAAGCGAACTTGCTCTTCAATTTTAGCGCCAGATATTATCGTGAGCATTTGCATAGTGGGCCTCCCGGCTTGTTTTGCTGCATGGCTGATTTGTATCATGCAAGCAACCATACAGCAAATAACACGAATACGTGATATCATGCAGTATGCGTCGTGATGGCACTCCAAGCCGGGAAGAAGAAGACGATGCACGGAAAAACCTTCTTGCTCGTGCCCGCCGTGGTGATGTGAAGGCTCAGATCGAATTGATGGAGAAATACGGTGCGAGAATCTATTCAGATGCGGAACGTCAAAAACTTGCACCTTACCAGCGAGAGGTGACCAAGGGCGGCAAGCCGTCGATGGTGCCACAGGGTAGGAAGGCAGCGAGAAAAGGAAAAGCCGGGCAGAAGGCTAGAAAGCAGCACTGAGGTTCTAGCAAACACCGTAGGTCAGAGAAAATGTGTCAATCTTTTTGTCGTGCACCCTTCCTGTAGATCAATCAGTTGAAATGCCGCGCCTAGCGCTATTGCTTGCCTTGTGCAGGAAGGTGTCGGAACACCACACAGATTGCTTATGCGTGTGATTCACGGTAGCCTCATGCGGATAAATGGGGCGGCCACTGCGGCGGAATACCCTTTCGTGCATCGGTTTCACTGCCACCAGCAGAGAATAGCATTGGCCGGGTGGCACGCCCACATCGTTCCAACAGCGACTCCCGTTCCAAGATCTCGCACGCTTAGAGGCTTTCGGCCGCGAACCCTTCTATTTCCTCTCGAATCATTCCTCTCGTCCGAGCCTCACTATAACCACGGCAGCATGCGCGACTGCGCGCAGTGTTCAAAATCCACAGCACCGCCTCCAAGACGGCAGTCATTTTGACAGGCGTTCTAGCAGGGCCTTGCTTTTAGCTTCGGCCTCGTCTAACTGAAGCGTGGCCCCTCAAGGACGCTGACTTAAATTAAGAACACCATTGTCCTCATACGTGTATTGTTATGCGGCCCGGGCAATTGGCTGCGCCAGAATGGCGGGGCAGAGTACCTCACGTAGCGTCGGCCCGGAATCGATGCTACCGCCTTTCTTCGACCGATCCTCGCGGGACAGCGCTTAAAAGCTCAACGGTCAGCCGTGTGCCATACTAGCCACCTGTCGCCTCCTAGCCTCCCTCAACAACTTAATCAGATTCACGTCTCTCGCGCGCGTAGAGTGCGAGTACAGTCGTTCAATGCGCATCCGATTAATAATGTATTCCTGTCTCGCCCAATGTTCGGCCGACATCTGTGCGATGGTCCCCGGAAAGTCGTGCCATAACTCCCGATGACGAAGAAGCCATTGGACGCGCCGTTGGCGTGCGCTGCTCGTTGCTTCCATATGGCCCCCTATCGTTCCAGCGCCAAACCGGCCGGGGACGTTTGCTCCGTGTCCTCCTTAGTCGCGGTGAGGACGCAGTCGGCATAGATCAGATATTCCTTGGACGCGCCGTGTGTCTTGACCCTTCCGCCTTCCCCCTCGCTCGTACTTCCCAGCTCAAAAGAAATGTGGAGATTCACAAGTGCCACGCCGCCGTCTGTACGGCATTCTTTTCCCAATGCCTTGATTCCCTTGTCGTAGTGCAGCGCTTCAGTCGGCCCGCCGCTGTAGCGCGTGACGATTACCTGCGATTTTACAATGTGATGTCTGGGCACGCGCGCACCAACATAGATCCCTAACCATGGAGAATCGGCCGACGCCGCGCCGATGACCGGCACGATTAGGACACAGAAGGCTATCAGCGTTCCCTTCACCATACGTCCTCCTCTTTCGGCAACATGCGGCGACGCGTACCCGTGCACTTCTGCACCGGGCGCGTGTGCATCGCACGGTAGATTGACGTGATTCAGGCCAGGGACACTGGGGGGCCGCGAAGGAGAGCGATTGTCCTGTTGGGCGTTTTGGGGACAAAGAAGCTGGTCGCGATAGCTCTGCGAACCTGCCGGTGCACTTGAACTGGAGCGAGCGGTGAAGACCCGCCCTCGAAATGCTGCGTGGCTTTGGTGAGCTTGTCATCGTCGTAAGGGCGAAGAGCCGCGAGCCACAGCTCGCCCTTATTTATCGGCGTGGGCACGGTGACGGCCGACTGCGGAATCCGTGCCTGATGATCGCGAGCGGCAAACTCGTTAGGGACGTCGGGGGAGAAAACGGTGTGTGGAATTTCACTTTGACGGGCGATGCTCGCGTCTGTGTCGTCAAAGACCTGCGCGAGGTGAAGATGAACAAGCGGAACGACGCTCACCCACGCAATCAGCCATATGATCATCAATACACGGACCGTGTGAGTTAGTGGCGAGAATCTTCCAAACGGCGCATCGCAAAACCGCGTCGCCAAGTTCGCTTCACGGGATGTGGTGCTGTTAAGTTTATTTAATCTGAATAGCATCCCGGCCCGATGCTGCTCGGATCGCTTACGTGCTATTGTGGCAAGAATTGTCGCTGTGTCAAAGCAAAAATTGCTTTCCGCCGATATTTTTCTTGGGACTTCTCGTGCAGAATCGCACTCGACGCACGTGACTGGAGAGCACGACGACCGAAAGCGATTCACAAGTGACAACCTTTTTTGCGTGTCAATACGCACCCCCACTCTTCCTCGTTCGGCAACGGCGTTGCACCGGCTGCTCGGTGCAGTCGAAAGACCACAGCGTGTGCCGGGGAGGAAGTCATGCACTGGTCATTCATCACACAAAACACCGCCGCTCTTCTGGGTTCGTTTCCGACGGCACCTAACATTTGTCGTCCACCGCAGGACTTCTCCATCACGAGACAACCGTTGGCCTACCGGTCCGCCACTCGGCCGGGATGTCGCATGAGAAACGCGGTCATGCTCGCCCTCGCGTTGTTGGTTGCAGCGGTCGGCCCTTCGGCGGAAGCAGCGGCTCCATCCATGTCGGCGTACACGGCATTCCCTCCGTTTATCAATAATACGGTTCCGCCGCTGGTCATGTTGCTTGCGTCAAAGGACCATCGGCTGTTTCTGAAGGCCTACAACGACATCACCGACCTCGACGGCGACGGCGTCGTCGACACGACGTACAAGGACACGATCCAGTACGACGGCTATTTCGACTGGACGAAGTGCTACACCTACAACAGTGGCGCTTCGCCATCCGCACGATTCGAGCCCGTCGGCTCTGCGACCGGCCCGAACGGTCACTTCTGCACCGGGAATTGGAGCGGAAATTTTCTCAACTGGGCCACGATGGCTCGGATTGACGTGACCCGGAAGGTTCTCTACGGCGGTCGCCGGAGCATCGATACGACGTCGACGACCGTCCTCAGCCGGACGTTGCTCCCGCAAGACGGCCATTCGTGGGCCAAGGTCTACAACGGGACCAACATCTCATCATTAACGCCATTTTCTTGGGCCAGCATCACGTTCTGTAACACGAATACCGCGGCATCCCAGACCTCGGGCTTGATCATGGTGATTAACGGCTACTATCCCTATGCGGCCAGCACGGAGAACAAGCAATGCCTGTGGCAGTACAATCAAAACTCCAGCTCTCCCTATGGGCCTGCCCTCACCGTCTACGCGACCTATAACGCCGACGTTTTAGTCTGTAATCCGGCCATGCTCGAGGTCAATTGCCAAACCTATACGGATAGCAGCAACACCAATCACTATAAGCCCGTCGGCCTCATGCAGCAGTTGGGCGTGGATCGAAAAGGCACGGCGACGACGAGCGACGATACGATCTTCATGAAATTTGCGCTGATCAGTGGAAGCTACGGGGCCCATGTGAGCGGCGGCGTCTTGCGCAGTAACATTACGGACGTCAATGGAGAAATCGACCCCGCGACCGGGATGGTCGCGTCGACGTCGCAGATTATCACCAATATCGATCGCTTTCAGATCGTACAGTACAGCTGGGGAGACAGCTGGTATGAAGGCACGGCCTCGGCGACCTCCGCTCAAAGTAATAACAACTGTAATAGCGCCGAAATACTCGACTTAAGTACGTCGAATAACGGTATCTGCCGAAGCTGGGGCAATCCAATCGGCGAGATGTTTTACGAGGCACTGCGCTATTTCATGGGCAAGAGCGGGCCCACCTCGCAGTTCCAAGTGAGCAGTCCCGACGCCGGGCTCCTCGGGTTAACGGTTGCCTCCTCTTGGGTCGACCCCTATAGTCCGACGGGGGGAAACTGCCCGTATTGCTCGAAGCCGTTCATCCTGATGCTGACCGATCCCCGCCCCTCGTATGATTCCGATCAACTCCCGGGTTCCTATTGGTACAACACGATCAGCACCAGTGACGTGCCCGGCGTCCAGACGCTAATTGCGAACGCGAATATCAATGCGCTCGAAGGGATCGGGAGCGTCTATATCGGTCAGTCCGGCTCCACGTACGACCGCCAGTGCACGCCGAAGTCCGGCAATTTCGCCAGCCTCCGGGGGCTCTGCATCGAAGAGCCGACCAAACAGGGTTCGTTTTATCTCGCCGGGCTGGCGAATTATGCGAAGACGACTGACCTTCGGACCGATGTGACAGGCACGCAGTCGGTGACGACGTACAGTGTGGCCACCGATCCTCCCTTCCCCACGCTCACCTACACGGTTGGCAGCCAGCAAGTCCAGATCATTCCCGCCTTTCATGACGGCTGTCCGACCAGCGGCTGGGGCTCGCCCGGCTACGGCGGCTGCACGTCGCAAGGGACGAACGGCGATAACTCCGGCGGCGAAATCGTCGATTTCCAGTACTGTCAAAACGACGTCGATTGGACGACCGAACAAGGCAATGGGTTTACTTCGTGTGTCGATATCCTCTGGGACGATGCCGACTATGGATGGGATTACGAGCTCGACGTCCGGATGAGGCTGTACGTCAAGACGACGTCCACGTCCATTACAGTCAAGACCAAAGGGTTGTACGGCGCGGCGGGCCATACTGACTACGCCGGCTACTTCATCAACGGTGTGACGGCACCCGGACAGTACTTGGACGTTACGTGTGGCGGACAAGCAGGATTTAATGATTGCGACGTCTACAATGGGATTAGCTCCGCGGTCGACGGGATGGGGAACTCCGTCAACACGCGAACCTTTGCCGTCGGCGGGACGACCGCGCAGGTGTTAAACGATCCGCTGTGGTATGCCGCCAAGTATGGCGGCTTCACGGACAGGAACGGGAATAACGTTCCCGATCAACCGTCTGAATGGGATGCCAACAGCGACGGGCAGCCCGACACATACTTCTACACCGCCAATCCGCTGCAACTCCAGGCACAGTTGGGGGCTGCGTTTGTCTCAATTCTGAGCAAGACGGCATCAGGGACGGCCGTGTCCGTGCTCGCGAACTCCTCGCGAGGCACCGGTGCGCTCTATCAAGCGTATTTTCTCCCTTCCACGTTCGACACCGCGACGCTCAACGAAGTCCGGTGGCTCGGCTACCTGCAGTCGCTGTTCATCGACCAGTTCGGCAATCTACGGGAGGACACGAACGGAGATGGCCGACTGGTCTATAATACTGATTTCATCATCACGACCTATTATGACAATAACCCCGGCAGCCCGACATACGGGCAGGTCCTGATCAATAAGTTTGCCGATGCGAACGGCGACGGGAAAGCCGATAATTCGACTCCCACCGTGTCCAATCAACCATTGACGTCCCTCCGGCCGATTTGGGAAGCCGGCAGCGTGCTGGCGTCGACTGCACCGTCCTCGCGGCGCATCCTGACGTGGGTGGATCCTAACAATGTCGGAATCGTGGATCCCGGCGAACAACTTGTGTTCTCCGTCGCCAATGATACCGCGTTGGCCCCCTACTTAAATACGAGCGCCAGCGCGCCATTTACCACCGATAACGTCATTAACTTCATTCTCGGCAATCAGGTCGCCGGGCTGCGTAACCGGCAATTAACGATTGCCGGCACGGCCCAGACCTGGAAACTTGGCGACATCGTGAATTCCACGCCGACGTTGGTCGGTGCGCCTCACGAACGCTATGATCTGCTCTATGGCGATCCTTCTTACCAAGCCTTCTATCAGGCGTATGCGACGCGTCGGCAGGTCATTTACGCCGGTGCGAACGATGGAATGCTCCATGCCTTCAACGCGGGCTTCTATAATCCCGGGGATGATCCAACCACATCAGGAACGACTGAAAATGGCTGGTTTACCACTCAGCGCTTGACGGCGCCCTTCGTGACGAAGACCCCGCCACTCGGCCAGGAACTGTGGGCCTTTATCCCGCAACAGCTCTTGCCTCATCTCCGCTGGCTCGCAGACCCAAACTACAGTCACGTCTACTACGTCGATCTCAAACCAAAAGCGACGGACGTCCGAATTTTCTGCGATGCCGGGACGGCGGCGCCGACGCCCTGCATCAACGGCCAGAGTACCTCCCACCCGTCCGGTTGGGGGACGATCCTCATCGTCGGCCTCCGTCTGGGCGGAAGCTGCGGGAACTGCACAAGTCAGGCCCCGCCCATGACGTTGACCGCCGACTTCAACAATAACGGCAGCACGACCGACCCCACCGACACTCGGACCTTTTACAGCGGCTATCTCGTCCTCGACATCACCGACCCCGAAAAAGATCCGCAACTCCTGTGGGCATTTAGTGATGCCGGCCTTGGATTGACGACGAGCTATCCGGCGGTCGTGCGCATGAATCCAACAACTGCCCCCAACCCCTCGGACGCCACCAACGCGAAATGGTATCTGCTCATCGGGTCGGGACCCACCGATTACAACGGCGGGATCACGCAGTCGCCCAAACTGTATGGCATCGATCTCCTTGCCGGGCCAGGGAGCGCGAACGCCGGCGTCGTCACCTTTCCTGTCAGCACTGCGAATGCGTTTATGAGCGACCTGACAACGGTGGATCGCGATCTGGATTATCGCGTCGATGTAGGCTACATGGGCACGACGATCAATGCCGGCACGCCACCATGGCAGGGCAAACTGTATCGTCTGATAGTGAATCCCTGTACAAGCGCCCCGTGCCAATCCAGCACCTGGGGATTTTCAACAGGCGGTGCCCGTGTCCCGACGGAAATCTTGGCTACCTTTCCGCCGAGCGGCAGCACCACGCCCGGTCCTGTGACCAGCGGCGTGGCGGTCACGATGGACGACACCAACAAGGTCTGGGTCTTTTTTGGCACGGGCCGTTTCTGGAGCACCGCGGATAAGTCCAATACGGAAACGCAATATTTCTTCGGCATCAAAGACTCGGTGATGAGCCAAACCTGTACCGAAAGCAGCGTCACGAGTTGCTGGAACAACAATCTGTTGAACGTCTCGAACGCGACTGTGTGCGTGGATTGCACGGGGAGTCAGGTTTCAGGCGTGCCCGGCGTCTCGACGGTGACAGGAACGACCAGCACGTCGCTTCAAGGCCTCATCCAGGGCATGGACGGCTGGTATATCCTCTTACCGACGCCGGGCGAGCGGGTCGTGGTCACCCCGACGCTGATCGGCGGCGCCGTCTTCTTTACGTCATTCACGCCGGCCAGCGATATTTGCACGTCAGCCGGGGCCAGTAACCTCTACGGACTCTTCTATCTCACAGGAAGTGCGAGTACAAACGCCTTCTTGGGCACCACGCCGAACGGTGGGGGGACGAACAATGCCCTCCGATCCGTCTCCGTCGGAAGCGGCACGGGGCTCGGGTCTGAGATGGCTGTCTTTATCAGCGGCCAAGGAACGGGAGGAGCGGGGAGCGCGACCAGCGGCAGCGGGTGTCAGAGTCGTGTCGTCGGGATCATTCAGTCGAGCACCGGCGCGCTCAACTCCGTCTGTACAAAGGTCGCGCCGATCTGGAGTCGCTACTTATCTTGGAACAATCAACGGCTGTAGCATCCATGCCAGTGGCGAGCAACAGTCGGGCGGCATGGCGTGCAGGCTCTTGTCCTCGCAGATCGGTGCTTGCGGAAGACGATGTCCGGATCGTGCAACTGTCGGGTGATTTCAAGCATGGGGAACAGGTCGGGGGCGCGTAGGGGGGGCGTGCTGTCTGCAAAACAGCATTGACGGCTGCCGTGAACCGTTCTTGTGTGTAGTGCCGGACGCGCATACTGCTACGAACGAGCTGTCGCTGCCTTCCCATAGTGGACCTACGTACGACTGTGAAATGATCGCGTAGGCGCCGAAAATGTGAGACAATCTGGCCCGTTTTCCGAAGCCGTCCATACCACCAGAGGTTCCTCAACATGCCATCGTCCGAACATCTGGTGCTCGTCACCGAACAGCCCGCCTTCGTGAAGTTCGTTGATGAGGTTGTCAGCCGAGGACTGCCGGGTGTCGCGTTGGAACACGTCAACTCGTTGGTACCGCTCCGACGACTCTTAATCGAGCGGCCGGTCAGTGTGGCGGTCACCGACCTGACGTTACCGTTTGGCACGGGATTCGGCGCCCTACACGAGGTTCAGCGGCAGCAGCCCTTTAGCCCGGTCATCTGCGCGTCCGAGAACGTCGAGCCGCGCAGGATCCAACAGGCGCTCGAAGGCGGGGCATTCGACCTCGTGCGTAAGCTCATCCCAGCTCGGCAGCTCATCCCCGTGGTGCAGCATGCCCTGCGCGTGTATCGTCTCCGGCATCGCGTCCAGACCATCGAACAGAGACTCCACCGTCTGCACCGCTTACGCATCGAGGCGCAGCGGTGGAGTGTCCGGCCTGCTCCGCGCGATCAACTCTCGAAGCTCCTGGTCCCGTCCTTCGACCGCAGCTATCGGTTGAGCATCAGGGTGATGCGCGTCCTGCGACAGCGGCTCACTGAGCAGGAACGCAAACTGGCGGCCTCTCGGCTCGAACTCCGCAGCTTAGAGGAAGCCGCCGACCTGCGTCTCCGTGGTCGGTTAGACCGCCCGTCTTAACGAGGCGCACGAGCGCCCATTTCACATGGCGCTGTTAACGGGAGGCGAATCGGCTCAGCGCGCGGCGGTACGCTTCTTCCCGCAGCTCGGCCGTGAAGGCCGCCTGCCTGGCGATGAGTTTGTCGTATACCCGGATCGTTTGCTTCATCCGCTCGCTGCTCCTTCGAGCCGTTTGGAAGGACTGCTCAACGTGTTCCTGTGAATCTTTGAGAATCTGCCGTATCGCGCAATCGCCGTGGCGCTCGACCGGCGAAGTGTCTCTGCCTGCATGGGTCGTCTCAAGATCAGCGAGGCGGACCATCAATTGGCTCAGCGCCACTTGATATTGCCTCTGCTTGCGTTTCAACCTGTGCCACCGAAGGGCCGCCCGGACGGTGTTGGTCATATCATCAAGCTCGAAGCGCTTCGACAGGAAGTCGAACGCGCCGTTGTCCAGCGCATGCCGAGCCAGGTCTACATCGGCGGTTCCCGTCATAATCACGACGGGTAGCTCATCGGTGATCGCTCTGACGGCCGAGAGCAATGCCAACCCATCCATCTCACTCATCCGTAGATCGGTGATCACTGCCTCGTACGGTTTCCGCTGAACTGAGGCTAACGCTTCGCGCGGAGACGTGGTGGTTTCGACGAGCAAGGACGGAACACGCGGACGCAATGCATCCGGCAGTGCGCAAAGCAACGCGGGGTCGTCATCGACAAGTAGCACGGCGGAAGACATGAGACGTCCCACGTCAGTATCGTCCCCACGGTACCATCTTCAACGACACCTCACTGTCATGGACCTAACAGACGTCAGATACTAGGGCGATGTGATGACCGATCGTCTCTGCATCAGCGCATCATGATGCGTAACGTTGTCCGAGCAATTCCAGGGGTTCCCTCTTCGCGCGCGGCTTGAGATCACGCCTACCCCTTCGGTCGACTTGTACTTGCGTCCCCTCCGCCGCGGCCGCGGCGGAGGGCGAGGAGGCCGCGCAGGTACTCCTGAGCGGGTTGGAACCAGCGCAGCGGCCCTGATTAGAGTAAGGGAGATGACAGCTCCCGTAAGGCGAAAGCCTACAGACCCTGCTTCGCGTCTACTGTATCCTCCGTAATCATGACATCGCACTATCGTGTCAGGGGATTCGCTTCATGAGCGTCCCGGGAGCGGACGGTCATCGGACTGTTCCCCCATCAACGGTACATCTCGAAGCCCGTATCCGGGAATTGCAGGCTGAATTAGAGAAGCTGCGGAGCCGGGAGCCGGCCAGAGGGCCGAGCTGCGAGCAGCTTCAGCTCATAGCGGATCACGTCCCGGCGCTCCTCGCGTACGTCGACACTCAATGCCGCTATCAATTCTGTAATCGCGCCTACACGGCCTGGTTTGGACTGACGACCGAGGAGATTCTGGGCCGCTCTATGCGCGAGGTGTTGGGAGAGGATGCGTGGCGCATCATTCGCCCGCACATCAAGACCGCGCTTGCCGGACGGGCCTTCGAGTACGAAGCGGAGGTGCAGTAC
Source organism: Nitrospira sp. Vd2 (assembly GCF_979581665.1). Taxonomy (NCBI): domain Bacteria; kingdom Pseudomonadati; phylum Nitrospirota; class Nitrospiria; order Nitrospirales; family Nitrospiraceae; genus Nitrospira; species Nitrospira sp. Vd2. The sequence continues at coordinate 238,214 of NZ_CEFZSK010000011.1, read as the reverse complement.
AAGACGGGCAACCGGCGGTCGATTCACGCCGCGTACACTCCGCACGTCGATGCCGCCGGCACCGTCCACGGCGTGGTCATGCTGGTCACCGATATCACCGAGAGGAAGCGGGCCGAAGCGAAACTCCGACAATTGGAAGACCGATACAATGCCTTGTTCCACTCCATCGATCAAGCCTTTTGCACGCTTGAGGTGCTGTTCGATGAACATCAGAAGCCTGTCGACTACCGGTTCCTGGAAGTCAGCCCGTCCTTCGAGCGACAGACAGGTATCGAGAACGCGGTGGGCCGCTGGATGCGCGACATCGCACCCGGCCAGGACCCGTACTCCTGCGAGGTGTATGGGCACGTGGCGTTGACCGGTGAGCCGGCGCGCTTCGAGTACTTCTCCGCCCCGTTGCAGCGATGGTGGACCGTGTATGCTTTCCGAATCGACGATCCAGAGTGTCGACATGTGGCGGTGCTGTTCAACGACGTGACAGAGCGGAAGCGGGCTGAAGGCGCGTTGCGTGAGTCGGAGGAGAAATACCGCAGGCTCTTTGAGTCCATCGATCAAGGGTTCTGCACCATTGAAGTGTTGTTCGACGAGAATGAGAAGCCTGTGGATTACCGGTTTCTCCTCGTCAATCCGGCCTTCGAGCGCCAGACCGGCATCCCGCATGCCGTCGGCCGCCGCATGAGGGAAATCGCGCCGCAGCATGAAGAGCACTGGTTCCAAATCTACGGCCACATCGCGTTGACGGGCGAGGCAAGGCGGTTCGAGAACCGTGCAGCGCAACTGCACCGGTATTACGAGGTGTATGCGTGGAGGGTTGGCACGCCGGCGGAACGAAAAGTCGCCATCCTGTTCAATGACATCACCGAGCGCAAGCGTGTCGAGGAGGCATTGCGCGAGAGCGAGGGCCGGCTGCAGAAGGCGCTCTCCATCGACACCGTCGGCGTCCTGTTCTTCACGCTCGACGGACGGATGATAGACGCGAACGCAGCCTTTCAGCGGATGAGCGGGTACAGTCGCGAGGAGCTGCGGGTCGTCGACTGGAACACGCTCACACCGCCTGAGTGCTTCGCCGTCACGGCTCACGCCGCGGAGGAGTTGGCGACAAAGGGTGAAACGGCGCCTTACGAGAAGCAGCACATCCGCAGGGACGGATCGCGGTGGTGGGGATTGTTTGCCCCGACGCGGCTGAAGGGCACCGGACCGGCGTCGGAATGCGTCGCCTTCATCATCGATATCACGGAGCGCAAGCGCGCCGAAGAAGAGGTCCATCGTCTCCTGCGTGAGGCGCAGCGGCGTGAGCGGGAACTACGCGAGCAGCAAGAGCAGCTGGTGCAGGCGGCCAAGCTGGCGAGTCTGGGCGAGATGGCGAGCGGCATCGCACACGAACTCAACAATCCGCTCAACAATATCAACCTGTGCGTCGGGAATGTCCTGGACCGGTTGCGTGACGCACACATTGACCCGGCGATTGAAGCCTCTCTTAGCCTGGCACAGCGCGAAACGACGAAAGCCGCAAAGATCATCGACCATCTTCGGACGTTCGCGAGGAAGCCGAAGGCCGCCACAGAGCAGATTTCGCTGAATACCGTCGTCCGGGAGGCGGTGCAGTTGCTGGAGACGCAATTTAGCCTGTGCGACATTCGCGTCGAATCAATCTATAGCCCCGAAGATCCGGTCGTGACCGGGAGTGGGATTCAGCTTGAACAGGTCCTGGTAAACCTGCTGACGAATGCCCGCGATGCCGTCGAGCACGCGGACAGCAAGCTCATTTCTGTATCCACCGGCCGGGAAGACCGCGATGCGATCATCACCGTCAAAGACACGGGTCACGGAATCGCCCTCCATGCGCTCTCGCGCATCTTTGATCCGTTCTACACCACCAAGGACGTCGGGAAGGGGACGGGGCTCGGATTGTCGATCTCCTACCGCATCGTAAAGGACATGGGCGGCTCGATCAGCGTCGACAGCGAGACGGGCGTCGGCACAGCCTTTGTTATCCGACTGCCACTCCGGGCGGGACCAGCCGAGGGAGCAGATGGCACAGCGGTGTAACGATTCTCGCAACCGGGAGATCGCGACCGCAGCGATCGGTTGAGCATCAGCGTGATGCGCGTCCGGCGACAGCGGGTCACCGAGCAGGAACGTAAACCGGCTGCCTCAACTCGAACTCGGCCGCTTCGAGGAAGCCGCCGACGTGGTCTCCGCGGTCGGCTGGACCGCCCGCCTTGAGGAGGCAGACATGATCGCCCCTATAAAGTCTGTATCGTAGAGCGATGTCCGATCTTGCCCTGCTCGTCGGCATCACGTACACTCTCGCCCATGGTCGAATCTAGAGTGTTGGTGCTAGACGACGATCCCGCGTTAGTCGAAGTCATTCCGCACATCATCACCCGACAACTCTCCGTCGCCGTTGAAACGACGACACGGCCCTCGGCCGCACTGGCATGCCTGGCACGCGACGCGTACGCCGCGCTGATTACCGACTTCTCGCTGCCGGAGTGCGACGGACTGCGTCTGCTTCCCAAGCTGAAGGACGCGGCCCCGACCACGCCGATCATCGTGATGACGGGCGTGCCGGACTTGGAAGTGGCTGAGCAAGCGTTTCAACACGGCGCCTTTGACTTCCTCTCCAAACCGTTCGAGCGTGATGTGCTTGTGACAGCCGTCCGGTATGCGATCCGTGCGCATCGAGTCGCGGAGCGTTTAATTCGTCAAGAGGCGCTTGTCGCGGGTCTTCGACAACGCCTCGAGCGGCTGGAACGTCGCGTGGCTCAGTCGAAGACATCAAGCGATCGAGGCATGCAGGGACCCCACCCGACAAGGGCAATCATGGACTCCGCCGTCGGCACGCTGACGAAGACGATTGTCCAGGCCGAGGGGATACGGGACTTCTTAGCGGCCGAGTGCCGGCGCTACCAGGCGGAAGTTGCCGCCGCCGAGACGGCGGCAGAGGAGCGAGCCCGCGCCCGGCTTCGTCAACGGTTCGCACCCCGCGCGTCATGTAGTCTTCCGTTAAGGGGCACCAGCCTGTGGAACGGTTGATCGATGTGCTGCGGCGGCTGTCATCCGCGAGATCGCTGGCGGACGTCATGGCGACGGTGCGCCACGCGGCACGCACCCACACCCACGCCGATGGGGCGACCTTCGTGCTCAGGGAAGGGGACCGCGTGTATTACGCCGATGAGGACGCGATTGCCCCGCTCTGGAAGGGCCAGCGGTTCCCGTTGTCCGCCTGTATTTCGGGTTGGGCCATTCTGCATCGAACGGCGCTCGGCGTGCCCGATATCTACGCCGATGCCCGCATCCCGCATGACGCGTACCGCGCGACGTTCGTCAAGAGCCTCGTGATGGTCCCCATACGGTCCTGGGACCCGATCGGCGCCATTGGCACGTATTGGGCGACGCCACATGAAGCCACACACGAGGAGATCGACCTCTTGAGCGCCCTCGCGGATTCCACCGCGGTCGCGATGGAGAACGTGCAACTGATCGAGCAGCTCCAACAGGCGAAACAGACGGCGGAAGCGCGGGCAGCGGAACTACGCGATCTCTACGTGAAGGCCGAGGCCGAACTGCAGCAGCGGCAGGCCTTGGAGCGCGAGCTCATGCAGAAGGTCGACGAGCTGGAGGCGTTCCACGATGTGGTGGTCGGCCGCGAGCTCAAGATGATCGATCTGGAGAAGGAGATCACGCGGCTGCGCGAACGGCTGGTCTGCTTTGAACGCGCCGTCGCGGCGACCGGCTCGCCATCTGATTCCCCCCTCAGGACTGAGGAGAGCGCCGCCTAGCCGACTCTTCACTCGGCGTCTCGTCTACCCGGATCATCCGCTGTATCCGCACGCGGCTTCCCCACGCCGTCTCGAAGGAGTGCTCAACCTGTTGCGGTAAAGCGTCGAGGACCGCGCCTATCGCGATGCTGAGATTGGATCAGCGGTCGATGCTTTCGCTGGCGCGGTCGAGCGGGAGTACTGGACGTCCTTGAACCCCGATCGCGACCGCTTCGAGGGCGCGTCCGTAGGTCGTCTCTTTTCCATACCCTTCAACCTGCACGTGCTGCTCCACTTTCAACGACCGGCGGAAGGATTCACCGACATCGGGAGGAAGGCGAACCTGTGTGCCGTCGGAGAGCAGCATGCCGTGGACTACTCCCTTCAGATAGTCGTACAGCAAGATCTGCACGGCTCCTCCTGCCGTCATGTGATGCATCGAGAGCCGGCTTTCAGGAAGGATGGGCAGGTCGAGGCGGTAGGGCACCGTGAACGTTGTGCCATCCGAGACATTGACGATGACATCGGCCTTGACCAACGGAGAGGCCGGCTCCCGAGACCCATAGACCTGCACGAGATCGCCGGGGTGAACGCTGTTGATCAACGCACTCGATGCACGCGAGGTGATATGCATTTGTGAGCCGTCCCTCAAGAGCAGTCCCTCAACATCACCGCGCGGGTCCAGCAAATAGGTCAGCACGACACCCTGCGCGACCGGCGCACCGGCGACGGAGGAGGGTCTGGTCGGCTCGCCGGCAAGAGAAGAGACTGCTGGATGGACGGCACCGAGGAAGGCCGCCGACAAGACAACGCTCCTGGCAACGCGTGTCATTTCTCCTCCTCCTTGCCGTCAGGCCGCCTGATGCGCTAAGTCGCGCTCATCGTGCCGCCTTGTCAGGACAGTGATCAACAAGGCCGAGAGTCGATCTCGTCCAAGGCGATCGCCGTCCGTAGCGCATTGAGCAAAACAGGATCATCGTCGATGATCAGCAGCCGGGCCGGCCGGGCCTCGGCACATCGAAGTGAATGATGCCCGTCTCCCCTCATGGATGAACCTCGCGATGGGTGATCCCTGTGGACCACAGCACGTGCTCGTTGCGCTCAACGTCGGCCGTCAATGTCAGAGCGAATACCGGGAGCCACGTGAGCGCCAACAGATCGTCTCTCCCATCTACGGTGCCTGCGAGACGGACCGGTGAAGAGACGTGGCCTGAGCGTGCTCGGCCCGCTCTCGCAGGCGCAGCGTCTTCTCAATCCCGTTCGCAGCCGTGTGTCCGTTCATGAAGTCTTTTGCCGAGCTTCATCATGTGCATCTTCCAGGCGTCTCGCTGCTCGGCAGACAAGAGCGCCATCGCGGCGCGGATCGCCTTCACGCTCTCGAGATGCATGGCCGTCTCGGCCCGCTCGTGTTTTTGCATGGCGGCTTCGATCGCGCCGAGATCGGATTTCTCATCCATCTTCAACACCATCGCATCGATCTTCGCCAATTTGGTGTCCGCCTCCGCTTTGACGTGCGCTTTGGCGTAGTTGATCTGAATCTCTTTGATCTTCTCGACCTGCTCGGCCGAGAGGCCCATATCCTTCTGATGGTACAGCAGACTCCACAAGGCGTGCTTGGCAAAATCGGGATGGTGCTCATCCGGGTCGGCCAGCGCCGCTGTCGGCAAAGCCAGCCACGTCAGGACGGTCAGGCTGATGAGCATCGGACGCAAGTAGGCTGAAGCAGATCGCGAGTGCATAGATCACCTCCACTGTGAATGAGCAGGCAGGCCGCCACCGACGGGCGGCCATTCCTATATGGGTCACAGTCGTGTGGCCAAGGAAGAAGGTTACGACAGCTCTTGATCCTCGCCTCGTCAGTGTGAGGGACAGATGGGACGAAATGAAGCGGTCGATCATCTGGATCACTTCCGTAGAGACTTTGCCCGGCTTGTGGTGTCGTTGTGATCTTGCTATCGTGACGACTGCGCCAGCAGGGCGTGATTGGAAACCGGCTCGGAATCACACCTGCTGATGCAGCCTACGAGGGGAGGGGATTCATCTTCTTCTCGCCGGGTAGCGAGCCAAGCCCAAGAGCCGGTACGGGCGCTGAGGCGGACTTCGGCGCCCGTTTTGACCTGCCGACGCACAAGCCATCCGAATGCTCTGCAATCCCAGTTCGCGCGATGGGCGCTTACAAATCCCTCCGGCTCGCCGGCCGTTCATGATCAGAAGATTCTGAGAGTAGGGAGATTGAAGCGGAAGGCGTGAGGGCGCTACGGAAGAAGCCGCGCAAACGTCGCCCGCCGCGCGGCATTCATCGCTTGGCTCAGCTTCGCTTCGGCTTCCGTGAGCATGGTTTTCACAAGCTCCATGGAGTCGTGCAACGCGTCCAACGAACGTTGCAGCGTCTCCACGGTGTGACGGGATCGCCGATGAAAGTCGAGAAGGCGATGGGCGAATGAGGGGGAGGAAATCCTCGCCGGTCGGCCTTTCGCATTGCTGATGATCTCTTCGAGCGTCTTGAGAGTCAGGTGGAGACGCTCCAGACGCAGTTGCTTCGCTCGCACAAGCCGCCGCAGGCGGCTGATCCGATCCGCCGTTCTCACCACCCTCTCCAGCATGTCGCCGTCCGGCTGCTTTGGGATGACTTCGACCGCACCGGACTGGAGCAGCGCGTCGCATCTTGCGGTGTCCACGGCAGTCGACATCACGATCGTTGCAGCGTCGCTTCGACGCCTGGCGATCTCCTTGAGAAGATCGAAGACGTCCATGTGGTCGAGCGAGCAGTTCGTCAGAATTGTCGAGGGTCGGCCGGATGCGAGACGTTCGAGCATGGCCTGCGGGGATCGAAAGCACGTGATCTGCGTGCCTGGGATTCTTCGTTCGAGGAGGTGAGGGATGACGCCGGAGAATGCCGGGTCATCATCCAGGAGAAAAAGTGTCGCGCCGCGCATGGCGGGAGGCCCTTTCACCGCCGTGAGGCCACACAACTGCAACAATGCGCGCAGGTCGTTCTGTGTACGCGAGACCGATCAGGACCCGTCCAGCAGCCGGCTGGGACTTACGCCGCCGATCTGCTCGCGTCTGGGCTGCGCCGGAGCGCAGCTCGTAGGACCATTTCCTCGACCGTGCACGCTTGTGCGATGTCGCATGGAATGACGGCGATCTTGCACTGGCCGTTCAGTGACCATTGATTCAGCACCTCGGTGAGGCGTTGGCTCTCCTCAACGCTGTCCACTTCGCCCATCGAGACGATGCCGTGGTTCGAGCGAACGATTGAGAGCCACGTGAGAGGACAGTGTGACAGGGCCGAGCGGAGCTGACGTTCGCTGAGATAGAAAGGAAGCCCGGTGATGTACAGCTTCGACGCCATCGTGATCTAAGTAAATCCTAAGTAGAGCCAACGATGAGCATAATTGCACGGTACGCTCACTCTGAAACGCCTGTCAATAGGCATGGGCCTACACATGGACGCGGAGCACCCCCGGATGTCGTGTCGTCGGCGCCGCTTCCAAGCTTGATTAAAGTCCTTGGCTCCGGTGTGCCAAGGCCGACAACCGGCATCGTTTGGCTCTCTTAACGCTGCCTCTGCCGAGTTTTTCTCCAGTTTTCACGCGGGCGGCCGCCCCGCTGTAGTGATCCTGCCTACACCGACACTCGCTTGTGGCCAACTTTAATGATCGCCCACCTTTCCTCTATATAGGCGGATATGGACTGGAACCACCACCGGCGCCTGCCGCGGAACGCAAACAGCGAGCATCTCTTGCGGTTGTTCGTTGATGCCGTGAAGGACTATGCGATCGTGATGATGGACCCTACCGGCGAGATCATGACATGGAATACGGGAGCTGAGCTCCTCAACGGCTACCGAGCCGATGAAATCATCGGCCAGCATTTCTCTCGCTTTTACGGCGAGGAAGATCGACGCCATGGGTTACCGCAGAAACTGCTGGCGCAGGCCACACAGGACGGACGGGCGGAGGCGGAGGGCTGGTGGGTCCGGAAAGATGGTTCCTGCTTTTGGGCCAATGTCGTCATCACTCCGTTGTACGACGAGGACGGCGAGCTCATAGGCTTTGGGAAGGTCACTCGAGATCTATCCGAGCGGCGTCGGGCCGAGGAGTCCTTCCGCGCGGCAAACGACGAATTGAAGCAGCGGGCCGATAACGAACGGCTTTTTCGGCTCCTTGTCGAGGCCGTCAAAGACTACGCGATCTACTTCATGGACCCTGCAGGGAACATCCGAACCTGGAACACCGGTGCTGAACTGCTCAAAGGGTATCGCGCCGACGAAATCATCGGCCGGAACTTTTCGTGCTTTTATACACCGGCCGATCTGCAGGCGGGCATGCCACAGAAACTGCTGGCTCAGGCCCAACAGCACGGCCGCACGGAGGCAGAAGGGTGGCGCGTCAGGAAGGATGGCTCCCGCTTTTGGGCCGATGTCGTTATTACTCCCTTGTATAAGGACGGAACCCTTATCGGCTTTACCAAAGTCACGCGGGATTTATCGGAGCGGCGCCGGGCCCAGGAGGCGCTCCGCAAAGCGAATGAAGAACTCGAACGCCGTGTGCTGGAGCGCACGACGGACCTTCAGCAGCGTCTCACCGAGCTCGAGCAATTCCACGACGTGGTCGTGGACCGGGAACTGAAGATGATCAAGCTTGAAAAAGAGATTGCCGCCTTGAAGCAGGAATCCACCTCGTTGAAGCCGTAGACTGACTCGAAGCCACCGTAGTTCGTTGGCCTGTTGAGGAAGGCGCCAAGCCGAGGGGCGAGCGGTTCGCGTTATGGCGCCGAATGTGATTGCTCACGAAAGACGATGACGACACCGATGATATTGCCGTCCGGGCTCAAAATGGGAGCGGCGCTGTCCGCGATAGACACTTCCGTGCCGTCCCGTCGTATCAGGACCGTGTGATTTGCCAACCCCACGATGTTGCCACTGGCGACCACCTTGAAGAATGGGCTGGTCACCGGCTTCCGGGTTTCTTCGTTCATAATCGAAAATACCGTGTCGAGTGGTTGCCCCTTTGCGTCGGCTTGCTTCCAGCCCGTTAATGCCTCCGCGACCGGGTTTAAGAACTTCACGTCGCCGGCCGCATCGGTCGCAATCGCACCATCCCCAATGCTTTCGAGCGTGGTGCGGAGCCACTGCTCACTCTGCAAGAGCGCATCTTGCGCCGCTTTTCGTTCCGTCAGATCCCGAGTGACTTTTACATACCCCCGCAATCGCCCATTGTGATAGATCGGCGTGAGCACCACATTGGCCCAAAATTGCGGCCCCAGTTTTCGAACGCGCCAACCTTCTTCTTCGAAACGGCCGTCACGTTTGGCGAGGGCGAGTTCCAGTTGCGGCTTTCCAGCGTCGATGGCGTCTTTGGTAAAGAACATGGAGTAATGCTTGCCGAGGACTTCGTTCGCCGCGTACCCCTTGATCCGTTGCGCCCCGGAATTCCAACTCATGATGCGCCCTTTTGGATCGAGCATATAAATCGCGTAGTCCTTGACCGCTTCGACCATCAAGCGGAATTGATCGTCCGAAAAAGGCTGCTGTCGTGTTTTCTTCTTTTTGGCGGGATACACGGTCGGCTTGGCGCGCTTCAGTGTAGATGACGGGGTCTTGCTTGACGCTCGCTTCTTATCGTGATCGCGTCGTTCCATATTTGCCGTCCCATGAAGGTCCAACCGACAGCCACTTAGAATAGCAAGCCCGGATATCCTTTTGGTAGGGTGTAGAATTCAGGGCTGACCACCATTTCTCCCTCCCTTTACCCTATCTGGCAACTCCTTAGATTGCTCGTCTATCACGATATGCACGACAGAAAAATCATCGAATGCGCGATGGCGTACGTTGTCGCACGGCGGTACCTTCTTTTGCTACACCATGCATAGGGTTTGTTCCCAGATGGAGGGCCTGCATGTTTCTCCTCGTGTCCGATGCTTTATGGTACGCGGTGCGGACGCGTTCCCGCAGCGAGAAAGTCGTTCGTGAGCAGTTACTCGGTCGAGGAATCGAACCCCTGCTGCCACTGATCTCACGAGTGAGTCAATGGAAGGATCGACGGAAGCGGATCGAATGGCCGTTGTTCCCTAGCTATTGTTTTGCTCGGTTTCATCTCGAACAAAAGCTCACGGTCCTTCAGACTCCGGGAGTGGTATCCATCATCGGCAGTGCCCTGGGAACGTTGGAGCCGATCCCCGATCGTGAAATTGAGGCTCTTCAGCGCGTGATCGAGAGCCACTACCCCTACGATCCGTATCCCGGCCTTGCGCCGGGGACCGAAGTGGAGGTCGTGCGAGGCCCACTTATGGGGCTGCGGGGAGTCTTGATGAGAAAAGGCAATGGATCACGACTGGTCGTATCCATTAATTTGATTCAGCAAGGGGCGGCCGTCGACATGAACGGCGCCGACCTCGTCGCGGTCCACCAAGCGGCGGTGTGACGCCAATCAGCCTCGTCGGCCTTTCGGCATCAAGTCCAACGGCCCCAGCTTCCTCTAAAGGTCACATCACCAGCAGGCCGTCTCGGCCGCTTCCTTCGTTGTAAGCAAATTCGTGTGGAGGAGCGCGGGAGCTCTGACGTCAGTTCGTCACTAGATCAGGCCACGTCGAGTGAGGGCGTCATACCGGGTCAGCGTGGCCCGGAAGCGGGAAAGCCACAACGCGAGAGAACGCCCCGAGCGGGGTCCGAGGCCGGATTGACCTTAACGCCGGAAGGAAAATAGCAGGGGCTCTTCTCCTCCGAGGGCCGCACCTCGTGAACGGTGCCCGGGCGCCGTGGTCGACGTCATACAACGAATCCGTTTTGTGGGCGTCAGCCCGCTTCGGCACTATCTTTCCTTCTCCGTCTGACCTTCATTTCAGAGGCGGCCGACATAGGCCTATCTTCGAAGCGGGTTCAATAAGCGTAACGAGGCCAAAGCAATAGTTGATTGTGGCGGATCGCGCACTGCGGCCGGCCGCACCGACAGTTGCTTTGGCCTCATTATTTTTCTATCCCCAGGAGGTCACCATGGGAAAAACCTACATTTGGATCGTGACCGCAGTCGCTGCCCTTGCATTCTCGGGGCAACACGCGTACGCCGCCTCTCTTCCAGAAGCGGCAGACGGCGCCCAAGCGAAAGTCGTGCGAGGCACGATCTATGGAGAGGTCAAAAAAGTCCAGCCGGATGCCGTGATCGTCGAAGCTGACCGACTAGAAGTCCGTCTCTTGCTTCATGAGTCCACGCATGTGGGACCGGTGAAAGAAGGGGATCAGGTCGTGGCCTATGTGACACCAGGAGGGACAACGACCTCGATTCAGCCACTTGACGCTCGCTGGTACCGCTAAAAGTACCGCTAAACTCCGAACGGCACCGGAGCACCTCGCTTCCGGTGCCGGCCTCGGTCCGGCTCAACCGTTGTGGAGGGAGGAGACTGCCGATGGAATACGCTCAACCAGGGGACACCGTTCGCGTCCATTACACCGGAAAGCTCGACGATGGAACGGTCTTCGATACCTCGTATGGCGGCGATCCGATCGAATTTCAGGTGGGCTCAACGGGCATCATCAGCGGCTTTCATCAGGCCGTTCAAGGAATGAAGGCGGGCGACTCGAAAACCGAACGGATCGCGAGCCATGACGCCTATGGACCGTACGAACCGTCGTTGCGCGTCGACGTGGATCGCGCGCTGTTTTCAGCGGAGGGTGTCAATCCACGGGTTGGTATGGAGTTGGAAGTCAATGATGGCGCCGGAAACACGGTTCCTGTTCGTGTGGCCGACGTGGCTGATACGCGTATCACGCTCGATGCGAATCATCCGCTGGCAGGAAAGGACTTGATCTTCGACGTCAGCGTGGTCGAAGTGATCAAAAATGGTGCTGATCGGCGCTAGAGGTCGATGATCGACAGACGTCAATCGGGTGAAGCCGACCGTGCGCCGATCGCGGTCGAGGCGACGCGTCGGCGCCGTTCCTCGTCGCTCAAGCGTTACGCCGCCACGTTGCTGGCCGACTTGCCCTCATCATACGCATGGCGCAACGCTGCGGCGATCGATTCCTGAAGATGCAGCAGATCAGCGGACGAGTGGTCGGCCACAAAGGCGTCGATGATCGATTCGGCTTCTGTCTTGGCCCAATCCGTCATGGGGATCTTCCTCCTCGTCTACATTCCCATGGACCGCCGCGAGGACATCGGCGACCGTTCCGGATCAGTCCGGATTGGCGCCGTTTCGGCGGGCACCTGTGCGGTGCCTTGCGCGGTTCCCTCCAACACGACGTCGGCGACGAGCGCGGCGGGTGTCGAATAGGCGCGCTGGGGCTGATGACGCGTCATCAGCAGGTCCATAGTAAAGTCGCTCGCCTTATGTTGTCCGTTCATCGCGGATCGCATCTTTGGCCAATCGATCCGAGAGGTCAATGGAACTGGCCGCCAGCAGACGGCGCCGCAACTGCTGATCGATCGTTTGCCAATAGCCGAGCTTGATCTTGTCCAACATGGCCTTCGATTCATTGGCCATCTTGAGGTCGGGAGTGGTGACGATCATGCCCTGGCTGTCCAACTGCGGCGTCCCCCAGTAATAGATCTTGCCGTTGAGATCGCCGCTCGTCTCAACCAGGATGAGCATCTTGCCGGAAAGATCCGACGCGCTGACGCGTTCGATCAAGACCTTGTCCTTGATCCAGCCATCAAGCGTTAATTCCTGGTGAAACAGTTTGTCCTGTAGCGACTGGTTGATCGCAGCGTAGGGCACCGCGATGGAGGCGAGGACCTTATACGGTTCTCGCTCCGTCGAAACTTTGCCCGTGCCGACTTTGAGCGGCGATGCGCCCGATCGTCGACACTGCGGTTCGAACACGGCCGTCGGCGTTTCTTTGACGGCCACGGGTATGATCGTCTCGGTCCCCGTGCCTTTCAGTCCGCCGATCACCATGTCTTCCGGCTTTCCATAGAGGCAGACTTGAGCGTTGATCGGAACGACATTGACGGCGAACGGAGTCTGAAGCTTCGACCACAGCGTGTCGAGCGGCACTTCAAACCGATTGTCGACAGCGGCTTCCACCGCCTGCGTCAACTGATCTCGATTGAATAACTCGACGAGCTGGTCCTTCACGGGCACGTTGAACATATTGCATTTCGAATCGCTTTCCGGCTTCAAGTCAATCGTCGTCTGCGGATCGTCCAAGAGCACGATCAAACGATTGCCTTCGTCACGCACCGAGAGGCGGCCGGACGTCTCCACCACGGAATACAAGGGATCGAGCCGGCACCCGCGCGCCGGCTTTCGCCTCCAGGTCGCCTTTATACGTGCTTCGCACGATCACCAAACCGTCCTGCACCGATACCGTGGGTTCGCCGTCCCGAAGGAACGTCCACCGATAATCGTTCCCGAGCGGATGGCCCGCTTCGGTGAGCCGGTCGGGCACCGCGGACTGAAGGGTCTTTTGAACCGGTGAGAGGTCGATCTGCAGCGCGACGGGCAACGAAGAGTGCGGGAGTTGCGATTGCACCACGGTCGATCCAGCAGGGGGAACTTGTGCAATGGATTGGACGCGGTAATCGGGCAAGTTGTGACTGCATGCCATGGTGAGCAAGAAGAGCGACAGCGATGCGGCACTCCCTTTATTCATGGCGTGTCTTCCTTAGCGCGGATACGAGGGATGAAATTGCAGGAAGGGCCACTTCTCCCCAAGCTTCCCCACCTGCATAGGCGGGATGCACGCAGCATCCGCCGCCGCTCATCTTGAACAGCTGCTCGCCTTATCGGGTCATATCTCGGACGCCTTCACGGGCTCCTTCGCGCGCAGCTTCCCGAGCATCAGAGGACGGCGGCGTCACGTCTTGGTGGATCACCGCCGGCGGCCGATCCTCACGCTCGTGTGTATGCGTCGTACAGCCCGCGGCGAATTGACCGATCATCAGCATCGAGACCAGGAGCATTACGTGCGTCATGTTCCCTCCCCACAAAGGTTGCTACCACTACCATAACGTAGATGGCCCAACGGGTATTGTCAGAGGATCGGGGAGTGGAGTGTGAGCGCCGAACGTTACAACTTGTACGTAGCGGCCGTCTGTCGACCGATCGAGGCTCTTCTTATTTTTCTGACCAACGGCTTCGCCTTACCCGGCAGTTTTACGTGTCTCGTCATCTCGATACTGGACAGTACGGGTAACAAGGAAATCGGTCCCATGGAGCGTGACATGATTGTAACGACCAATGATTTTGACTCTGCGCGCGAGACGGCGATGTTCGATCGGTTCGCCAAGAGAATGGAATCGTGGGTGGGCCATCCGATCGCGTTCGGTGCGGCCCTTCTCGCCGTTGTGCTGTGGGCGGGCAGCGGGCCGTTGTTCGGGTTCAGCAATGCGTGGCAGCTCGTGATTAACACGGCGACGACGATCGTGACATTTCTCATGGTGTTCTTGATTCAGCACACGACGAATCGGGCGAGTGCCGCGATCCAACTGAAGTTGGATGAGCTGATCCGAGCCCAAGAGGGCGCCCATAATGCGGTGTTGGCGGCCGAAGAGTTGACGTTGGAAGAAATCGAGCAGTTGCGGACGCACTACGAGCGACTGGCGCAGTTGGCCCGTGCTCGGCTCAAACAGGGCATCAAGGACACCGGCTCCCCAGAGGTCTCAATGCTGTGAGCGGGCCTTCGGCTGTGACCGTCGTCCTGAGCGCGCATTGCGGCACGACTCTGGCGGACTAATCAATGCAGGCCAGGGACTGCAAGCGGTCGGTGAAGGTGGATGAATGGGTGGATGAATGGATGAAGCTGGATATGATGGGGGCGGTGCCGGCGACAGCCGTCATCGGCTGTCGCCGGCACATCATGACGGTCGGGCTCCGCCCAAAAACTGTGTGGCCCCGGTCACGATCTACTCAGCGGTGCGGGATCGAATCCATATTTGAGCAGGAGTTTCTGTATGCGGGGGCTCATCATGAAATCGACAAACTCATCGGCGAGATGACGCATCTCCTTGCGACAGGTCCACACCACCGCTTCCCCAAACTGCACAGGGGTAAATTCACCGCTCGGTGCTTCATCGATGATACGTACCTGGCCATTGGCGATTGCGTCGGCGCGATAGACGAGACCGACATCGGCCTGTCCCGTCCGGACCACATTGATCAGGTCTTCACTATGCTCGGCATAGACGACCGAGGACATGTGCTTATAGGCCGGATCCAGCTTGGCGAGCGCCCGCGCGCTGATGCCCCCTAACGCGGTCGTCTTGGGGTCGCCGACGGCAAGCCGTGTTGGTCGATTCGAGACCTCGTGAAAGGAGATCGCGATGGCCTGGGAGGCCACCGATGTGACAAGCACGAGAGACGTCTGCGCGTAGATGCGAGGACCTCCGTCGACCGTCAGTCCCTTCTTGTGAAGTTTTTCGACCTCGTCAACCGCCTCAGGCAGAAACACATCGATCGGCGCTCCCTTTTCGATCTCCCGACGAAGCGTTTGGGACGGACCGTAGACGACCTCCACGGTAGCCCCGTATTCTTTCTCGAACATCGGGAGAATTTCCTGAAATGCCGCCTTGAGGCTGTGGCCGGCCGCAACCGTCAACGTCTCAGCCGGAACAGGCTCCGCGCTCGCAAGGCCTGTCAGCCCACCGAAGAAGACCATCGCCATGCTGAATGTCTGAATTCCCTTCATTATTGCTCCATGTATTCCTTACGTTTGTTCAGTCTGACTTGCTACCGGCTGAAAAACCAATCATTGAACTCGTTGTGATCTGATTGGCAAGATCAATACCAAATGAGACTAATCTGACCATCGCGGAAAAAACGGGTTGAATCTGCAGCTTGTGCGACATCTGTCGAATGGGACGGTGGAGCGATCGGCGAAACTGTGAAATTTCGCACACTCCGTTCACTTCGTAGATGCACACTTCAGCCGTGCGCCGGGCAGGTGTGCTGTCAGGCAGAGAAGAAAACCGCATTGTTATTGTGCAAAGCTGCACAACCCGCGCGGGGAAATGTCGATCGACGACTGGCAAGCGCTTTGCTGAGGGATGATCAGCTTGTGCTGAGTTCTGTTGACGTGCTAGTTCACCATATGGCCGACACGCACACTGCTTCTGGCATACTGACCCTATGAATCAAATCGTTCTCATTGCCCTCCGCAGGCCATACACGTTCGTCGTCATGTCGATCTTGATCGTGCTGTTTGGGAGCCTCACGATCCTCCACATGCCAACCGACGTGTTCCCGAACATCACGATTCCGGTCACCTCGGTGGTCTGGGTCTACTCCGGTCTGCTGCCGCAGCAGGTGGAAGGACGCATCACGTACCTCTTCGAGCGTTTCGTCACCTCGACGGTGGAAGGCATCAAGTACATGCACAGTCACTCCTATTACGGGAGCAGCATCACGAACATCTATCTGCAGGACGAGGTGGACGTCGGTCGTGCCGAAGCCGATATCACGGCGATTGCGCAGACGGTCGTCAAGGCGCTGCCCCCGGATATTTCGCCTCCCATGATCATGCGGCTCGCGCCGTCGTCGATCCCGGTGGCCATGCTCGAAGTGAGCTCCGATGAGCTCACGCCCGCAGAGCTTTATAACCTCGCCTACATGCGGATCCGCCCGCTGCTCGTGACCGTCAACGGGGCGATCCTGCCGCATCCCTACGGCGGCCAAGACATGCAGGTCATGGTCAACCTCGATCCGCAGAAAATGCTTGCCCGCCACCTCACGCCGTCGGAGATTCACGATGTCCTTATGGAGCAGTACCGGGTGCTGCCGACCGGGGACATCAAGATCAAGCCGACCGACTGGATCGTTCAGACCAATGCCTCGCCGTTGAAGATCGACGATTTTATGAATATCCCGATCAAGCGGGAAGGCAATGCGTTCATTTATCTCCGGGATGTCGCCACGGTACAGCTCATGGGTCGGGTGCAGCAGAACGCGGTCCTCGTGAAAGGGAAGCAGACCGTGATCATCGTCGTGATGAAGAGCACGGAGGCGTCGACGTTGGACGTGGTCGACGGCATCAAGAAGATGATCCCACGGGCCGAGCAAATCGTGCCGAAGGGCGTGCGCATCCGGCTCCTCGACGACGCGTCGACGTTCGTGAAAGACGCCATCTCGGACGTGCTCCATGAAATGCTGACCGCCGGCGCGCTGGTCGGCGTGATCGTTCTGCTGCTGCTCGGCTCCTGGAGGGCCACCGTCATTGTCTGGACCTCGATCCCGCTGTCGATCCTGACCGCGATCATCAGCCTGCATTGGCTCGGGGAGACGATCAATGTCATGACGCTGGGAGGGCTGGCGCTGGCCGTGGGGATTCTGGTCGACGACGCGACGGTGATGATCGAGAATATCGATCGCCATATCGAAATGGGCAAGCCGCTGGAGACCGCGATCATCGACGCGGCGAATCAGATCGTCGTCCCGACGCTCGTCGCCACCCTGTGCATCGCCATCGCCTGGTTCCCGCTCTTCGGACTCACGGGCGCGTCGGGCTATCTGTTCAAACCCATGGCGGAAGCGGTCATGATCGCCATGCTCGCTTCCTTCATCCTGTCGCGCACATTGGTGCCGACCATGGCCAAATATATGATGAAGAGTCACCATGACGCAGGATCCCCACATGCCGCAGGGTCGTGAGCCACATGGACAGCCGGCCGCGGAAGGCCGCTCGCGGAACGTGTTCGCGCGCTTTCAGCACGGGTTCGAGCGCCGCTTCAATCAATTCCGCGAGCGCTACGGTCGACTGCTCGAACGCGTGATCGCCCGTCGCAGCACCTTCGTCAAGGTCTCGCTGGCGATCGCGCTCGGCTCCTTCTCCCTCTTTTTCTTTCTCGGGCGGGATTACTTCCCGGAAATCAGATCGGGAGTCATTCAGATGCACATGCGGGCGCCGCTGGGGACGCGCATCGAGGTGAGCGGACGCATCGCCACGCTGGTCTCTCAGAGCATCGAGGAGTTGCTGCCCGGGCACGTGGAGAACATCGTGAGCAATTGCGGGCTGCCGGTCGGGCCGCACAACCTCGCGTTCATCCCGACACCGACGATCGGTTCACAGGATTGTGACTTGACAATCCTCTTAAATGATGAAAAGTCGCCGGTGTGGGAGTATCGGCGCATTCTGCGGAAGGGTTTGAAGGAACGGTATCCGGGGACCGAGTTCACGTTTCAGCCGTCCGATCTGACCGCCAAAATTCTCAACTTCGGTGCACCGGCTCCGATTGACGTGCAGGTCAATGGCCCGGAGATCTATCCCAACTATGAGTTCGCGCGGAAATTGATGGCCAAGTTTCGGGATATCCCGGGTGCCGTCGACGTGGTGATCCAGCAGACGATGCGCACGCCGACCCTCACCGTCGAGGGCAACCGGACGTTCGGGCTCAGTGTGAACAGGACCTTGAAGGACATGGCGGACAATCTCCTGATGACGACTGCCGGGAGCCAGCAGGTCGATCAGATCTATTGGCTGGATCCCTCGACCGGCATGTCGTACTTGATCAACGTCTATACGCCTCAGCCGCACATCAACAGCATCAATAGTCTCATGACCCTCCCGGTCGATGCCTCGAACAATTCTTCGAAAGACAACGATGTACAGCTGCTCGGCAATCTGACGAACATGTCCGTGGAGGGAACGCCGGGGGTGATTACCCATGGCAACATCATGCCCTTGTTCGACATCTATATCTCCGCCGAGGGGCGGGACCTCGGCTCAGTGTTGAAGGACGTCGAGAAGGTGGCCGACGGCATGAGGGACCAGATGCCGCGCAGTGCGGCGCTCGAAATCCACGGACAGGCCTCCCTCATGCGCGACGCCTATTTCGAGCTGATCTTCGGACTGATCGGGGCGATCGTCCTGATCTACCTGCTGATCGTGATCAACTTCCAGTCGTGGCTCGATCCCTTCATCATCATCACGGCCTTGCCCGGCGCGCTGGCGGGCATCGCCTGGTCGTTGTTCCTGACGCAGACGCGGCTGTCGGAGCCTGCGCTGACGGGGGCGATCATGACGATGGGGACCGCGACCGCCAATTCGATCCTGGTCGTGGCCTATGCCCGCGAACGGCTCCAAGAACACGGCGATGCGCTGCGGGCGGCCGTCGAAGCCGGGACGACCCGTTTCCGTCCGGTGCTCATGACCGCTTCGGCCATGATCATCGGCATGGTGCCCATGGCGACCGGGTACTCACAAAACGCGCCGCTCGGCCGGGCGGTCATCGGCGGGTTGCTCGTCGCCACGATTTTCACGCTGTTTTTCGTGCCGTGCGTGTATGCCATCCTCTATAGCCGGCGTGCCGCACGCCAACCTGAGCAGAGTCCAGCATGAACGCGCTCCGTCAAAGAACCCTCATCATCGTCGCGATCCTGTTGTTCGGTTTGTACATCGGCTATCGCATCTACGAGAGCCGAAGTCACGCCGCAGCGCTCCAGGAGGAGACGGTCGAAAACGCCGTTCCGACCGTGGCGGTCGTTACTCCCAAGCCGGTGCCCGCGACCGAAAGCATCACGCTCCCCGGGAATATCGTGGGCTGGTACGAGGCGCCGATCTACGCCCGCACCACCGGCTATGTGAAGATGTGGTACAAGGACTACGGCGACGAGGTGAAGAAAGGGGACGTCCTCGCCGAAATCAACGCGCCCGACCTCGACGCGGAATACGCGCAGGCCAAGGCCGATCTTGAAACGGAGCGCGCCAAGTATCGGCTTGCCGAAGTCACCGCCAAGCGTTGGATCGCGCTACGGCCCAATCATGCCGTCTCGGAGCAGTCGATCACCGTGCAGGAACAAAACCTCAAAGCCCAGGCGGCGATGGTCAAGGCCGCGGAGCAAAAGGTTCGGAACATCGAAGCGTTCATTCAGTTCAAAACGATCGTCGCGCCCTTTGACGGGGTCGTCATCCAACGCAACATCAACGTCGGCGACTTGGTCAGCAAGGAGGGCACGCTCAGCACGCCGAACGCCGTCACCAACCTGTTCACGGTTGCCGTCGTCGATACCTTGCGGCTCTTCGTCAACGTGCCGGAGACATTCGGGCCGTTTCTCCAACCGGGCCTCTCGGCCGACGTGACCGTGCCGCAGTTACCCCATCGTCATTTCAAGGCCAAATTTCTGACCGTGGCGAAAGGATTCGACGTCAGCACGCGGACGGCGGTCACGGTCTTCACGATCGACAATGAAGACCGCGCGCTCTGGCCCGGCTCCTATGCTCAGGTCCACCTCACGGCACCGGTCGATCGAGAAGCGTTCATGATTCCATCCACGGCGTTGGTGTTCCAGGAGCACGGCACACAGGTGGCCACGGTGACGGAGGACGACCGCGTGCATCTCAAAGTCATCACCGTGAGCAAACTGATGGACAACGCCGTCGAAGTGGCAGAGGGCATCTCCACGAGCGATCGCGTCATCAACAACCCGAGCGCCGCGCTGCTCGAAGGCGACAAGGTGCGCGTCGTCACGCCGGCACCCGGGTACGATCTCGTCAACGAACCCCCGCGACCGCCGGCTCCTCACCCGTCACAGGTCTCTCAGCCGCCGCGTGCGCCTGAACCGGCGGAGCCACTGCCTTCGCAGACGTCTCAGCCAAAACCGTCGCCGCCGCAACAGGCGCCGGAGCCACCGCGACCACAGGCTCCGCCCCCGCAGGCACAGCCGCCGCACCCGTCCTCGCCAACCCGTCCATGATGGCAGAGCGTGTTCCGATTGGACCTCGGTGCCTAGGGAGGCGCAGCCTCGCGCTCCACGGCGCTGTGCTGCTCGCGATCACGTTGTCGGCATGCAGCACCGACTGGTTGCCGCACGTCGATCTGGCTCCGACGTATCAACCGCCTGAGTACGTCGTTCCCGCGTCGTGGCAAGGGGCGAGTCCCTTCGTGGAGGCGAAACCATCGGATGGCGAACTGCGCCCGGACTGGTGGACCCTGTACAACGATCCGGTGCTGAACAAACTCGTCGAGCAGGCGATGGCGGCGAATCCGGATTTACAAGCGGCGGCGGAACGCTTCGTCCAGGCCCGTGATGTGATGATGCAGGTTCGCTCGCAGCGAATCCCGCACGTCGGCGTCGGCGGGAAAGTCACGGATAGTCACCTCCACGTCAATCCCGAGGTCTACGACCCTGATACTCCCTTGACCGGATCGGTGGGGGCCGGTGGCGGGATTGCCTCCTGGGAGCCGGACTTCTGGTCGGCGATCCGCAACGCGACACGCGTCGAGATCTATCGCGCGGAAGAGCGGGCCGCCGACTGGGGCCTCGCCCGCCTGAGCCTGCAGGCCGAAATTGCCGCGAACTACTTTACGCTCCGTGGCTACGATGCCCAGGCGGCCATCTACAAGCAATCGATCGACCTCTACAGAAGTTCGCTCGACCTGATCAAAGCTCAGTTCGCCGGTGCGATCGCCTCGGCCCTCGATGTCGCGCGCGCGGAATCGCTGCTCTTCAGTACGGAGACCAAGTACGCGCAGATTCAAGGTCAGCGCCAGGTGACGGAGCAAGCGATCGCCGTCCTCGTCAATCAGGCGCCGGCCAGCTTCAGAATCGAGCCGGTGGACGAGCTTCGTATGGCAAGGTTCATGGTTCCGCCGATCATTCCGTCCAGGTTGCTCGAGCGCCGGCCCGACATCGCTTCGATGGAGCGACGGATGGCGGAGGCCAATCGCGCCATCGGCATCGCCCGCGCCGCCTTCTTCCCCGATGTGCGGTTCAGAGCCGATGGAGGTATCCTCGACGTCGGTTTTAGCGCCGTCGAAATGGCGAAGTTCGTCACCGGGTTCTGGTCCTATGGTTCGTTGGTGTCGCTGCCGGCCTTCGAGGGCGGGTATCGCCGCGCGCAACTGCAGAGAACCTGGTCGGCCTATCGCGAGACCGAAGACCTCTACCGCTCAACCGTGCTGAACGCGTTTCGGGAGGTTGAGAACGGATTGAGCCTCACGAACCGGCTCACCGTCGCGGCCGACCGGCAGGACGCCGCCGTCGGCGCCAATTTCAAGGCGCAAAATCTGACCACGGAGCTGTATCAGGGCGGGTTGGCGTCCAGCCTTGAGCTGATTTATGCCCAGGTCGCGACGCTGCAGGCACGCATCGAGGGGGTACAGATCAAGGCCGAGCTCCTGAGATCGACGGTCGGGCTCATTCGCGCACTGGGCGGAGGCTGGGATCGTAAGCAATTGCCGGGCGACGACCAGATCCAGCCCTTCGGCACCTTGCAATACACCAATCTGAAGAAGCCGCCCCCCGCGGCAGGGATCGACGTCAATGCCGACAATAACTGGGTCAATAATGATTTGACGAAGCCGGCTGCCGCGCAGCAGTCTATTCCCGGGGATCGCCAATCCAATGCGACCGACCCCGCTGGCGGCAGCCCCGAACGGGTCTCCGGGAAATCTAAAAAACGACCCTCAGCGTCTAAGATTCCCGCCAGTCAACAGTGAGCGCTGTCGAGCCCATCGACCCATCACAAGCCCCGCGAATCCGGAAGTGACGAGAAGGACGCTCGCAGGCTCAGGCGTTGCCAAGATGCCGCGGATCTCACCAGCCGGAAACAATGAAGAGTGTACGTTCAAGTAGGCCTCTCTGTTCACCAGTCCGGTGACCAATGCGGCCTCAGCTCCACCCACCGTTCCACCCTGTGCCGTGATGAAGGCCGGATTATAGGTGGCGGAGTCCAGGAGGCTGAAATCATGGGAATAGGTGCCGCTCGTCACGCCCAAGGGAAAGCCGGGGAAGGTCGGAACAGCGGTCGCAATGCCGACGTTGAGGCCCGTCGCGCCCGGTGAAGGAAGGCAGCAATGGATGTGCGAAGCCGTCGTACCTGCCTCGAGGCCGCTGAATGTCACATCGACGTGCAAGGTATTCGCCACCGGATCGACGATAACCGTCGTATGGCCCGTTCCCGGTGAGCCGGTCGGCGGGACTTCCGCACTTCCCGTGAGATCGGCAAAGAGCGTCATCGGCGCTGCGTTTGAGACGGCATGAACGAGAGGAGTGGCGGCCAGAACCACGACCAGCAAGAAGCGTTTCATGGGTGCCTCGTTCAGGGTATGCGGAGGAAGCTGCTCCGATGTCGCATGATCGGCAAGCGGCGACGGAGTGGCCGTATTGTAGGATGGATGCTTATCGCGAGATCACGAGCCGGTGCCGCTCGTTTCGCTCAGGCCTCAATGGAGCGAGATGGCCACCCTGTACCCGCCATCATCGAGCTGTAGGAAAGCGGTAGCGAAGGAAGAGATGTCCGGCCGCGGCGGCGCGTTTGATGGACACGAGATTGCCCCACAACGCTTCTTCAGGACCGAAGGCGAGGGGGCCGGAGAAATTCGGGCGTTCGGCCGCAAGCCCCCGCCCGACGATCTGAGGGGCGACGGTCAGAAACAGTTCATCGAGCGCGCGTTGTTTGAGGAATGCCGAGAACAAGGTCGGTCCCCCCTCGTGAAGCAGAAGGTCTACGCGATAGTCACGGTGGAGGAAGGTCACGATGTCCCATGGCTCGATGAAGGATTCGCCGGGGAGCACGTGAACGCGAGCGGGCAGGTCCTCCCCATATCGCTGCTTCAACGTCCGTTCGCCGACCTTGGTCGTGAGCACGAGACCCTGGATGTCGCCCCGTCGAAACAACGGCTCGGACAGATCGACGGTGCCCAGCCCGCTCACAATGACGTTCAACGGATGATCGGAACGTTTGCGCAAGTGTTGTCGGAGGTCCAGGAACTGCCGCTCCAGTTTTGGGTAAATAAACGATGCGGTCCAGAGATGCCCGGCTCCCGCCCGGAACGTCTCCTCGCCGATGAGGACGGCATCCGCAGAGGCGCGGAGCAGGCCCATGATGAACGTGTCCTCTTCGTTCCGGCCGCTGATCTCGCCGCCGCCAGACTTTCCGGGGATTTTGAGCGAGACGATGCCATCCAGCGACTGCACGAAGTTGCCGATCACGAGCGGGCGGCGGACGGAGCGATCGGGAAAGGTGAGGTCGCCGTCATACAGGGACCCCAGATCGTCAGGCAGTCGACGATGCCCGCGTCCCGCCGTCTGGTCGAACATCGTCACGATCTGCATGCGGTCACATTGCGCTTACGCACCTCGTACGAGATGCAGCAAGCTGCGGCGTAACTCCTCGTCCCTCTCATAGGCGCCTTTCCATACGAGGGTCGTGGTCGTCGCCCCGACTTCGTGAACGCCCCGCATCTGCGTGCAGAAGTGCTCGGCTACGAGCATCAGGCCGACGCCTTTTGGCGCTGCGATCTTCTCCAGGACCTCGACGATCTGGTAGCCCATACGTTCTTGTGACGTGAAGCGTTTGGCCATCACTCGAACGATCCGCGTCAGCTTCGACAGCCCCATCACCATCCTGTTCGGGATGTAGCCGATATAGGCCAGCCCCTTGATGGGCAGCACGTGATGTTCGCAGATGGAGAAGAAGGTGATCGGGCTTTCCACGATCTGGTCTTGTCCCCACTCGCTGGGGCATTCGTTGTCGAAGAGGACTCGGATTTTCGGATCGCCATCATAGCCACCGGTGGCGTCGATCATCGCATCCACGAATCGCAGCGGGGTGTCCATGGTGCCGGGTTGATGGACGTCCATGCCGAGACGGACAAAAAATCTTTCAAACGCCTTTGCGAATTCCAGTCGTTCGTCCTCAGAAAATGGCGCCCGCTGTCGGTAGATTTGCGCACACGCTTGCACGTCTTTGGGAACCGGCTCCCCGGTCAAGGCGTCCCAGGCGGTCCCGCACTCACAACAGTGCGCGTAATGACAGACGTGGTCACAATCGAGCGGCCGAAAATACGGAGAGCCGCAGCTGGGACATCGCTCCACAAGCTTCTTGGTCATATCGATTCTCCGCCTTCATTCTAACGAGGGAAACTACGGCAAGCTGTCAGGCAAGGAAACCACGGCAGGGAGGACGGCTGGCCGAAAAGATCTGTAGGACTCGTTGCGCAACGGCAGGAGGTTTGGTTGCGGCGGCCTTTGAGACGCACTTGTGGCTTGCCGACCTTCTTCTGTTTCGCTAGGATGCCTCGTATGGTTCGCATGGAGGACACCGTGACACGGAAAGCTCGCCATGTTTGAGATTCCAGACCTCGATGCGCCCGGCCTCCGCAAGTTCGGCTTCACAATGGCCGCTATCATCGCCGGGCTCTTTGGCGCCGTGTTGCCCCTCTTGAAGGGCTCCGCGTTCCCGCTATGGCCGTGGATCATCGCCGCCGTGCTGGCCGTCTGGGCCACGGCCGCGCCGAGGTCCCTGCGTCTCATCTATCGGCCATGGATGAAACTCGGCGGTGTCTTGGGATGGATCAATACCAGGATCATCTTGGGCATTGTGTTCGTGCTCGTCGTCGTCCCTCTTGGCCGGCTGCTGCAAGTGATCAAGGAGCGAAAGGTCGGACGCATCACCGATGGTATCGATAAGGCAGCGGACAGCTACTGGACCGTCCCGGCCTCCCGTGCCTCTAACATGGAGAAACCGTTCTAATGACCGAACTACTACGTGATCTCTGGGACTTCATGCGCGAGCGTAAGGTGTATTGGATGGCGCCGGTTGTGATCATTCTGGTCCTGCTGGGTGGTTTGATCATCCTCACGCAGGGCTCGGCGGTCGCGCCGTTCATCTATACCTTGTTCTAAACCGCGAGACGTCTGTTCGCCTGAACGCCGTTTCTCCCTCGTGATAGCTCCGCTCGTGCCTACCGGCATTCGATAGCCGCCTTGATCGTGCGTTGCGCCTGAGCCGTCCACCGTCTCCGGATCCGTTCGCCTCCGCATGACGTGAGCGCGAAGTCCATGCCGGACCTACACCCGCCCGCCGTAAGGCCGATACTGTAACGACCCGGTCATTTCTTAGAGTGAAGGAAAGGGAGGACGCGATGGTGATCAGGATGATGACGGCTGTGCTGTTCATTGCCAGCGTGGCGGGCGCCGCGAACCTGGAAGTCCAGACGGTGGATAAGGACTGCTGGATCGAGATTTATGAAGACGATAAATTCGATGCGGACGATCCACACGTGCGGCTGCAAGGGCCGCAGGAGATCGGCACACTCAAGAACTTGAAAGGCCGTGATTGGAACAATGACATCGAAAGCGTGATCGTCGGACCGAACGCGACCGTCAAAGCATATTCCAAGCCCGACTTTGATGGGACGGAATTGGCGTTGGTGCCGAACCAGCGCATCCAGGACCTGGCCAAGCTCAATATGGGGAACGACATTGAATCGATGAAGATCACATGCGGCCGATAGCACGGGAAGAAAACGGCCAGGTGGTGCAGCCGGAGGTTGGCCATGCCGCGAAGCGACTGTTGGTCGTCGAAGATGAGCCACACAGTCGGCTCATGGTGAGCTGGGTGCTGCAACGGTATGGGTACCATGTCGAGTCGGTCGATAGCGGAGCGGCGGCGCTCGATCTCATGCGGCATCAGATGTTTGACGGCATCCTGCTCGACGTGATCCTTGCTGATCTGGACGGCTTCGAAGTCATTCGCCAGCTCAAGGCCGATGCGTGCGGCGCACCCATTCTCGTCATGACGGGCTATGAATGTCTCGCGCTGCAGGCGGTTCGGCAAGGCGCCGACGATTACCTCGTGAAACCCTTTGCGAACGTGTCCCTCCGGACCCTCGTCGAACGCTGGCTGGGCCCCGCAGACTCCACCGTCGCCTGTCGCGGTTGACCCAAGCGAGACGATCCCGGCGACCGGTGAGCAGCTTGCCTCCTGTTTCTCGATGACGTTACAGTTACCCATGGTTCGCACGGTGGCCTGTCCGCTCTGCCGGCGCCCGGCCTTGTGGGATGAGAACCCGTGGCGGCCGTTTTGCTCGGAGCGTTGCCAGCTCATCGACCTTGGGAAATGGGCGGGCGAAGAGTACCGCATTGCGGGGAATCGCCTGACCGCCGATCTCGATGAGGACGAGCCCGAGGACGAATCGGAATCCGTGTGACGTCTTGGCGACCGGCAGCATCTACTTCGCTGGCTGAACCGGCCATCCTTCCTGCCTCGCTTTCTTGAGAAACTTCTCCGCCGTCCCGTGAAGATGCTTGGAGAGGAGGACATCGATTTCTTCTTCATCGAAGCCGACCAACCAATGCTTCGTCCGCTCTTGGATATCGACGGCGAACTTTTGACCATCCGCTGTGCGGACCAATTCGAGATTGACGCGGGTCGTCAGCGCGACTTTCGTCGTCACGAGATAGTCGTGCACCTCAATGAGCCAGGTGAGGACCTCGCCGCCGAGCTTGATGTCCGGTGTCGGCGCGGGGGTCGCGATCGCCGGCTTGTCGATCCAGGTGATCCATCCTTCGCGTCGCTGGTAATAGTCGATCAAGGTCAGCGTAATCTGCTCAGCGAGATTGCCGCCGCTGACGGCAACCGGCAATTCTTGTCCAAACAC
This sequence comes from Nitrospira sp. Vd2, assembly GCF_979581665.1. Classification (NCBI taxonomy): domain Bacteria; kingdom Pseudomonadati; phylum Nitrospirota; class Nitrospiria; order Nitrospirales; family Nitrospiraceae; genus Nitrospira; species Nitrospira sp. Vd2. The sequence goes on along the minus strand of NZ_CEFZSK010000011.1, from coordinate 211,129 downwards.
GCCGTAGAGCGTGCCGGTGCGGCGCGAGTCTCGTCGGTCCTCGAACGGGGTCACGGCCACGTGAAGCGCCTGGATTCTCCGGGGCGCGATGTCGGGGACCGGAATGACGGTTCGGATGTCGACGTAGAGCGCCTCCCTCTCGGCGCATCCAGTGACGGCAAGACACAGCAGGAGAACAGTAAGCGAGGCGGCGGCGCGCATCACCGCCGGCGTCCGCCACTGCCTATTGGTCGAGAAACCGTTCATGCGGGAGTGCCAAATCGGTACTGATCCATGAAAAGACGAGGAGGATGACGTACTGATGGTAATGGGTCGAGGCTTCGTACCACGGACTGGTGCTGATCATGTCGCCGGTTTCTTGGCGATACACGGAGACGGCCAGCCGAATCAGGCCCCGCTGATGGACCTTTTTGTAGATGCTGATTTCAGGCAATGAAAACGGGATGAGGACGCTTTGAACAGGCGGCATGCCGAGGAAGCTCGTCCCCTGTTCGGTCCCATAGCCTTGCAACGTGATGCGGATGAGGTAGGTCGGCTTCTCATCCGGCTTCCGGACTCGATAGCCGAGCCGGCTGAGCTGCTCCGCCATCACGTGCCGCACGAATTCCTGATCGGGGGTGAGCCCGGCGGAGTCGATCGCAAGGCTGGATTCCGGCGGAAGCGGAATCGTGAGCTGCCCGATACTGCGAGCCGCCGCCTGCGAGAGAAGGAGTTGCTCGATCGCGGTCCGAGGCGTTTTGGACGATTCCCGTGACAGGGCCCCGCATCCAGTGATCAGCGAGCAGACCAACAGGACTGCGATGAGCGTGCCTGTCCTTTGACGGCCTTCGTGGAACTCACGTGGCCTCTCCTGTAGCCGCTGGATGGCGAGCACGGAAAAGAGTCTAGAGTGCAAGGGGTAGACCGCCTATCGGAGGGAGAGCGGGAGCATGAGAAAGTTTCAGCCCTACAGCATTTAGCGTAGTCTCGGTTCACGACCCGCCGGCTCGTCGCGATCGGCGTGCCGCGACTCTTGCATCACGATCCTTGTTGTCCGACACAGGCACTCTACGCGTTGTGATAGGGTGCAAGCGATGAATTGGCTCTGGTTTTCCATCTTGTTCCTATCCGGGTGCGTCGCCTTCGGCAACAAAGGAATCGTCGACGACACGGCGGTCGAGCAGGTCCTTGTTGGTCAGAGCGACAAGGATCAGGTGCGCGCCGTACTCGGCGATCCCGCTGACCGGCGCGCCCTTCGCGTCTCCGGGCATCAGCGAGAGTGGTGGCTCTATCGCTATCGATCATCCGTCGTGAACCCCCTCGAGTATGTGGTGCTCGTGGGCCTTTTCGTCAGCGGAGTCGGCATGCCCGATCGAGATACGATGCTGGCCGTCTTCTTTGATCCGGACGGCATTGTGACATCATTCGTCCGGGCGAGGACCGACTACCGAACAGCCTCGCCGCTTCCGCAGTTGTCTGTCGCGAGCACGACGACCACCGCGGTCTGGGTCGGTCAGGGGTTTCGTTTCCAAGACCATACTCAGTGGCCGGATGAGGATGCAACGGGGACGTCCCACGAGTTTACGAGGAGGGACGGTTCTGATCGGTAGCTCGATCACTCCATGCGAGTCAGATGAAGTGATGGGTGGGGCGATGGTGTGATAAAACTCCAGATGAAGTCCAGCGTTTTGAGAACCGCCGGCCGGATGAGCCTCGGCTTCCCGTGCCGACAGCCAGACCGCGAGTGGGTTCAATGACATGTTGAATCGATCGGCCGGGATGATTCTGCGCAAGCTCGGTCTCGTCGTATTTTTCACCCTCGCGACCGCGGGCTGTCAGGGATGGTCGGTACTCCCTGAGCGGCCGGCCCCCACCCCGGTCATGGACTTGTGGAAAATTTATTCGCATTGCCAGACGGCAAGTGACGTTCAAAGCGTTCTTCGGGATGCTGCGGTGCTGAATAGCTATGCCGAGCGACCTGAGCAGAAGTTGCCCCGTCTCTTGCGGCCGGCACGCGGCCTCATCTCACCCCCTGTCGTGCGCCTGTCGGTTGACCCAAAAGCAATGGCCTCCGCGTGTACGCTGAGGGCGGCGAATGCGGCCGCAGACGCGGGTTGGACCGAGGTCGCAACCCGTCTCTATCGCTCCCTTCTTTCTCCGACGGCCACCGACGGTGACCGAGACTACTACGCCCGCCAAGCAGAAGTGGGACTCACCGATCTCCTCACTGACCAACGCGATGACATGTCGGACACCGCTGCCATGCAGTAGGAATCCGACTGGTCGCGACTCACCGGCTGAGCGGCCGCGATCTCACCCATCCGTCGACGACCCTCTGCGCGTGGCAGTACCGTTCCTCAACCCAAAAAACCGTTTGACCTCAAATTGGTTTTGACCTAAGGTGAAGCGAGTAGCGAGTCACGCGAACGCCGTGCCGGTGGACAACCATCAGGAGCAGCGGGGGCAGTTGGGTGAAGTGCTGGACCTCATGCGGCTCCTGTGGGGGGTGGATCATCGGCTGCAGGCCACATCCAAGCGCATGGCAACGACTCTGGGCGTCACGGGACCGCAGCGCCTCGCGATTCGCCTCGTTGGCCAGTTTCCCGACATCTCTGCCGGCCGCCTGGCCGGCCTGCTCTGTGTGCATCCCAGCACCCTGACGGGGATTTTGCAGCGACTCGAGCGACGCGGCATCCTCAGGCGTCGACGAGATCATCGCGACGCGAGACGGGCACGATTTCGCCTCACCGCGAAAGGCATAGCCCTCAACCGCCTCCGCTCCGGGACGGTAGAGGCAGCCGTGCGCCGAGCCTTGTCGAAGGTGACTCGGGAGGAGGTATCAGCAGCCGAAACCGTATTCCGGGCGTTACACGCCGAACTTGTCCCGGATCGTTAAGGAGGAGCTGTGAGAAAAGGAGGAAAGCCATGCAGTATTGGCGGCCTATTGTTGCTCTCTTGATGGTCATCGCCGGAGAGGCGATTTCTCTTCCGGCCCTATTCGCGAGTGCAGGCACCGAACGAACCGTGCGCGGGGAAGTCGTGGCTGTCAACGTCAGCCATCCTCCACAGACGATCGTCGTGAAACTGACGGTCAGTGGAAATCGTGAAATGATCGTTGGCGCGGACGTCGGCAACGACACGCCGATCCTCCGTGGAGGGACACGTGTGCCGCTCAACGCCATCAAGCCCGGGGATCGGGTGACGCTGGTGTATGTCAAGCATGACAAGGGGTTGACGGCCAGCTCTATCCACATCGGAAAGTGAGGTCGTGATGAAAAAACTGAGATTCAAACTCTTCGTCGTTCTTCCACTGGTCGCGTTCGGCACAGTAGCGGGATGCAGTGGAAAGCGGGTCTCCAGCTCAGTGGAGGATCAATCGATGCAGATACGGCAGACGCCGCCGCTTGCCGTGGAAACAGCACCGGCTCGTATTCCGGAGCCGGCTGGAGACGCAAGCTCGATGCCGGCCGCGAGGCCGAAGGATGAACCCGCATCCCCTGTGATCACACAGCGACCGTCGCTGCCGGTCCATGAGCCTGAGTCCATGCCTCCGACCGTGCCACCGGAGGAGCAAATCAGTGAGCCGCCGGTCGCCCCGCCGGTCGCGGCACCGGTCCCGCCACCGGTGGTGGCCGATGTTCCCGTCCCAAGGCGAGGCGCTGAGGCCGTGCCGCCACCAGCGTCCGCACAGCCGGCGATCCTAGGCGAGCTTCAAGACCTCTACTTCGACTACGACAAGGCGACAATTCGAGGTGATGCGAGAATGGTGCTTGAGCAGGATGCGCGGGTCCTTGCCCATCGGCATGCGAAGTCGCTCGTCATTGAAGGACACTGCGATGAGCGCGGTACGCTTGATTACAACCTTGTCTTAGGCGAGAGACGGGCCAGAGCCGTTCAACGTTATCTGGAGGACCTGGGCGTTCGCACACCAATGACCATCACGAGCTATGGGAAAGAGCGACCACAATGCCAAGACCATACCGAACAATGCTGGCAACAGAACCGGCGCGCGCACTTTGTCGCTGACTGACTGTCGCGCCGTCGAGGGGCGGCCGCTGGGTCGCCGCCCTACCTCAAAGGGGCCCTCCCACCGTTGACTGATCACCGAGGAGGATTGAGATGATAATGTCCGTCTGCGCCCCTGCGCTGTCCATTCTCGTAGGAACACTAGCGCTCCTAACGACAGCGTGTACCTCTGACCGGGCGGCGCGCCTTGCGGCAATTGAGCAGCGGTTCGAGACCATGGCCTTGGAGCACCAATTGCTTCCACAGCAGATGGAGACGTTTCGGATCAAGCTCGACGCGCTGGACCAGGAAGTGCGAAGCCGACAGTCCCGCATTGTGGCCGAAATCGCGCACTTTCGCAGTGAGGACCTTGTGCATTTAACGCAAAGGATCGAAGCGTTGACCGAAAGCTTCCAACAGTTTCGGCGTGAAATGACGTCCGACGCGGCGACGAACGGCGGAACCGAGACGCCGAATCTGGAAGAGCAAATTGCACGAATCAAACGTGCCGTGGAGAAGTTGCAACTCCAGCAGGAGCAGGCGTTCGCAGCTGAAACGGCGTGGCTGGCGGCCTTGGCAGGACAACTTGAATCGGCACGAACGCGGGTGGGCAGAGCGGGGGTGTCTGGAAGACCGGCTCAGTCTCCTCCCTAGCTCCAGGGCTATCGAGCGCAGTCGAAGACGCGGCTCATCGTCCGAGTGGCGTGCAGCATTGAGCCGAAGCGGTCGGAACCATCCAGAGCACGCAACACGTGATCCGCCTCGGCGGGCGTCGCCATTTCAACGAAGCCAAAAGCCAGGGAACGCCCCGTCATATCCTTCACGACATATGCCGAAATCACCCTTCCGTATGTGCTGCACACGTCCTTGAGTCTCGCCGACGTCATCCATTCCGGTAAGCCGTCCACGTAAAGCCGTGTTTGCATCATTTCCTCCCACAACAGGCCGCAGCGCGGAGGATGCCCTTCTCCGGTTCATGAAGCAATGCTCAATTGGTCGTACGACTTTTGTCGCTGCCGAATCGTGGCAAATGAGCGCGCGACGCAATCACTTTGCGAGAGCATGGACGTTGAAGCAGGTTCGCGAAGGTGGCGCTGCACCGTGTGTGAAAAGAAGGGGCAGGAAGCGCTAAAAATGGACGAACTATTTTACTATTGCACGGTCTTCTGCTATATCAACTCAAACTGTTCCTCAGGAAGGGGGTGTACCGGATGCCAGCGAAGAAACCTGCCAAGAAGACCGCCAAGAAGAAAAAGTAAGAGCGGGTAGGAATACCAGCTCCAAATGAAAGAGGCGGGGCTTAGGACCCCGCCTCATTCTTCTCCACCGAGTGAGTCCACCCAGCGAGAAGAGGCAGCCCGGATCTCGGCCACAAGATCCGGAGGTTTTTAGTCTACCATAGTAGGTCCCTTCCAAACATCACCAGCCAAATATTATATAAGTCATTGAAGAAAAGACAGTTTGTTGGCTGTTTGGTCCTTTCGACTCAAGCGCACCACGAGTACTTCTCATCGTTCCTGAAGGCAGAGGCGGTGGAGAGCCCGTCGCAAATCTACTCGTCGGTGTTGCGGGGATGAGCATTGGGTTCGACATCAACCCGCGTGTGGGTTCGATGACCCCACCGAGCCCAGGTTCCGCTGTTCCGTGTTGCTCGACTCGATTCCACGAGATGTGGAGCAACCTGATGCGCGACGAGCACCTGAAGCAGATCCCGAATGTCAGTGAGGAGGCGAAGAATTTCGGCTTCTTTACTCATGAGTCACCGTGGTGAGTGAAAGGTGTCATCGCACAGTAGCCGTCCGCGGTGCCCAAAACTATTGATCGTTCGATCTAAGACATTGGTCCTTCCGACTGAATGCGAAGCGCGCTGTAATGCCATCCACGGTGCGAAGCTTAGTGTCGGCCTCTTCCCATTGATCTGGCACTAAGTGATCTGGCACTAAGTCGGCGAGGCGGAGTAGACTACTTGCGTTCCGGGGACTGGACGGTATGACGCCACCAATTGGCGCTGCACGGCAGATCGTTTTAGCGCGTGTCGCGATGTCGTTGATCCTGATCGTCGTGGTACTTCCATGGGCGGAAGCCGCGATGGGGGCCGATACGGCCAGTGAAGCATCCAAGCGTTTTGAGCTGATATTGAACGACGAAGCGGTCAAAGATCAGCGATCGGGCCTCGTGTGGGAGCGCGCGCTCGACTCCTTTTACGGGACCTGGACTGAGGCGATCGAGCATTGTCGGCAGAAGAGGATCGGCGGTCAGGGAGGCTGGCGATTGCCGGATGTCAAAGAGCTCAGCAGCTTACTCGACCGAACACAGAAAGACCCGGCGCTTCCCATCGGTCATCCTTTCGAGAACGTGAAGTCCTCCATCTTCTGGACGGCTACTCCTTCGGAGTCAGATGACATTGTCGCCTGGCATGTGAGCTTTTTCTCAGGTGAAGCGGTCACAGACCAAAAGTCACAGACACGGCGGGCCTGGTGTGCGCGGGATCCTGAAGGCACTCCGCAATGATTCGGCTCAAGCGGGTGTATGAGCGGCCGGCCGAGGAGGACGGTCGCCGAATTCTCGTCGATCGGCTGTGGCCGAGGGGGTTGAAAAAGGAGCAGGCCCGCATCGATGAGTGGCGAAAGGATTTGGCGCCCAGTGATGCGTTACGAAAATGGTTCAAGCACGATCCGGCGAAATGGGATGCGTTCTGCGCTCGCTATCATCGCGAACTCAGCGACACCGGACGGCTTGACGATCTGCGGGACCTCGCACGCTTGGCGAAACGGAGCACCATTACCTTGTGCTACGGTGCAGCGGACCCCGAGCACAATCAGGCCGTTGCGTTACGCGACTTCATGCGGAAGCTCTCGCGATAGGTCGCTTGACACCCTGACAGCCAATCCCTATTCTCCGCTGGTTATGCATTCTGCGCTGGTTACGCCTCGAGCCAAAACCCGTCCCGGTACGTCTGCCCGGCTGGTGCTTCCGCGATCACTCGTTTCGCGTTTGATGGCTTTGTATGACTATCCGCATCCCCGGCTGCCGGGACGGCTGATCCGTGGATACGATCGCGCGCATGCGGTCAGGACAGCCAAAATGTGTGTAGCGGTGGCCGAGCGCCTGGGTTATCCCACGGAACGTCTTCGGGAATATCAACTCGCCTGTTTGCTCCATGATCTGGGGCGTGCCGGGTTGGACCGGAGAGTCTTTGGCGCGATCTGGTCGTGGGCTCGGCGTCGTGGCATTCCGACCCGTCCGCGTGAATGGCGGGCAATTCATCCTGACACGCCGTATGGACGGGAAACAGAAGCTTTCCTCGCACGATACACAGAAGCATTAAAGCGAGAGGGCGTGGCCGTCGATCGATGGGCACGCGAGCAAGTCGAGATGCGTCTCGGGTACGCGCGCCGGTTCTCCCGCCGCTTGCGTGCCGTTGCACCTCTCCTCCGCACGCTTGGCCTCCGGTGGCGGCCATGGATGACCTTGGTCGTGCTTTATTACTATTATCCCGAAAAACTCGACGGCGCAGAGCCATGGGTCCGCCGGCTGGGAGAAGTCCTGGTCGCGTGCGAGCAGTTCGAGGCGTACAGCAATCGAACGCGCGGCGGGGACTACTACACGCGGAAGCGCGAGAGTCTCGAAGAAGCGTTCGCCTACCTCGACAAGCTACGAACGGAAGGGATCCTGAGCGACTCGGTGGTCAAGACGTTGAGCAATCTAGCGTCCGAAGGGGTGTTCGATTCCATCTTGGTGGAGGCGCGCCGGGCCCCGCTTTCTCGAAAAGAACTTTCCTACCTGCGGACGCGCCACGTGGGATGATGGTATGCCGGTAACGACGGTACCCCTTCGCCTTGAGATGAAGGGCGAAGGGCATATCGAAAACATTACGACTCAGGTGCGAAAGGCGGTCGAGAGCAGCGACCTGCGAAATGGGATAGTCACGGTGTTCATCAAGCATACGACCGCATCTGTCATGATCATTGAGGATGAGCATGGCATCCGCGAGGATACGAAGGCGTTTTGGGATCGTACGATCCCAGCCGACCCCAAGTGGCAGCACAACACGCGCAATGCCGGCGAAGATAACGGCCATAGCCATCTTCGCGGACAACTTCAGGGTCCGTCGCTGATCATTCCCTTCGCCGATCGAGCCCTCTTGCTCGGGCGCTGGCAAGAAATCGTCGTCATTGATTTCGATACCCGCCCACGTTCGCGCGAGTTAGTCGTCCAGATCATCGGCGACTAGCGGGCGTTGCGGGTCTCGCCAATCCAATTCCTGGTCATCTTCGGAAGGTTAGAAATTGATGGTGGCAATGATCGTGTCGGTGTAGTTGCCAACCGTCACGTCCTGCCCAGCGGGGATCTGACCGAAGATGGTGACGCTCACATTTTGGTTATTGGAGACGACCGACGTAAACGCCTGCGTCCCGCCCGTCCCGTCGCCCCAAATCTGTGTTGCAGCGGCGTCGCGGTACAGATTGTAGTTCAGCGCTTCAAGCCCTCGGAGCATCTGTCGAGGCGAGAAGCTTGGAGCGTTGCCCTTGCTGAGCCAGACCGCAATCGGTGCGCCTCCCCCACCGACGCCGGTGCACCGAAATGTCACGCTGCCGGTAGAGGTCAAGGCGGTTGGAGCAAAGACGTTGTAATTGCCAAATGCGATGCCGACGGTGCTGATCGAACAGTTCACAGCCGCCAATGCAATGGCGGGCGCCAGGAGGAATACACCGATGAGCAACAGCATGAATCCCGGTCGCCTCGCCGTCATCATCGGTTCTCCGCAGGGGAGATGCAGTGAATCTCGCCCAGCTTCAGGAACGGCTCGGTCGAATCCGGGACGTCGAGTGTGAACTTGCACGTTTCGCCTAGATGCTCGATCGTCGCGCGGTGAAGTCCGGGCGGCACATTCTCCAGATAGAATTCTCCATTTTTGCCGATCGGCGATTCCGCCGTCTGATCCTCGACCGTGACCGTCAAATGGCCGTACGCGGGGATCTGAACGCGGCTGCCCACGTCGATCCGTAGCACCCCGGTGATGATTTGCAGGCGCGTAACCGGGAAGACCACGACCGCGCCACCCCGGAACGGCGGCGCGATCGTCTTTTCCGTGGCGTCGACACGGTAATCGAGTAGGACGTCCTGATCGTTGATGCCGATTCGGTTGCCGTAATAAGCGAGCAGATTGTTCGGCACGATCAGTTCTCCACGCGAATCGGTGCGGCCGATTTCCTGGTTGTTGACATAGCCGCGCACCCCGGCCACGCCCGGTGTCCGGATCAGCGCAAAGCTGTCGTCCACGACGCGTGTAGCATGCACAGAACCGCCGAGCACGACGACCGCACCACTGACGGTAAAGGCGGGTTTCCTCACTGATGAGTCGTAGACGGCTTCATATCGTCCGTATTGGCCTTGATATTGAAGTTGCCCGAGTCCGTGCGAATCATCGCCTCGTGTCCCTTCCAGTCGATATCCCAGTCCCGGTCCGACGGGTAGCGACTTTTGAATGCGAAGGCCTTCGAAGGTCCGCGTGAAGCCTTGGCCCTTCTGGCGTTCGACGTACGCATTGCCGGTCGTATAGTTGCCGAAAAAGTAGCTCAACCCGACAAAGAAATCGTAGGCGGTTCCGCCGCTCGATTGCTGGGACCAACTATTCGACGAGAAGAGACTCATGTTCGCCGTGATGCGGACGTTCCTGGATACACCGGCGTGTTTCACGATGCCGGCGTCGCGAAAGTGCGAATACGTTCCTTCTAGATTGACGTTGACCCGAGATCCGACCGGGACTCCGAGAAACGCCGTCCCCTCCATCTTCGGGCGATCGGCGGACGTCGGTAAACTGACCGTGGCATACTCCGCCGTCATCGCTCTAACGCTTCCGCCGACGCTAAACCAGCGCCGCAAGAAGCTATAGGTAAACGAAGCGGCCGAGCCGGTCACGCTCTGCGCGTGGCTGCTTGTCGTTCGACTGCCGGCAACGACGATATCCATCTCGCCAAGCAGGGTTCGTGTCGTGAGACGAAGGCCGCCGTTCGTCAGATGGGGGTCGCCTTCGACGTTGATGCCCGGTGTGACGCTGTCCGTGATCCCGATCCGGTAGCGGGCCAGAAAGACCGGCGAATCATAGTCCCAACTCGCCGAGCCGATATTGTTCCGGCGGGCGCCAGCATTCACACTGTATTCACTGAGTCCGGCCTGCAACACGCGCGTCGACAGGTAAAAGGGAGAGACGAGCTCGGTTTCGCGCCCAAAAATGTCGCGCACGACGACGCGGTTCAATCGGTATCCGTTCGCGACCGGAAGATTCTGGAGTTCAAACTGACCGGCCGGCACGGCCTCCTGGCGCAACAACCCACCGTCCGAATAGACATTGATCGTCGAAGGCGTGAGCGCCGTGCCGGCTAGCCCAGGTCTCGGGAAAAAATAGAAGTACGGATCGAGCGTGAAGTTCCGCGACACATTGAGGCCGCCAAGAAAGACGCTTCCGCCGAGTGCGCCCGAGGTGGCGAAACTATCGCCGATGATCCAGCGGGTCAGATGGTCGCGATCGTTGACGGTTAGGCTCGACAGGCCGCGCACGACATGGCCCTCTTCGGTTCGGCTGACGGTACTACCCAACAGGTGACCGTAGACATTCAATCCCGCCTCGCCAAACGCGTCATAGCGGCTAAAGCCCTTCGTCTCCGCCGCATAATTCAGGAAGAAACTGGTATCGCGGCTGTAGACGGTGCCCGGCGGGGCCGTCGGTGTGAGATCGAGTTTCGTGGACCCGTCGGTCGCCCGATGAATCTCGATTCTAACGGCGAGCGCTTTTTCATCGAACACGTATGTGAGGTCGGGGGCCAGTGAGGAGAGGGAAACGTAGGCGTCTTTTCCGATGAGTTCCCGGATGCCTTCGATCCGTCGTATGCCGGCCGACTCCAAGTCGGCGACGCGGACGAGGAGGTCGCCGGGGCGCAGCAGCGCCACGATTTCACCTTTGTCGATCTCATTGACGACGAGTTGCAGGATGGCCCGATCACCATTTCTTGGGGGATCGGCGGCTGCGACTCGGCCGATCACGAGAAGCATGAGGGCTGTGAGGCAGAGGGACCGACCAGCGTGTCGGATCGCCGGCCGATGCACCGCGTGAGGTCCCATGCCAGACACCGCCAGATCGGCTCATACCGCAGCCGGCTGTCCTTTCAGTGCTCACATGCATCCGGCCGTACGTCACTCTGCCCCTTGAGAATCCCGATGTCCGTCTGAACCTCGACCGAAATCGAACGCAGTTTCCGGCATTCGTCGGCGAAAAGCGGAGTTCATACCGGCGGAGTCCGGCCGGGAGGACGTACCAGCCGTCAAGCTCGGCCCTCGTAACCATGTCGCCCGTTGCACCTTTGCCGAGGACTTGAATGTCGCGCGCTAAGAAATGGATGTTGCCGGTATTGTGGATTTCGAATGATCCAATTCCCTTCTGAATGGTGAGGCCATGAATCAGGCCACTTGAGACGGGTTTTCGCGGCGGCAGAAAAACCAGAATACTGAGGCGCGTGACGACGCGGATATGCCCGCCCGCCCCAGAGTCGACTTCACGGGAGGGGAGTTCCTCGATGAACACCCGATAGCTCGTCTCCGTCATCCCCGGAGCGAGCGTGGTACCCAAGCGGACTTTCCTCGTCTCTCCGGCTTCCAATGTGATGAGAGACGGGAACAGGATCAGGTCGTCGGTTTCGCCAAGAATCATCTCGCCCGATGGCGATTGATCCCAGGTTGAGGCCGACAGTTGCAGCCGTAATGGTTCGATCGACTGATTCTTGATTTCGAGTAAGGCGCTGGTCGTCTTGCCGGCGAGAACGATCTGGAGCGGGGAGACATTGAAGCTGCTCGCCTGTCCCCCGGCGGTCCAGCCGAGGGACAGAAGGAGGAGAAGGGATCCACTGAACGACAGACGCGCGAACACCTCCGCGCGCCTAGAAGTTCACGGTGGCGACGACGGTGTCGGTATAGTTACCGATCGTGCTGCCCTGTCCGGCAGGAACCCGGCCGTAAATATTAAAGGTTCGCGGGTTCTTGTTCGGCGCGACGGCGGGACTGAACAGAGCTGCCCCGCTATTGCCCCACACCGTCGACCGTCCGGCATCTTGATACAGTTCATAGCTCAAATAGTCGGGACCGGCCGTCTGCATCGCACGCGTCGTGCCGACGGCGGAAGCGGCATTCAGCCCGGCATCCAAGCCGATCGTCGTTGAAGCGCCCTTCGTGCATGTGATCGTGACCGACCCGTTAACGTCCAGCGGTGTGCTCGCGTTGGTTACGATCGGATCGTAATTGCCGAAGGCAAGGGTGGTCGTGGAGATTGAGCAGCTCGCCACGACCGAGGCGGTCACCGCGAAGCTTGACGTTGCGGACCCCGCATATGCCGGTCCGGCAAGCCCGATTACAACGACGGCAATGGCGAGGAGGGATAGCTTCTTCATGCTTCTCCTTTCGGCCCGGTAGAACCGGAGGGCTCAATGATGGCTTTTGGACCTACCCTTTATAGAGGCCTCGTACTACAGCGACGCCCGATAGCATTCTGCGTACCAATCTGAATCGTTGCTGTAACTTATTGTTCGATAACGGCTGTCGATCATGGTGAATCTCCAAAATAGACCGTTTTTTGTCAGCCATCGCCGCTTAACGGAGTTTGGAGTATTCCTGGGAAGGGAATGCGAAAGGTTGTGGAGGGAATCTAAGAGAGCAGCCGAAGGGTCAAACTTCAGTTAGAAATTGACAATGGCAGTAATGGTATCGGTGTATTCGCCGGGGGCCACATTCTGGGCCGGGGGAACTCGACCGAAGATAAAGAATGTTCGGGGACGTGTGTCCGGCGCCACCGGCAGGACGACAAGATTTTCACCGGCGCTTCCCCAGAGCGTCGTTCGTACCACATCTTGATACAACTCGTAGTTCAGGTACTCTTCACCGGTCGTCGATTTCATCGCGCGTGTCGTTCCCACGGCTCGGTCGCCAAACCGGCCACGGTCCAAGGCGATTGTGGTGGCCATGCCTTTGCTGCAGGTGATCGTGACCGTGCCATTGACGTCAAGAGGAGCAGAGGCATGGGTGGTGAGCGGATTGTAGTGACCAAAGGTCACCGGGGTCGTTTGAATCGTACACGTGGGATCGAGGGTGGCTGTAACCCGGAACGATGATGTCGCAGATCCAGCATGTGCGGCGTCGGCCCAGCCGTATAGCGACCACACCAGCACGAGGCCGAACACGATAGTCGTCATATGATTTCTCATCGGTATGGGTGTGGTCTAGCTTGAGAGTCCGCGGTCCCACTTCTTTGATTGATCGTGTAGCGACCGACAAGCGACAGTAGCGATTGCCAAAGCACCCGCGCAATAGGACCGAAGTCCTATCTCTTGACGGAAGCGGTGAGGGAATAGGGAATCGCGAGGGGCGGCCGAGGGATACTAAACTCTTCTCCCCGGCATCTGGAATCAATCCGTCACGAAAACCGTTTTGTGTTGGCTCCCCGGGCAGGACTCGAACCTGCGACCAATCGGTTAACAGCCGATCGCTCTACCAACTGAGCTACCGGGGAACTATCGGCATGGAGAGAACAACGGGGGTGCATTCTAACGGATGGGAGAAGCTGATTCAAGCAATAGCACGATTGGACTCACATCCCGAAGTCCGCCTCATCCTCTTCATCAGCCACGTCCGAGGTGCCTTCTGAAAGTGCCGCGTAATGGCGGGCCCAAGTAAGATAAATATGGCCGCTATCCCGCATGGCGTCTGCGCCCTTCATCAATTTGCCGACGAGGTCTGGATCCTTGCCGGTCGCTTGGATGACCGCAGCCCGGCGCTCCAGCGCTTCCGGGAATTCCTTGAGGAGTGCGGAAATTTCGACAATCAACGACCCGACGACGTTATCTTCGCTTTCCATGACAGCACCCGACAGTTGGTTCGTCCAACAAAAAACCCCATAGCGCAGGCGCTATGGGGTTCTTGTCTCGAGAGCGCGAGGTCAGCCTTGATAGGCTTGGCCGAGCCCTGCCGCCTCACCCTTATGAGATAGCAGCTTACCCATAGCGCTGACCGCCTGCATTTCGATTGCATTGTGCTTGGCCGCATTGCAGACGACGACGCACAACTCACAGCCCTTGCAGCGACTGATGTTCACTTCCGCGACCATCTTCGTCACATTCAGATCGAGACAGTTCGCCTCGGGACAATACATGATGCAAAGGCGGCAGCCCTTCTTGGCTACGCATTTGTCTTCCAAAACCTGCGCTATGTTATACATGCGTCAATGGTTCCTTCCGGTTACGCTGCTGCGGGGGTGCCGACGCGGAGTTCCACGTTGTTCTTCTCCGCCCATTCGGCGCCCATCTCGTAGGCTCGCTTGACCGTCGCAAGATTCTTCTGCAGCAGCATCTCTTTCTTCGCAAACTTCTTCTTGATCGCTTCGTCCAACGTTGCCGTACCGCCCGACGCGACGAACTTCTTGCCGAACCGTTCTTGCAAGGCTTGATCAAGCGCTTCCATCGACACGCACTTCGTGATACCCGCGACGGATCCGATCATCGTCATGTTCGTGGATAGCTCAGTGCCGGCGATTTCCAGCGCGATTTGCGTGCCGGGAATGTAAAAGGTCGCGACGTTCAGGTCCTTCAACCGCTGGACGTCCTCCTCTGAAAGGAGCGGAAGATCTGAATTGATGATCACAAGCCCGCCTTCTTTGATCCCTGAATAGAACGGCATCGTATAGCTCTTCCCCATCGTGATGACCTGTGGATGGAAGACTTCGATCACATCGGGGAACACGAGCTCGCCGCGATCGTAAATGCGCTCCAACCCGATGCGGCAGTAACTTTCGGCAGGAGCCATGCGTTTTTCGGCACCGAAAAACGGGTTGGAGATCGCAAATTTTCCATCCTTCGAGGCGGCCATCGCCATCACATGGGCAGCCGTGACGGCGCCTTGACCTCCTAATCCGGACATGCGGATGTTCAGTCGCTTCTTGATCATGATGTCCTCCGGATTCGTCTCGCCGTTACGCGCCTTGCGCCGCCAACTGCTTTGCGGCCGCCTTCTTTTCCTTCTCCTTGGCCGCCACTTCGGCCAAGAACTGCTTGGCCGGCTCGCTCACGTACTCCTTGTACGCGAACCGCTCGGTCGGCTTCTCCGAGTCACGCATTTCCTGCAAGCCTTCCATGCTGTTCTTCCCGATTTCCAAAATGCACGGCGTGTAGAGCTGCAGGTAGGTCGGCCCGATTTCCCGCGCGATCAGCACGGCGTTGCGAATGACTTTTTCAACGAGCGACGGCTTGCTGACGGTGCAGTTCACCACGTAGTGACAACCGGACTCGCGCGCGATCTCAGGGAGCCGGACTTTTTCAAACGTCTTTCCGACGGGGGCCATCTTGGCGACGAACCCCTTTTGCATGAGCCCGCTCTCTTGGCCGCCGGTATTCGCGTACAACTCGTTGTCAAAGCAGATCGTCGTGAATTTTTCCTGGCGGAACCAGGCTTGGAGCGTCATGTCGAGACCAATGTCGACGGTCGCGCCGTCCCCGGCCAAAACGACCACGTCCTTGACCCGTCCAGGGAAGCGGACGGTCAGGGCACGCTTCAACCCCGATGCAATCGCATTTTGGTTGCCGAAGAGGGAATGGATGTTGTGCACCGCGACGTGCGGAAACACCAAACTCGTGCAGCCCGTGGATCCCACCATGACCGTATCTTCAGGGTTCGGGAGGGAGGCGAGAATGTACCGGAACGCCATTGATTCGGGGCAGCCGGCACAGAGCGAATGCTCCTCGATCAATTCTTTCGAGGTGCCGATATCTTTCCAGCCGCGATCATCTTTCCCATACGTCGCCCGATTCACCAGGTCCTGGTATTCGGGCGGCATGATATCGAAGAACTCCGGCGCAATCTTGATTCGCTCTTTGCTCATGGACGCCTCCTCAAGCTGTAGTCATCTGGATCGAACGGTCCTCAGCTCCCACGACCGGCGAGGGAGACTGTCCGCATACCGAGTGTTGTTTTGATTTCAGAAACGATGATCTCTGGCGGCATCGTCATGCCGCCCGCGACGTGCGGTGCGGCGATGACGCGGTCGCTGTTGGCAATGCTGGCCCGAATTTCCTTGGCCAGCCAGCCCGTCACGTTGAACTCCGGCACAAAAATGTACTTCGCGTGCTTCGTCGCCTCCCGAATTTCTTCTCCCGGCCAGGGCCGGAGCGTCTTGATCTTCACCAAACCACAGCGCACGCCCTCATCTTCCAGCAACCGAATGGCCTCCCGTCCTTGTGAGACGGCAGTTCCGGAAGAGACGATCAGAATATCGGCATCGGTGTTTTCGGTGTCGATCAGTCCGCCCAGCCAGCGGTCGGTATGCTTGCGCGATCGTTCGACGGCCGCCCACACTTCCTGTTGCCAGCTGGCGTGCGTCGCGTAGCTGATGTAGTTGCTCTTCATGACGAACGGGTCGCGCATCATTCGGACCGGCGGACATTCCATGTCCATGCAGGGGACTGGCGAGCGATAAGGATCGTAGGGCGGCAGGCACATATCAACCGGCGTGAGTTGGACCACGTCCTTGGTATGGGTGACGAAAAAGCCGTCGCAGCACAGTGCCAGCGGCAGGTGCACATCGGGCTCTTCGGACACCATGTAGCCTTTGAGAATCCAATCGTAGAAATCCTGCGCCGTTTCGGCGTGCCAGACGAGCATGCCGGTGTTCAGTAGGTAAGAAATCTCCAACGTATCGGGCTGAATCGACAGCGGGGAGTTGATGCCGCGACAGGTGACGATCATCTGGATCGGGAGCCGGGCGCCGGCCCACATCGGGAAATTTTCCATCGCGCGCATCGTGCCAGGGCCGGCCGTGGTCGTAAAGACGCGCGCGCCGCCGAAGGCGGCACCGGCACATTGTGACATGACCGCAAACTCGCTTTCCCCGCGGAAGTAGTCGCCGATATAGCCTTCGGCAAACAGTTCACCGATGAGCGCTGCTGCTTCGCTCTGGGGTGTGATGGGATAAGCAATCATGACGTCGCAGCTCGCTCGTCGGATCGCCTCTTTGATGACCTCGCTGCCGGTGAAGAACGATGGGGTGCGCGGGGCCTCATTGAGCATGTACCATGGGTCGGTATAGGTCTGCCCTTTCTTGTTCTGCGTGCCGATAACGGATTTGGTTTCTGCCATGACCCCGGCCTCCTTTTAACGAGCCGCTCGACAAGTGCGGCTGACGTGACGGCTTCGATGGATCAGGAACGTGCGGCGCCGGCCCTGGCCGGGTCGAACTTCACGCTCCCTTTCAGTTTCTTAACGTACTCGGCCAATCGAGCAATCTTCTCCGCGGTGGCATCACGAAAGGACAACATCGCATCTTCGTGCCCGGCCTGTGCGCACATGGCAACCGTGTAGCACGATGTGCCGCCTCGAATAATTTTCAATGACAGGTTTGCTTGATGACAGTGGACGCCCACGAACATGCAGCAGTCGATCTTGTTGTGCCAAATCGTCAGATTCGGGTGATTCGGGTTGATCTCGATTTCGGGATTGATCTTCGGGTATTTCGGGCGGTAATCCGGCATCGGAATCAGCATGGCTCTCTGCTCGGGCGTGACGCATTCTTTGATCGTTTCATAGAGGTGCCGGATCGCGGTCGCTTTCTTTGCGGCTTTCTCATTCCATGCCCACAAAACGAGAGGGCCCGGAAAGATCGTGGGGACTTTCGCCATCAGGAATTGGCGAGCCGCTTCCTCCATGGCTTGCTCCTCCGAAACGATCACGCCATTGATATGCGCTTCGCCGGGGTTTGGGAGCCGAATACCCATTGACGCGGCAGCGGGCGGAAGAAAATGCTCGGGCCCCGGCAATACGCGATACTGGCTCATTCGAATCGACTCCTCGGTCTTCGTAGGCATGAGTGCTCACCGCTCCATCTAATTAAGCGTTTGCGAGTTAAGCCGTTGGAACTCTGACGCTTACTGTAAGCGCTTGCGATCATCGTGTGCAAGCCGGCAGAAGGCCCACAGGCAGGGGATTATGGGCCATCATGAAGGTTCGGCTGTAGGCCTTTGGTCCCACGGCCTACCCGTGGTTTTTGCCAATAGTCCTGCCAAGTTGAAGTGTCTGAGTATAGCGATCAGCGGATTCTGTTGTCAATGAACAATTGGGATCGGTGCCCGACGTCTGGACAGGGTATCGATTCGTTGGAGAGCGTGAGTAGGCGGATTGTTAGGGAGTCGCTTTGGGAAATACTTGTGTAAACGGATGGACCTCGACCCGTTCAAAGACGCCGTTGATGGTATAGGGATCCTCACGCGCGAGCGCTTCCGCTTCTGCAAGCGTCTTAGCGGCGATGACCATTAAACTGCCGGCGCCGTCGCTGAGAGGGCCGGCGAGCACCAGCCGACGCTGCGCGTCGAGCGCCTCAAGCTTGGAAAGGTGAGCCGGGCGGAAGGTCTGCCGTTTCTTGGCGCCGTCCGGACCGTCGAACCCAAGGATCACGAACAACATGTCAATATCAGCCGCCGGTTTCGGCGGCGCTGATTTGAGTTGGTCAGAGGGGTTGCCGGTCCGCGAATCCGCTGTCAATATCGTGCCACCACTGAATTTCGCTCTCCCCATGCTTCCAACAAAGAAAGACAATCTTCCCATCCATTTGATAGGGGAAGTCGCAAAGCCCCATATCCAAGTCTTTCACCAAGACGCCCAGTTCGTGGATGGCCTGCAAGTGCTCGCTGATCTGCTCGAGCGCGCAGATATAAATGGGACCTGCGAAACTACCTCCGCCGAATTGGGCCTTGGCGCTCGCCTTCGTGATTTCTCCTTTGACTCGCACCAAGATTTGTTTGCCTCGGCGGATCGCAGCGAGATGCCGTTCAAGCTCCGGAATCAGCCGGTTGGCTTCCGACAAGGTGAAAATACGTTCGAGGTTCTGTCCTTCTTCCAAATTCCCCATGACGCCGTGTTTAGCACAAACGGTTTTCCGGCTGCAATGCAAGAAAGACCCGGATGGCGGGATCGTGCACGGAAGAGAACTCCTCGCCCTTTGTTACTGGTGCCGATGTTACTCGTGCCGAGCACCCCGCTCTTTGGACGGGCCAACCCCTATTGACAAGCAAGTGGGTGATCGTTATCATGTGGACAGCTTCCAGACGATCCAACAGTACTTCCACTCCTGTGCAGCTTCCCGGGGAAAATCTCGAATCAAATCGTCGATAGTCGAGACTCAACCATTCTGACTGCGTGGTCCCGCTCCATAGCGCACCGGTAGCCGAGAAAGTGAAGGCTGAATTATAGGGAGGTTTTGAGCGAGAGACTCGTTCCTTCGTCGACCAACCTCGTCAGGCTAGTACCCGATTGCCTTCGTCCAACAATCGTCAATGGTCCATCGTTACGTTCTGCCGGCTTCTTTCGACTTCGTCGCCGTCCATAGGCGTTGGAGTCGTACAGCCAATTGTTAAAGGGAGAAGATCATGCACCTTGCTGAACTGAAGCAGAAATCCATCGCGGACCTGAATGAGGTAGCCAAGGACCTCAAGATCGAGGGGGCAGCCAATCTCAGGAAGCAGGAGTTGATCTTCGCCATCCTTCAAGCCCAAACAGAGAAGAATGGCGCGATCATGGGAGAAGGCGTGTTGGAAACCCTCCCAGATGGGTTCGGTTTTCTCCGCGCGCCCGACTCCAATTACCTGCCGGGTCCGGATGACATCTATATCTCCCCCTCACAGATCCGCCGCTTCAACTTGAGGACCGGCGATATCGTATCGGGTCAGATCCGCCCACCGAAGGAGAGTGAGCGATACTTCGCACTCTTGAAGGTCGAAAAGGTCAACTATGAGGACCCGGAGGTTGCACGGGACAAGATTCTGTTCGACAACCTGACGCCGCTCTATCCACAGGAGCGGATCAACCTCGAATTCGACCCCGAAGAATACTGCACGCGGGTGATGGATTTGATCACCCCCATCGGGAAAGGCCAACGGGGTTTGATTGTCGCGGCTCCGAGGACCGGTAAAACGATGTTGCTCCAGGCCATTGCCCGGGCCATCCTCAAGAATCACAAGGAAGTGATGTTGATCGTCCTGTTGATTGACGAGCGGCCGGAAGAGGTGACCGACTGGCAGCGCCAAGTGAAGGCCGCCGAAGTCATCAGCTCGACGTTCGATGAGCCCGCGCAGCGTCATGCGCAGGTCGCCGAGATGGTGCTGGAGAAGGCGAAGCGGCTCGTCGAGCACAAGCGCGATGTGGTCATTCTCCTTGATAGCATCACGCGACTGGCGCGGGCCTATAATACGATCGCGCCCCCGAGCGGCAAGGTGCTCTCCGGTGGTCTCGACTCGAATGCGCTTCAGCGCCCGAAACGTTTCTTCGGCGCCGCACGGAATATCGAAAACGGGGGGAGTCTGACTATCATGGCGACCGCGCTCGTCGATACCGGGAGCCGGATGGATGACGTGATCTTCGAAGAATTCAAAGGGACTGGCAACATGGAGGTCCATCTCGATCGTCGATTGGCTGACAAGCGGATCTTCCCGGCCATCGACATCAGTCAGTCGGGTACGCGCAAGGAGGAGTTGCTCGTGGACCGCGACCGGCTCAACAAGATGTGGATCCTGCGCAAGGTGTTGAGCCCGCTTGGGACGATGGAGGCGATGGAGTTCCTGATGGACAAGATCCAGGGCACCAAGACCAACCAGGAGTTCCTCCAATCGATGAACCGATAGGGGAGGGTTCGCTGCGGACTGCGAAATACTGAAGAGGTACGTCAGTCCGATAGTGAGAAAGGGGCGATCATGAAGAAAGGCATTCATCCGGAATACCGTGTCGCGACCGTGCACTGCGCATGCGGTGCGACATTCAAGACGCGCTCGACGGTCGGCAATATCAACGTCGACATCTGTTCCAATTGCCATCCGTTTTTTACCGGCACGCAGAAGATCGTCGACACTGAAGGACGCGTGGAGCGGTTCAAAAAGAAGTACGCGAAGAAAAAATAACGCCTCGGCGAGAATTCGGCCGACGGGAACATGGCCCAGGCATCGACCACGGACACGAAGGACACGCCCTTCCTTGCCAAATGGGAGGAAGCGGCGAACCGCTATCATGAGCTGAATCGCCAGCTCATGGACGAGTCCGTCCTGAGTCAGCCGGCACTCCTTCACAAGCTGAATAAGGAGCGCATGGAAATCGAAGAGCTGGCTCAGCTCTTCGATGCGTACCATGAAATTCGCAAACAAGAAAGCGAGGCCGAGCAGATGCGGCAAGACCCGGGCATCACGCCCGATCTTCAAGGACTGGCCGCTGAAGAGGCCCGGCAACTGCACGAGCGCCGTCTTGAGATGGAGCGCCGGGCGATTGATCTGCTGGAGCCGAAAGACCCGCGTGATGAGAAAAACACCTTCGTTGAGATCCGTGCCGGGACCGGCGGGGAAGAAGCGGCGCTCTTTGCAGGCGATCTGTTCCGGATGTATGCCAAGTACGCCGAGAAGAAGCGCTTACGTGTGGAGGTGATGGATGCCCACGAGACCGGCATCGGCGGGTACAAGGACGTGGTGATGCTCGTCGAAGGCAAGGGCGCGTATGGGCTCTTTCGCTATGAGAGCGGCGTCCACCGCGTGCAACGAGTGCCGGCGACCGAGGCGAGCGGCCGCATTCACACCAGCACCGCGACGGTCGCCGTCATGCCGGAAGTCGATGAAGTTGAAGTCCAGATCGATCCCAAAGATCTGCGGATCGATACGTTCTGCTCCTCGGGTGCCGGTGGACAGAGCGTGAACACGACCTATTCCGCCGTCCGGATCACGCATATCCCGACCGGAGTCGTCGTGACGTGCCAAGACGAGCGGTCGCAGTTGAAAAACCGGATCAAGGCGATGCGAACCCTGCGAGCGCGCATCGTCGAGGCGGAACGCGAAAAGCAGGAAGCCGAGATTGCCCAAGCCCGGCGGACGCAGGTGGGGACCGGGGACCGAAGCGAAAAGATCCGTACGTACAATTATCCCCAAAACCGCGTCACCGACCACCGGATCGGCTTAACCCTCCACAAGCTCGAAGCCGTGCTCAACGGCGACCTCGATGAATTCGTCGAGGCCATGCGCGCGAATCGGACTGCGGCGAATTCAGCCGCGGAGCCGTCATGATCGGCCCCGCGTCTCAACTGTCTTGCACGTTCTCCCAGATTGATCCTGCGGTCGTGACACGAGGCGAACTCCTCAGGTGGGCCATCGTCGAGCTTCGCGCTGCGAAGATTCCCTCTGCCGAGCGTGAGGCTGTGTGGTTGGTGCAACATGCACTTGGGGTGAAGGAACTCGAGCTTCGTGTTTCCCACGACACACGGGTGGGCTCTCGGGACGTTGACCGGACGCTGGACTTGATCCGCCGCCGTGCTGCTCACGAACCCCTCCAATACCTCCTCGGCTCTCAAGAGATAGCAGGCCTGGAGTTGACCGTGACGCCGGCTGTGTTGATCCCTCGCGCAGATACTGAAGTCTTGATCGACGCGGTCTGCCGGGAATTGGCTGCACACCGGGCACCGGTCGTGGCCGATGTGGGGACTGGCTCCGGCTGCATTGCGGTCTCCATTGCCACGCGCCTGCCAGGCGCTCTCGTCCATGCTGTTGATGTGTCGCGTCAAGCCTTAGAAGTAGCACGGCACAATGCGGAGCGACATCGCGTGGCCTCTCGTATTGTTTTCTACGAAGGGGAACTCTGCCGGCCGTTGTTTGCTGCTGAGCTGCATGGCCGGCTCAGCGCGGTCGTTTCGAATCCACCATACATTCCTGCTGGGGAAATTTCGCTGTTACAAGAAGAAGTTCAGAGAGAACCTCGGATCGCCCTGTCCGGCGGCCCGGACGGCCTGACCTTCTACCGACGATTGCTTCCCGAGGCCCTCTCGCTCCTCGAGCCGCAGGGGTGTGTGGCTTTTGAGGTGGGACAAGGGCAAGCAGCGGCGGTCTGTCGTCTAGCGGAAGCCACGGGAAATTACTACAATATCGAGACCGTGAAGGACGAGCAGGGCATTGAACGCGTGGTCTTGGCTTGGAAGACCCGATAGGGCGATGAACCATCACAATCGTTGACTCATGGACCGCATCATCCTGAAAGGACCGTCACGGCTGGAAGGGAGCGTAATGGTGAGCGGTGCGAAAAACGCCGCACTCCCCATCCTCGCGTCGACCTTGCTCGGTGGCGAATGCGTGATCACGAATGTGCCCCGCGTCGTAGATGTCTCGACGATGTGTACGTTGCTCAGCATGTTGGGCGGCGTGGTGGCGGTCGAGGGGTCGCGTGTATTCGTGCATGTCGACCGTATCAATTCGACGGAAGCGCCGTATGATCTCGTCCGCAAGATGCGGGCGTCGATCTTGTGCCTAGGACCCCTCCTGGCCCGATGGGGTGAGGCAGTGGTCTCGCTCCCGGGTGGCTGTGCGATCGGCACCCGCCCGGTCGATCAGCACCTGTCGGGGCTCGCCAAACTGGGTGCCGAAATCTCCGTCGAGCATGGGTACATCTATGCGACGGCGACACGTCTCAAGGGCGCTCGTATTTGCCTCGATATGCCGACCGTCACGGGAACGGAAAATTTGCTGATGGCGGCGTGTCTGGCAGAGGGTACGACGGTCATTGAAAACGCCGCGAAGGAGCCCGAGATTACGGATCTCGCCGCGTCGTTGATCAAGCGCGGCGCAAGAATCGCCGGGGCAGGCACTGACATGATCACGATCGAGGGCGTCACAGAGTTACGGGGAATGGATCATGAAGTCATTCCAGATCGCGTCGAGGCGGGGACCTACCTTGTGGCCGGCGCCATGACGGGTGGAAACGTGACCGTGGAGAATTGCGCGCCTCAGCAGTTGGAGGCGGTGACGTTGAAGCTCCGCGAAACGGGCGCGGAGCTGCGCGAAGGGAAGGAGTCCATCCGCGTGACGGCGACGGGTCGCCTGAACGCCGTGAACGTCAAGACGTTCGCGTATCCGGGTTTCCCGACTGACATGCAGGCGCAAATCATGGCGCTGGCGTGCACGGCCAACGGGACGAGCGTGATCACAGAAACAATTTTCGAAAGCCGGTTTATTCACGTGCCCGAGTTGTGCCGAATGGGAGCAGACATCAAGGTGGACGGCAACGTGGCCGTCGTCACCGGCACGGCCGCGCTGACCGGTGCCCCGGTCATGGCGTCCGATCTGCGGGCCAGCGCTGGTCTGATCCTCGCCGGCCTCGTCGCCGACGGTCAGACTGAAATCTCACGGGTCTACCATTTGGACCGCGGCTACGAGCGGATTGAAGAAAAGCTCCGAGCCTTGGGCGCCGCCATCGAGCGAGTGAAGGGAACGGCGTGAACGGACGACCGGTTCAACCATGATTACGATCGCCCTATCCAAGGGCAAGCTGTTGGAACCGGCCATCGAGCTATTCCGACGCGCGGGCTTCAGCAACGGAGACCTGTCCCCGGACAGCCGCCGGCTCGTCTTTCCCTCAGAAAAACATGACCTCACGCTCATGATCGTACGCCCGAGCGATGTGCCGACCTACGTCGAGTACGGGGCGGCGGATGTCGGCGTCGTGGGCAAGGATATGTTGCTGGAGCAGGATCGTGACGTGTATGAGCCGTTGGACTTGCAATTCGGCGGCTGTCGGATCGCCGTTGCGGCGCTCCGTGGCCAAGAGTTGCGCGACCGGCTCTCATCGAAAATTCGGGTGGCCACCAAGTACCCCAACATCACCGAGCGCTATTTCAATCAAAAGGGAATCCCGGTCGAGATCATCAAGCTCTACGGGTCGATCGAACTTGCACCGTTAGTGGGGCTCGCCGATCGCATCGTCGATTTGGTCTCGAGCGGCCAGACGTTGAAGGCGCATGATCTGGTCGAAGTGGAGGTGATTGCGCACTCCACGGCTCGGCTCATTGTGAATCGAGCCAGCCTAAAGATGAAGCACGAGCGGGTGACGGATCTTATCGCACGGCTCAAGATGGAGCGGGCGCGGCTGGCGGAACCGCGCGGTGCGAAGCAGCGGACAGGATAGTGGGGACGCAGCCATGAAGGTTATTGCCAGTACAGATCGGGCATTCAAGACCGCCGTTCAGCGCATGACCGGCCGCTCGAATTTCAACGCCGGCACCGTCGAAACCGCCGTGCGATCGATTCTTCGTGGCGTCGAGCGAGGCGGTGATCGAGCAGTGGTCAGGTATGCCAAGACATTCGATCGCGTGACTCTCAAGCCCGATCAGTTCCGCGTCAGCGTGGACCGCATCAAGGAAGCCTACTACCAGATCCGAAAGGACGAAGGCGATGCGCTTCGCTATGCCGCGCAACGGATCACGGCGTTTCACGAGCGACAACGACTCAAGACGTGGATGTATCAGGAGAACGGGGCGACGCTCGGTCAGATGATTCTGCCGCTGGATGCCGTCGGCGTGTACGTGCCGGGCGGGAAGGCCGTTTATCCATCGTCACTGCTGATGTGCGCGATCCCGGCGAAAGTGGCGGGAGTGAAGCGCGTGGTGCTCTGCACCCCGACGACCAAAGCCGGCATCAGCCCGTACCTGCTCGTCGCCGCCGACATCGCAGGAGTCGATGAGGTGTACCAGATCGGCGGAGTCCAAGCGATCGCAGCCATGGCCTATGGCACGCAGACGATTCCTCGTGTCGATAAGATCGTGGGTCCTGGCAACATCTATGTCGCGACCGCGAAGCGCCTTATGTATGGAACCGTGGCCATTGATATGGTCGCAGGCCCCAGCGAGCTTCTCGTCGTCGCAGACGAGGCCGCGGATCCTGCACACGTCGCGGCGGATTTGTTGTGTGAAGCCGAGCATGATGAAGAAGCGAAAGTGTATCTCGTGACGACGTCGCGGAAGCTGGCCGACGCGGCTGTCCGACATGTGAAGGAGCAGATGGCCAAGCTTTCGCGGGAAAAGATCGTGGCGAAAGCGATTGCTCGCCATGCCGTCGCCTTGGTCGTCGATACAATGGAAGAGGCGATTGACTTGGCGAACGCGATTGCGCCGGAGCACTTGACCCTTTCCGTCGAACGCCCGTTTGACTATTTGGAGAAGATCCGCCATGCGGGGGCCTTGTTCCTTGGCCGCTATACGCCGCCGGCCATCGCCGATTACGTGGCAGGTCCGAACCACGTCCTCCCCACAGGTGGTACGGCACGGTTCTTTTCTCCCCTGTCGGTGGACGACTATCTCAAGAAGAGCAACATCATCTACTACACCAAAGAAGAGCTGACGAAGGTCAAGGATCATCTCTACCGCATTGCGCAGATGGAAGGATTGGACGCGCACGCCAAATCGTTGGAGAGCCGACGCCCATGAAGGTTACAGCCGGTTCGCGGAAGGCCAGGGTCGAGCGCCAGACGACCGAGACGAACGTCACCATCGAAGTCGCGTTGGAAGGGAGCGGTCGCGGGCACGTGCAGACGACGATTCCGTTCCTCGACCATATGCTTCAGTTGTTGAGCAAACACGGATTTTTCGATCTCACCGTGCAAGCCAAAGGCGATACTGAGATCGACGATCACCATACGGTCGAAGATATCGGCATCGTCTTGGGGGAAGCGCTCAAGCAGGCGCTGGGCGGGAAGGAGGGCATTCGACGCTTCGGCTGGGCCTCGGTTCCACTCGATGAGACGCTTGCGCAAGTGACCGTCGACCTCAGCGGCCGGCCCTACCTGGTCTACAACGTTCGGTTGCCACAACGGCGGATCAAGACCTTCGATCTGGGCCTGTTCGAGGACTTCTTTCAGGCGTTCGTCACGCACGGCGCCCTCAACCTCCATATCAACGTCCTCTACGGTCGCAATCCGCATCACATTATGGAGGCGGTGTTCAAAGCCCTGGCTAAGGCGCTCGATCAAGCCACATCCTTAGACGAGCGGGTGTCGGGCGTCCTCTCGACCAAGGGAAAACTGTAGTGGTCCAGGCGCTCTGAACGCCGATTGCCACCCATGATTGCCATCATCGATTACGGCATGGGGAACCTCCGCAGCGTGCAGAAGGCCTTTGCGGTGGTCGGCCATGAGGCGGTGGTGACGCGTGAGCGCGGCGTGATTGCTGGCGCGGATCGTGTCGTGCTGCCCGGCGTCGGCGCGTTTCCCGACTGCATGGCGAACCTGGAGCGCTTCGACTTGATCGAATCGGTGCGCCAGGCGATTCGGCTCGGCAAGCCGTTCCTTGGCATTTGCCTGGGGCTGCAACTCCTGTTTACCGAGAGCGAAGAGTTCGGCGTGCACAAGGGCTTGGATATCCTTCCGGGTCGTGTTCGGCGGTTTACCTCAGCAGAGACGAACGGAAGGCGGCATGCGGAGTCGTTAAAGGTGCCCCACATGGGCTGGAACGCCGTCACGATTCAGCGGGAGGCCCCGCCGCTTCGTGGTCTTCCGACCGGCGTGGATTTCTACTTCGTTCATTCCTATTATGTGGATCCCGCCGATCCCGACATCATTGCCACGACGACGGAGTATGGACGACCGTTTGTCTCCAGTATCTGGCGGGACAACGTGTTCGCGTGTCAATTTCATCCGGAGAAAAGCCAGTCGGCGGGTCTTTGGATCATCAAGAACTTTGCCGAGTGGCGTATATGATGATGTGGTCGCGAGCCATGTATGCTGCGCTCGCCGTTATCAGTGGAGTTCTTGCGGCCTGTGCGCCAGCCAAGGTCACGACGAATGTCTCTCCCGCACTCGATCAATACCAAGTTCAGTCAGTGGTGGTGATGCCGTTCGCTCGCCTCGCCACGCCGCAGATTCTGGATTCCGCCGATGCCGAATTTTCCGTTCCACGCGGGGCGAAGCGATCGGACATTCAAATGAGCGTCGCGCCGCCCGCGGTCGATCGTTTCGATCGGGAAACGACGAGCGTACCACCCTTCGCCGCAGACAAAATTGCCGACATCATGTACCGCACGCTGCTGCGGAAGGGCGGAGTGCGCGTTCTGTCGCCGGCCGATGCCGTGCAAGCGGTCCCAGCTGCAATGGTCGGGGCTCCGGAACAGGCGGCCAAAGAGGCGGCCCGTCAACTCCGAGTCGATGGGGCGCTGATCGGTAGAGTGTTGGTGTATCGTGAGCGAGAAGGCAGCCGGTGGGGTGCAAAACCGGCGATCGTCGGCTTTGAAGTGAAGCTGGTGGCTCCCGATGGTGTGACACTGTGGACTGGCAACTACTACGAACGGCAACGACCACTGAACGAAGACTTCCTCGGCTTCTGGCAGCGGGGCTGGGGATTTGTGACCGCCGAGGATCTCGCGGAGTATGGCGCGTCTCAACTCGTCAAGCGGTTCCCTTTCGGACAATCGTGATCAGCGAGAGCCGATGATGCTTGTGATCCCCGCGATAGACATAAAGGACGGCCGCTGCGTCCGTCTTCGTCAAGGTGACCTTCATCAAGACACCGTCTATTCGGAAGACCCGGCCGCGATGGCCCGGCGGTGGGAAAAGCTTGGGGCCAAGTCGTTGCACGTGGTCGATTTGAACGGTGCGGTGGAAGGACAGCCGCGAAACTTGCCCCAGATTCTGGCGATTCTGAAGGCCGTGACCATCCCGGTCCAAGTCGGCGGTGGGATTCGGACCATGGAAACCGTACGCTTGTACTTCAATCATGGCGCCCACCGTCTTGTGCTCGGCACTGCCGTCCTTCAACAGATCGCGCTGTTGAAGCAGGCCTGCGACGAGTACCCGGACCGGATCCTGGTCGGGCTCGACGCACGGGATGGATACGTCGCGGTCAAAGGATGGACGAACGTGTCTCAAACCCGCGCGATCGACCTCGTCGCCGAGCTGAAGGGGTATCGGCTGGCCGGGATTATCTATACCGATATCGGGAGAGACGGCATGCTGTCGGGACCAAACCTCACCGCGCTTCGTGAGATCGTGGATCGGTCGCCAGTACCGGTCATCGCTTCAGGTGGCATCACACGGATCGACGATCTGCGCGCGATCAGCGCGCTCGGCCCACGCGTCATGGGAGCGATCGTCGGCAAGGCGCTCTACGAGGGCACGCTCGATTTAGAGCAGGCGCTCGAAGCTATGGCGACATGTTGACGAAACGGATCATTCCATGCCTCGACGTGAAAGATGGTCGAGTGGTGAAAGGTGTCGAGTTCGTCAATCTTCGCGACGCGGGGGATCCGGTGGAGGTCGCGGCCGTCTACGATCGGGAAGTGGCGGATGAACTGTGTTTCCTCGACATTACGGCTTCGCACGAACGCCGGCAGATTCTCCTCGACGTGGTGGCGCGCACGGCGGAGCATGTATTCATGCCACTGACGGTCGGCGGCGGTGTCCGGACGCTGGACGACATCCGCGCGCTCTTGAATGCGGGCGCCGACAAGGTGAGTATCAATACCGCAGCCGTCGAAAATCCTGACTTCGTGAAGGCCGCCGCCGCCCGGTTTGGCGCGCAATGCATCGTTGTGGCGATCGACGCGAAACAGTCGAACAACGGGGCGTGGGAAGTCTTCACCCACGGCGGTCG
This sequence comes from Nitrospira sp. Vd2, assembly GCF_979581665.1. NCBI lineage: Bacteria > Pseudomonadati > Nitrospirota > Nitrospiria > Nitrospirales > Nitrospiraceae > Nitrospira > Nitrospira sp. Vd2. Next base: position 181,689 of record NZ_CEFZSK010000011.1, on the reverse strand, counting down.
TCGCGCGACCGGGGTCGATGCCGTTCAGTGGGCACGAGACATGAGCGCGGCAGGCGCCGGTGAAATTCTCTTAACCAGCATGGATCGTGATGGGACGAAGGACGGCTACGACCTCGCTCTGACGGCTGCCGTATCGGCCGCGGTGCCGATCCCCGTGATCGCGTCGGGAGGTGCGGGCTGCCTCGAGCATCTGTATGACGCGTTCGTGCGCGGCAAAGCCGATGCGGTCTTGGCGGCCTCGATCTTTCACTATCGGACGTATACCATTCAGCAGGCAAAAGCGTACCTCGCCGAGCGCGGTGTCGCGGTACGTCACGTCTCCAGTAATTGGAAAGTGGTGGCATCGTGACACGCTGGGAGCAACTGAAACCGGATGACCACGGGTTGGTGCCGGCGGTCGTCCAGGATTGGCGCGACGGGAGTGTGCTCATGCTCGGCTTCATGAATCGTGACGCGCTGGACCGAACCGTGACCACGAAGCACGTGCATTTTTGGAGTCGCTCTCGTCAGAAACTCTGGGAAAAGGGAGAGACGTCGGGACATTATTTGGTTGTGAAGGATCTCTTCCTCGATTGTGATCGAGATACCGTGCTGATCAAGGCGGAGCCCGTCGGGCCGACGTGTCATACCGGTCAGGCAAGCTGTTTTTTCACCCGATGGGACAGTGGAGACGTCACTGACGCCTCAAAACCATCTGACGATGCGCTGGGTGGTGTGCTCGAGCATGTCTATCGGACGATCCTCGATCGCAAGCTTCAGCCGAAAGAAGGCTCGTACGTCTCAACCTTATTTCAGCAGGGCCAGGACCGGATCTTGAAGAAAGTCGCTGAGGAGGCTGGTGAGGTCCTTCTTGCGTCAAAAAATGACAAGCGCGACGAGGTCATTTACGAGGTGGCCGATCTCTTCTTCCACACGCTCGTCGTCCTTGGCTATCACGGCGTGACGCTGCAAGAGATCTATCAGGAGCTGGCGCGGCGGGTTGGCACGCCCGGACTTCGGGCCAAGTCGGGAGGGCCCGGTCATGAGTGACTGTTTGTTCTGCCGGATCATCAAACGTGAAATACCCGCCAAAATCGTGTACGAAGATGAACAGGCGCTGGCCTTTGACGACATCCGCCCACAAGCTCCCGTTCATACGCTGGTCATCCCTAAACGCCATGTGCCGTCAATCGGAGAGGGTATCGGGGGCGATGAGCGGCTCTTCGGGCATCTCATCTTCGTTGCAGGAAAGGTCGCCACAGCCAAGGGAATTGCGTCCTCAGGCTACCGCGTTGTGACGAACACGGGCCCGGATGCTGGACAAACGGTCTTCCATTTGCATTTTCATGTTCTGGGCGGTCGTACCATGTCCTGGCCGCCCGGGTAGCCCTACGCTCGTCCATCTTTACAGGCACGCCGTCCGTTTGATAGTGTGACCGGTCCGTTTGACCTGCCGTCTTCAGCGATCGAGGGATTAAAAAGCAACGTCCATGGCATCAAACCTGATCCCCGAAGACGTCATCGCCCAAATTCGGGAGCGTGCGGATATTGTCGACATCGTCTCCGGGTACGTCGCCTTGACCCGGTCAGGCCAAAACCTTAAAGGCCTGTGTCCCTTTCACAACGAAAAAACTCCTTCTTTTACCGTCAGTCCGTCTCGCCAAATTTTTCACTGCTTCGGGTGCGGGGCCGGAGGAAACGTCTTCACCTTTCTCATGAAGCTGGAGGGCGGGAGCTTTCCTGATACCGTTCGGGACTTGGGAAAGCGGCTGGGGATCGACGTGCCGAGCGTCAGCCATGTCGGCCATTCCGGAGAGTCTCAAGTCCGGGATCGGCTGGAACGGATCCACCAGGCTGCCGCCGGCTGGTTCGAACGAAACCTCTGGGATACGAGCATCGGCCGAACGGCACTCGACTATGTTCGGGGTCGAGGGATCAGTGAGGATACGATCCGAGCCTTCGGGTTGGGCTATGCTCCGCCGGGGTGGGATGGCTTGCTGGGCGTCTTGCTCAGGGAAGGGCACGGCTTAACCGATATTGCGGCCGCCGGACTGTCCGTGGCCAAGGATCAGTCTGGGCGGCGTGCCACTGACCCGACCGCCTATTATGACCGTTTTAGAAGTCGGCTGATGTTCCCCATTACAGACCTTCGTCGCCGGGTCATCGCCTTTGGTGGGCGCATCCTCGGTGAGGGGGAACCGAAATACCTCAATTCGCCGGAAACCGCGCTGTTCAGTAAGGGACGAAATCTGTACGGGTTTGATCGTGCGCGGGAGACAGCCGGCCGAGAGGGACGACTCGTCATTGTTGAGGGTTACTTCGATGCGATTGCGCTCCATCAGGCAGGGATTACCAATGTCGTCGCGACGCTCGGCACGGCGCTGACGCCCGACCACTTGACGATCATCCGGCGCTTTGCCAAGAAGCTTGTCCTCCTCTTCGATCCCGACCCGGCCGGGGTTCGGGCGGCGCTCCGAACCCTCGATCTCTTTGTCGATAGTGGAATCGGGGTGACGGTCGTGACGCTGCCGACGGGCGAGGATCCCGACACCTTCGTTCGAAACCAGGGCCCGGAGGCATTTCGGCGGTTACAGGAGGAAGCGCCGAGTCTGCTCGATTTTGCCGTCGAGCACAGCTTGCGACAGGCGGCATCCGGCTCGATGGACGATCGTCTTCGGAGCGTCGATGATATTCTGAGGATTCTCCAGAAAACGTCGAACCGGATCGAGCAAGAAGAATGCATGCGCCGCGTGGCCGAACGGCTGGACATCAGCCAAGCCCGTCTGATCGAACGGTACCCGGCATTGGTGAAGAAGTCCGAAGGTAGACCGGATCGCCGACTGGCCGTTTCTCAGCCGGTGAACCGAAAGCGATACGCCGAAGAATGGGACCTCGTGTACTTGCTTGTGCACGGACATGTCCCCGGCTTGCAGGTTCAGTCCCTGTCGGTCGACGCATTCGCCGACCCTGCCTGTCGTCGCCTGGTCGAGATCGCGTGTCGGCACATCGATGCTGGCGGCCGCGTGCTGATCCGCCCATTGCTTGATGAGGCGCTTGCCGACCCAGCGTGCTGCGCGGCGGCGACCGAGATGTCGGCGGCGGATCGGCATTTCGACGACATTCCAGCGCACCTCGAAGGGTGTCTCGATGCCCTTCAGCGCAAACGACGCGAACGCGCCCTGGAAGCCTTGATCGTCAAACTGCGTGCCGCGGAACAAGCCGGCCTTCATGAAGAGGCGCGCCTGTTGAATGCCGAGGTCAATGCGCTTCGGCAGACGAAAGCCGCTGTCCCCGTTCGGACCTCTTAAACTGTTCTGAGGAGTCATCATGGCGAAAGAAGAATTGCTCGGAGAAGTCAAGAAGCTGATTTCGATCGGGAAGGAGAAGGGCTTCCTGACTTACGATGAACTGAACAGCACCCTGCCGGCCGACATGGTCTCCTCCGAACAGATCAGCACGCTGATGAGCATGTTCGGGGAGATGGATATCGAGATCGTCGATTCGGCCGACGGCGAGCGGGAAAAGCTGGTGGAGGCCGACGAGCAGGTTGAGGAGGTCGAGGAGGTCGAAGGGAAAGAGGAGCTCGAGGAGGAGGAAAAGGAGATCGATCTCACGCCCGGGGTCCTCAGCCGGACCGATGATCCGGTGCGTCTCTATCTCAAGGAAATGGGCAGCGTCGCGCTGCTGAGCCGCGAGGGCGAGATCGAGATCGCCAAACGGATCGAGGAAGGCAAGAAAGAGATCGCCTCGGTGGTCTTCGGCATGCCGATGACCATCCAGTTCGTGCTCTCGTTGCGCGATCAATTGAAGAACGACAAGATCAGCGTCCGCGAGATCGTGCCCGTTCAGGAAGAAGATTTTGAAGAGAACAGCGAGGAGGAAGTCGAGCGGGACGATGCGGAGCTGCGCGAAAAAACGTTAGAGGCTCTCAATAAAGTCCGAAATATCTCCAAGACCCTGATCGCGCTGTACGAGAAAAACCGCCACGCCGGCAATGATCCCGCGAAGCAACGCCGCATCAAGAACCAGATCAAAGAGGTTCGACCGCAGTTGGTCGAGAAGATGGAGTCGATCAACCTGCACGTCGTGCTGAAGGAGCGGTTGGTGCAGCGCGTGCGTGAAGTGGCGCAGGAGATCAGGGCCGCCGAACGGGAGATCGCCCACTGCCAGCGTCGTCTGGGCGTACCCGGCGAGGCAGGGGCCGATCTGCTCAAACGGTTGTGCCGAGAGCGCCGCGACTTTCTCGCGGTTCACCGGAAGACGGGGATTTCCGAAGAGACACTCAATGAGATCAAGAAGGGCTACCAAGCGGCACGCGCGAGGATCCGGCAATTGGAAACGGAAGAGGCGCTGGTGTCGGCCGATGAAATCAAGGAGGCCGTGCGGCAGCTCGACATCGCTGAAGAGAAGGTCAAGCGCGGCAAGGCCGAACTGGTCGAGGCGAATTTGCGCCTGGTCGTCAGCATCGCCAAGAAGTATACGAACCGGGGCCTCCAGTTCCTCGATTTGATTCAGGAAGGCAACATCGGCTTGATGAAGGCCGTGGACAAGTTCGAGTACAAGCGCGGCTACAAATTCAGCACATATGCGACATGGTGGATCCGCCAGGCCATCACGCGCGCGATTGCCGATCAGGCCAGAACGATCCGCATCCCCGTCCATATGATCGAGACGATCAATAAATTGATCCGCACGTCACGGCATCTGGTGCAGAAGCTCGGCCGCGAGCCGAACCCCGAGGAGATTGCCGAGCGCATGGATCTGCCGCTGGACAAGGTCCGCAAGATCCTCAAGATCGCGCGTGAGCCGATTTCGCTCGAAACCCCCATCGGAGAGGAAGAGGACAGTCATTTGGGAGACTTCATCGAGGATAAGAAGGCGGTTTCCCCGCTCGAAGCCGCGATCCGGTACGATCTACAGCGGCAGATCAACAACGCGCTCCAGACGCTCACTCCGCGGGAGGAGAAGGTCTTGCGCAAGCGCTTCGGCATCGGCGAGGCGACCGATCACACGCTGGAAGAGGTCGGACAGGACTTCGAGGTGACGCGCGAGCGCATCCGGCAGATCGAAGCGAAAGCCTTGCGCAAATTGCGCCACCCCAGTCGCAGCCGCAAGCTAAAGAGTTTCGTGGAGAGTCTGTAGTCAGATTGACACTCTCGTTCTCCGGGATTTAGAATCGCGCCGACCAATGGACGAGAATACAGACAGGCCGAAGCCGGCTTCGGCAAGCGAGCAGAGAGAAGTAAGCCGGAATTGGCCTGACCGCGTGTCATGGGCCCATAGCTCAGTTGGTCAGAGCAGCGGACTCATAATCCGTTGGTCCCAGGTTCGAGGCCTGGTGGGCCCACCATTTTCGAGACAGCCGATGTCGCACCGACGAGGAACCATTGCATCCCCAGTTGCCTACACTGATTGAGCTGCAGACGATCGATCTCCGTATTCTCGAGATCACGGAACAAGAACGCAAACTCCCCGCTCTCCTTCAAGCCGCCGAAGCTCCCGTCATAGAGGCCACGCAGCAGGTGCACGCGCTCTCAAGCGAACTGGAGACGCTCACCAAGGATCGCCGTGATCGCGAACGCGATCTGGAGATCCACGAGGGGCAGGTCGCCAAGTTGCGAAACCGGTTGACGGAGTTGAAAACGAACAAGGAGTATCAGGCGCACCTGTTCGAAATTGAAATGGCGAACAAGAAAAAGAGCGCGATGGAAGAGCAGATCCTGCTCCTGATGGAGCGGATCGAAGGCATTCAGCAACGGGAGAAGGAGGCCAAGGCGGCGTTAGCCGAAGCGCAGCGTTCGTTCAGTGAAGAAAAATCGAGAATCGAGTCGACGACCGCGGGATACCGTCGGGAATTGTCCGAATTGGAAGAGAGACGGCAACAGGTTGCTGCCGGCATCGATGGGACATTGCTGATCCGATACAACAAGCTGAAAGGCGCGCGGAAGGATGTGGCGGTCGCCCCGGTGAAGAACGGGATCTGCAGCGGCTGTCGTTTGCAATTGCCGCCCCAGCTCGTCGCCGAAGTCAAACGCTCCGACGTGTTGCAATCATGCTCGTACTGCCACCGTCTCCTGTATTGGGAAGGAGAGCCGGTGACCGTCGCGGCGGGCGAGGCAGACGGAAAAGACCAGCCGGCCGATTAGTTCCGCGCTCCTCCCAACACCGCGTGAGTTGTTTTGAAGTGAAGCTTGGCGACCCGCGCCAGCGCTACTTGTCCGTGCTTCCGCACCACCATCCTCCCCGCGAACTCCACCGCCGAAGATGCCCCTTTCGGCAGTGACACGCCGATCTCTTCCGAGAGCCGCTTGAGGCGAAGAAGAAATTCCGCTCGGGCCAAAATCGAGGCGGCGGCGACCGCCAGGTCTTCTTCGGCTTTCGGCCGCTGCACCAGACGGATCGTTTTGCCTTTCTCCAGCAAGGCGTTCACGATGTATCGCTCGTCTCCAAACTGGTCGGAAATCGCCAAGCTGCATGGCTCCTGTTCCAGGATATTCTCTAGCGCCCGCGCGTGGCCCCATGCGAGCAGTCGATTGAGATTTTTGATCTTCCCGTACAGCTCGTTGTAGCGCTGGGGGCCGATCGCAACGACGCTGTGCCGGCACATCGACCGGATTTCGCGCGCGATGTCCAGGATCCGTCCATCGGAGATGCGCTTGCTGTCTCTGACTTCGAGTCCGCGCAGCAGGGGTTCGAGGGCCGATGTGACGAGGGTCGCCGCGATCACCAACGGGCCGAAGTAATCGCCTTTACCAGATTCGTCGATGCCGATGCGTGCCTGGTTGGACTCCTCGTTCATGGTTACCGTAAAAGGGCGCGTACTGTAACAAAGGCGTAGAGCACGGTCAACGCGCCTTGCATCGCAGGGAGGCGATGGTTATAGTACCAGAGCGTGTTTGGAGAGGGCCGGATGATCGCTCGGCGGCCTAGCCGTCGAGAGGAAAGTCCGGACTCCAAGGGCGGGGTGCTGGGTAACACCCAGGCGGAGCGATCCGACACCGGCGCAACAGAAAGCATACCGCCGATGGCCGCCGGCAGTCGCAGGCGGCTCAGGCAAGGGTGAAATGGCGGGGTAAGAGCCCACCGCGGTGGTGGTGACACGACCGGCCGGCAAGCGTCACCCGGAGCAAGGCCAAATAGGAGGGCATGAGGAGCGGGCACCGGTGCCGCTTCTCAGCGGTCGGCCCGGCCGTCGCCCTCGGGTAGGCCGCACGAAGCTTGGGGTAACCCGAGTTCCAGAGAAATGATCATCCCCGCCGCCAACCGAGGCGGGACAGAATCCGGCTTATAGGCCCTCTCCAACGCGCTCTTTTGATCGCCCGACGCAGTTCCCGCTCCGTCACCTTGCCTGAAAAGTATTCTCGATCATCGATGTGGACGACCGGGATGCGGGTTCCGTATCGTTGTTCGTCTGCCGGATCTCGACTGATATCGATGAGGCGCACGTTGAACGGCATTTCAGCTTGGAGTCGTATCGCCATTCGATGGACGACGTGGCAGAGATGACACTCCGGCCTGGAGAAGATCGTGACCGTCGCCATGGCATCGGCAAAAGTGCGGGCTCCGTTCACACTGTCGCGTTTCTCATTGACTTCCAATAAGGACCGATGATAACATCGACAAAATTTCTTTTGTTTTTCAGTCTGTTCGCAAGAGGGTGACGATGAAGCTCACAGGCGCGGAAATTTTCGTCGAGTGCCTCAAGCGGGAAGGTGTGAAGACGATCTTTGCGCTGCCGGGCGGGGTCGTACTCAAGATCTTCGATGTCCTCCATCAGGAGAAAGATCTCGAAGTCATTTTGACGCGGCACGAACAGGGCGCGGGGCATATGGCGGAAGGCTATGCCAAGGCAACCGGCAAGCCGGGGGTCGCCCTTGTCACGTCGGGGCCCGGCATGAGCAATGTCGTCACCGCGCTGGTTGATGCTTACATGGATTCGGTCCCGCTCGTCTGCTTTTCGGGACAAGTCTCGACGAGCATGATCGGCAACGACGCGTTTCAGGAGGCGGACAACATCGGCCTCAGCCGTCCCTGCACCAAGTACAACTTTTTGGTCAAAGACGTCAACGATCTTGCCGTCACCATCAAAGAGGCCTTCTACATTGCGACCACCGGTCGGCCGGGCCCCGTCCTGGTCGATATTCCGAAAGACGTGTCGATGAATCGGGCGGAATTCAAGTATCCGGCCTCGGTCTCGATCAGGGGCTACAACCCGACGTACGACGGCAACAAATGGCAGATCAAGCAAGCGGCCGATGCCATCGCGAAAGCCAAGAAGCCGGTTCTCTATGTCGGCGGCGGCGTCGTCTTCTCGGGCGCCTCGCAAGAGCTGCTGGAACTCGCGGAGATGTGCCAAATCCCGGTGGACATGACGCTGATGGCGCTGGGAGCCTTTCCAGGCGAGCACCCCTTGTCCATGGGCATGATGGGCATGCACGGCACCTATTGGGCGAACATGGCCGTGCATTACTCCGACCTCGTGATTGCCGTGGGCGCGCGCTTCGATGACCGGGTGACCGGCAAGGTGTCGGAATTTTGTCCGCACGCCAAGATCATCCACATCGACATCGATCCCACGTCGATCAAAAAAAATATCCACGTCGATATTCCGATCGTCGGGGATTGTAAGCGCGTGCTGCGCGAGTTGATCCAGGCTCTCAAGATCAGCGTCAACGGCGATCAGAAGGACCTGCGCAAGCCGTGGTGGGATCAGATCAATGAATGGAAGCGCGCCCATCCACTGACGTACGATCAAGATCCCAAGGGAGCGATCAAGCCGCAACACGTGATCAAGCGGCTGTATGAGTTGACGAAGGACCGCGACCCGATCGTGGCGACCGATGTCGGGCAGCACCAGATGTGGTCCGCGCAATACTTCAAGCTGGCCAAGCCTCGCCGATGGCTGACGTCGGGCGGCCTCGGAACCATGGGCTTCGGGTTCCCCGCTGCGATGGGCGCTCAGGCGGCGTATCGCGATCGGCTTGTGCTCTGCATCGCGGGCGACGGCAGCGTGCAGATGAATATGCAAGAGATGGCGACGGCCGTCGTGCACAAGCTGCCGGTCAAGGTCGTCATCGTGAACAATCGGTTCCACGGCATGGTGCGGCAGTGGCAGGACCTGTTCTACGAAGGCCGGTACGCCTCGAGCTATCTCGATACGACGCCCGATTTCGTCAAACTCGCCCAAGCATACGGCGCCATTGGGCTGCGAGCCAACACGGTCGCTGAGCTGGACGATGTGATCAAACAAGCCATCGCGACCGATGGTCCGGTCATTCTCGATGTGCCGGTGGATCAATATGAGAATTGCTATCCGATGATCCCGGCCGGCGGGTGCAATCATGAGATGATTCTCGCCGACCCGCCCGAGTTGAAGAAGAAGCAAGCAACCGGCGCAAAAGTGCCGCCGGAAGACAAAGACACGGTGGTCACGGCATAGCCTAGTCATGAGTCTTGAGTGTTGAGTCCTGAGTTCTGCTCAGCACTCAGCACTCAGCACTCAGCACTCACGATGGAACACATCATTTCGGTCACGGTTGAGAACAAGTTCGGCGTCCTGTCGCGCGTCGCCGGCTTGTTCAGCGGTCGCGGATTCAACATCGAAAGTTTGTCCGTCGCCCCGACGCTCGACCCCTCGATGTCCATGATGACGATTGTCACCTCCGGGGATGATCGAATCATCGAGCAGATCGTCAAGCAACTGAATAAGCTCATCGATGTCATCAAGGTCGTGGATCTCAACGAAACGGAATTCGTCGAACGCGAGACCGCGCTGATCAAGGTCCACACGCGGCCCGAGGATCGGGCGGAGGCGCTCCGCATTACCGATATCTTTCGTGCCAACATTATCGACTCGACGCCGACCACGTACACGGTCGAGGTCACCGGGGACGTGAAGAAAGTCGAGGCGATGATCAATCTGCTCCAGCCGCTCGGCATCAAAGAGCTGATCAGGACCGGCCGGGTGGCGATCGCCCGAGAACCCATTCGGCCGGCCGCAGCGCAGCCCAAGCGGGTCGCAAAAGAGTAACCGCGACGCCCGTTCAATTTTCTTCACGCCCCATCAGGAGCCGCCATGAAGATTTACTACGACAAGGATGCGAACTTGACGGAGATTACGAGTCGGACGGTCGCGATCATCGGCTACGGGAGCCAAGGCCACGCTCATGCCCTGAACCTCAAGGACAGCGGGGCCACAGTGGTGGTGGGACTCCGAGAAGGCGCATCATGGCGAAAGGCCGAGCAGAGCGGCTTGAAGGTGATGCCGACCGCTGATGCCGTCAAGCGCGCCGACGTCGTGATGCTTCTCGCACCGGATGAGGCACAAGCGGCCATCTACCGCCAGGACATCGCGCCGAATTTGAAGTCCGGTGCCTATCTCGCCTTCGGCCACGGGTTCAACATTCATTTCGGTCAGATCGTGCCGCCGGCCGGCACCAACGTCTTCATGGTCGCGCCGAAAGGCCCGGGCCATCTCGTGCGCTCGGAGTTCACGAAGGGCAGCGGCGTCCCCGTGCTGCTCGCCATTCATCAAGATCCCAGCGGGAATACCCGGCAGGTCGGACTGGCCTATGCGAGTGCCATTGGCGGCGGCCGTGCCGGCATCATCGAAACGACGTTCCGAGAGGAGACGGAAACCGACCTGTTCGGCGAGCAGGTCGTCCTGTGTGGCGGGCTCACGTCGTTGATCCAAGCCGGTTTCGAGACATTGATCGAGGCGGGCTACTCGCCGGAGATGGCGTACTTTGAGTGTCTGCACGAGGTCAAACTGATCGTCGACCTGATTTACGAGGGCGGGATTGCCAATATGCGCTACTCGATCAGCACGACCGCGAAATACGGGGATGTGACCCGCGGGCCGCGCATCGTGACCGAACAGACGAAGCAGGAGATGCGCAAGATCCTCGATGAGATTCAAAGCGGGCGGTTCGCCAAAGAGTGGGTCTTGGAAAACCAAGCCAACCGTCCGGTGTATAATGCTTTATTGGCAAAGGGTGAGCGGCACCCGATCGAGGAGGTCGGCGCCCGCCTGCGCGCCATGATGCCGTGGTTGAAGAAAGAGAAGCTCGTCGACCGGAGTAAAAATTGACAGGATGTTGAAAAAGGCTTCCAGCTTCGTTCTCGGTTGCGTGTCTCCCTGCGGCGTACCAGACGGAGTACGTCTCAGTCGGCGGGCTTCCTGCGGCCGTGCTCAGCCTTTTTTGAACATCCTGTATTGATGCATGGCAGACCGCGCAGTCGGCATACCGATCGTCCGTGAGGGTGTTCCCTTCGTCGCTGGGTTCGGTGGGTCTGCTCTCGCCGCCGGTCTCCTCGGATGGACCGGCCCCGCTGCTCTCCTGGGCGGCCTCGCGCTCTTCACGAGCTGGTTTTTTCGAAACCCGCGTCGGGTGACTCCCTGCGTGGCGGGTGGCGTCGTTGCCCCGGGCGACGGGAAGATCATCGCCGTTGAGGACGACTACGAACCCCGGTTTCTGAAAGAGCGCGCGACACGGATCAGCATCTTTCTCAACGTCTTCGACGTTCATGTGAACCGGATTCCGTGTGAAGGGATCATCGAGGATGTTCTGTATCAGCCGGGCCGGTTCGTGGCGGCGAACCGGCCGGAAGCGACACTGAGTAATGAGCAAAATGCCTTGATGATACGTGCGGTCAACGGCGCAAAGGTCTTGTGCGTGCAGGTTGCCGGGCTCATCGCGCGGCGCATCGTGTGTTGGGTCGCACCCGGCGATCGTGTGATGTGTGGCGAGCGGTATGGCTTGATCCGTTTCGGATCGCGGATGGATGTCTTTCTACCGAAGGGGAGCACAATTTGCGTCGGAGTGGGAGATCGCGTCAAGGGCGGGCAGGATATGCTGGCGACGCTGCCGGCGGCGGAGGTGGCATGCGCGGATCGCTCGTAAAACGGACGAGGGCCTTTATGAAGGACGGGAAGCGTCGACGCGGCGTCTATCTCATCCCAAATCTATTGACCACGGGGAACCTGTTTAGCGGCTTGTTCTCGATTCTCGCCGTGTTCAACGCAAATTACATGGCCGCCGCGATTGCGATTCTTGTTGCCGTCGTCTTCGACATGCTGGACGGGAAATCGGCGCGCTGGACCAATAGCACCAGCCAGTTTGGCGTCGAATATGACTCATTGGCCGACCTCGTCTCCTTTGGCGTGGCACCCGGTCTCTTGATCTACTCCTGGGCGCTCAGCACGCACGGCATGATGGGCTCGGCCGTCATGTTCGCCTTCGTCGCGTGCGGCGCCTTGCGGCTTGCCCGCTACAACGTCATGTCGAGTTCCGGCGAGAGCAAATACTTCACCGGCTTGCCGATCCCGGCCGCGGCCAGCGTCGTCGCAACCCTCGTGATCTTCGACCATCACATCGTTCGTATGGGCACGGAGGTCAAGCCGCTGCTGATTCTCAGCATGACGCTGGGGCTTGCCTTCTTGATGGTGAGCACGATCAAGTATCGAAGCTTCAAGGATCTCAAGTTCAAGGACGGGCATCACTTCAACTATCTCGTCTGGGCCGTGCTGCTCTTGATGCTCGTCATCGCGTGGCCGCAGGTCATGCTCTTTGTAGTCTTTGCTTCTTACGCTGTCTCTGGTATTGTGGAGAAACTAGTCGTCCTCTTGACGAAAGCGGGCAGTAAGCGAGGGGCCGGTGAACAGCCGGCACTCGAAACACGAGACTAACCGGATTGGTGAAAGGCGATGACGAGGAGTAGTAGGAAGCCGCGACGGTTTTGAGAGAGCTGGCGGTCCATCAGAAATGGACACGGTGCAAGCCAGCCCGTTGTCTTCCGAACTCGCCTCTGAGCCGGACCCGTGAACTGAAACAGTAATGGGTCCCGACTGATCCACGTGACGGATCGGATGAAGGGTGGTCGACGGGGAGCCGACCACCGAATCAGGGTGGTACCACGGAGCGCGAAAGCCTTCGTCCCTGTGGCTATGGGGCGAAGGCTTTGTTATTTTCAGGTCGGTAAAAATGTCCTCCAGCGGCGTTCTCAGTCGTGCGTTTCCCTGCGGCGTACCAAAAACGTACGCCTCAGTCACCGCACTCCCTGCGGCCTTGCTGGAGAACATTTTGACCGACCTGTGGTGCAGTAACGAGTGGGAGGAGGTTGAGCCATGACGCGGATGATTCGGATTTTTGATACGACGCTGCGGGACGGCGAGCAGTCGCCGGGGGCGAGCATGAATGTCGAGGAGAAGGTGATGATCGCCAAGCAGCTCGCCCGCCTGAATGTCGATATCATCGAAGCGGGGTTTGCATACAGCTCTCCCGGCGACTTCGAGGCGGTGCGGCGCATTGCTCAGGAAGTCGAAGGTCCAACCATCTGCAGTCTGGCGCGAGCGCGTCCCGAGGACATCGAGCGTGCGGCCGAGGCTCTGAAAGGCGCGCCGAAGGCGCGGATCCATACGTTCTTGTCGACCTCGGACATCCATCTCAAGTACCAGTTCCGGATGACACGTGAAGAGGCGCTCAAACGGGCGGTCGAGATGGTCCAGAAGGCACGTAGCTACGCCGAGGACGTGGAGTTCTCCCCGATGGACGCGAGCCGGTCCGACCCGACCTATTTGTGCGAAGTCCTGGAAGCCGTCATCGCGGCGGGAGCTGGGACAGTCAATATTCCTGACACCGTGGGCTATGCCACGCCGCACGAATTCGGCCGACTGATCCGAACGATCCGCGAGCGCGTGAAAAATATCGATCGCGCGATCATCTCGGTACACTGCCACAACGATCTCGGGGTCGCCGTGGCGAATGCATTAGCCGCCATTGTGGAAGGCGCCGGGCAGGTCGAGTGTACGATCAATGGCATCGGCGAGCGCGCGGGCAACGCCTCGCTCGAAGAAATCGTCATGGGTTTGCGGACGCGCAAGGATTTTTACCAAGCCGACACGCAAATCAAGACGGAGGAAATCTCCAAGGCGAGCCGTCTGGTGAGCAAGATTACCGGCATGGTTGTGCAGCCGAACAAGGCCATTGTCGGCGCGAATGCCTTTGCGCACACGTCAGGTATCCATCAAGATGGCCTGCTGAAGGAGAAGAGCACGTACGAGATCATGCGCCCTGAGGCGATCGGGCTCGTTCAGAGCAAGATGGTCATGGGGAAACTCTCGGGCCGCCATGCCTTTCGACAGCGGCTGGAGGAACTTGGCTACAAATTGACCGACGAAGAGGTGAATCATGCCTTCGAGCGGTTCAAGCGGCTGGCGGATCAGAAGAAGGAAATCTACGAAGAAGATCTTGAAGTGATCGTGTCTGAGGAGATCGCCAAGATCGACGAACGCTATCGGCTGGCCTCTTTGTCGGTTGAAAGCGGCACGGGCAAGGTGCCGACCGCGGTTGTCGAGTTGACGACGAATGGGCAGGCCGTCCGACAATCGGGAACCGGTGACGGCCCGGTCGATGCCGTGTATCGGACGATTGCGGCAATGACGCAAACCAAGAGCCGGCTCCTCACGTACTCCGTCAAGGCAATCACCGGCGGAACGGACGCGCAGGGCGAGGTGTCCGTTCGGTTGGAAGAGGGTGGGAAGACGGTCACGGGCCATGGCGCGGATACCGACATCATCGTCGCGTCGGCTCAGGCGTATCTGAATGCGCTCAACAAACTGGCGTATTGGGCGGCCAAGAATCAGGATCCGTCGAAGAAAGTCGGCTTGATTTAGCGGGCGGGCAGGCTGTAGAGTGCTGCCTCTTTTGGAGGCGGATGTGATTGTCCGGCGGCTGAGCGAGTGTGATGAATTCCTTGCCGGCGATCACACCACCCTTCGCGAATTGCTGCATCCCTCGCGCGCGCCGCTTCGGCTCGGATACAGTCTGGCGTACGGGCGGCTAGAACCGGGCCGATCTTCCAAGCGGCATCGGCTTGCCTCCTCGGAAGTCTATTACTTTCTCGGCGGCCGAGGAACGTTTCATACGAATGAGGAGAGAACTGTAGTGGAACGCGGGACCACGGTCTATGTCCCCCCGAGCGTCGTGCAATGGGTTGAGAATTCGGAACGCGAGCCCCTCGAGTTCCTGTGTCTCGTTGATCCGGCGTGGAAGCGAGAGGACGAAGAGGTCTTGGAGGAGCGCTGACAGCCCGTCGAGGTGGGATGCGGCTGGGCTGGTATGAAGGAGAGGACGGTGAAAGCAAGAATTGCCGTATTGGCCGGAGACGGGGTGGGCCGCGAAATCGTGCCGGAGGCCGTGAAGGTTCTCAAGGCGGTGGCCGAGCGATTCTCTCATACCGTTGAGTGCATCCCCGGTGACGTCGGGGGCCATGCGATCGACAAAGTCGGTGTGCCGCTGCCCCAAGCGACGCTGACGCTGGCGAAGGAAAGCGACGCGGTGCTGCTCGGCGCGGTCGGCGGCCCGAAATGGGAGGGGCTGGATTATAGCCTGCGCCCGGAGCGCGCCCTGCTCGGGCTTCGTGAACAGCTGGGTCTCTTTGCAAACCTTCGCCCGGCGAAGCTGTACCCGATGCTCGCCGACGCCTCGACCTTGAAGCGCGAGGTGATCGAAGGCATCGATATCCTCGTCGTGCGCGAGCTGATCGGTGGCATCTATTTCGGGAAGCCCAAGGGGATTGAGAAGACGCCGACGGGAGAGCGCGGTGTGAATACCGAAGTCTATACGACTGAGGAGATTCGGCGGATCGCCAAGGTGGCGTTCGAGGCGGCACGAAAGCGGCGCCGGCGCGTGACGTCGGTCGACAAGGCGAACGTGCTCGAATCATCAGAGTTGTGGCGCCGCGTGGTGACCGAGGTCCAGAAAGGCTATCCCGACGTCGAACTGACGCACATGTATGTCGATAATTGCGCCATGCAGCTGATCCGCAACCCCAAACAGTTCGACGTCATCGTCACGACCAACATGTTCGGCGACATCCTGAGCGATGAAGCGGCGATGCTGACAGGCTCGATCGGTATGTTGCCGTCCGCCAGCATTGGCGCTCGAGTCGGTCTCTACGAGCCGATTCACGGGAGCGCGCCGGATATCGCCGGGAAGAATCTCGCGAATCCCATCGCCACCATCGCCTCGGTCGGGATGATGTTGGCCTACAGCTTTCAGCTGGACAAGGAAGCGGAGGCCATCGAGCAGGCCATCATCAAGACGTTGGAGCAGGGCTACCGCACAAAAGATATTCAAAGTCCGGGCTGCCACCTCGTCGGCACCGTTGAGATGGGTGAAGCGATCATCAAGAACTTTCGCTAGGCTCGCTATGGTGGTCACCGATCGCACGATCACGACGGTTGCGGGAAATGGCGAGCCAGGTTACAGCGGTGATGGCGGCGAGGCGGTGCTTGCCTCGCTCAATGAGCCGAAGGGGATCACCCTCGACGACGCGGCGAATCTCTACATCGCCGATTCCGAAAACCACGTGATCCGCCGCGTTGATGCACGGACGGGGGTCATCGTGACCGTTGCGGGCAGCCCCTCTGGGGACGGGCCAACCATCCCGGGCCTCGGTGCGTCCAGCGACGACTCGCAAGACGATCCATTTGAGGGACCGGCCGAAGTGACGGACCGCTATAGTCAGACCCGAGACGTGAGTGGGACAGTACGCTTTGTGGTCGGGACCGCACTCTCGGCGTCACGCTTTAGCGGTGATGGCGGACCGGCGGTTCAAGCGAAGCTTAATTTTCCCACCGCCGTGGCGGTGGATCGCTTCGGCAATCTCTATATTGCCGATACGCTCAATCACCGAATCCGGAAAGTGGCGGTCGAGAGCGGCGTCATTACGACCGCGGCGGGGACGGGGCAGCGTCGGTTTTCCGGGGACGGCGGGCCGGCGACCGCGGCCGCGCTGAACGAGCCCGCGGCACTGGCGTGCGACCGGGAAGGCCATCTCTACATTGCGGATCAGAGCAATCACCGGATCCGCAAAGTCGATTACCACACCGGAGTGATCGTCACGATTGCGGGAACCGGTGAGGCGGGCTACTCAGGTGACGGGATGCCGGCCGTCGAGTCGTCCTTGTCCGGTCCCAGCGGGTTGGCGATAGGCAAGGACGGCGCCCTCTACATTGCCGATACCTTCAACGGCCGTATCAGACGGGTCGATCTGAAGACGGGAATTATCAGCACGGTCACTGGTGACGGGGGCACATATCAGTACCAGGGAGGCCGGGACGATCTCTCGATGAGTGTGTCGAGACCGTACGGAATCGCAGTGAACGGTGGCGGCGATCTTCTGATCACGGATTCTGACAATCATCTGATTAGACGGTGGGACCGTGAGCGGCGCATCATCGTCCGAATCGCCGGCAACGGTGTGGCAGCATACGGGGGCGACGGAAACTTGTCCTTGCACGCGAGCTTGAATTATCCTTTTGACGTGGCGGTGGACGGAGTAGGCCGAGTGTACGTGGCGGACACGTTCAACCACCGAATTCGGGTCATCACCGCGTAAGAACACGGGGTGCACGTGGGAACGTTTCAGAAGAAGCCGGCTTATCGAGTGGCCGTCGTCGGCGCCACCGGTGCGGTGGGTGCAGAAATGATCGAAGTGCTCGAAGAACGTAAATTTCCCACTTTGGAATTGGTGCCGCTCGCGTCGGCCCGCTCAGCGGGAGGCAGTGTGTCGTTCCGCGGCCAGGATGTCGTCGTTCAGCAACTGACAAGAGATTCATTCGCGGGCGTCGACATCGCACTGTTTTCAGCCGGCGCCGACGTCAGCCGGGAATATGCGCCGATTGCCGCCAAAGTCGGGGCCGTCGTGATTGACAATAGTTCGGCCTGGCGAATGGACAAGGACGTGCCGCTCGTCGTTCCCGAGGTCAATCCGCACGACGTCGAAAAGCATCACAACATCATCGCGAATCCGAATTGCTCGACCATCCAGATGGTCGTCGCCCTCAAGCCGCTCCACGACCGCGTCCGAATCAAGCGAATCGTCGTCACGACGTTCCAGTCGGTCTCGGGCACCGGGAAAGACGCGATGAATGAGTTGATGGATGAAACGCGCGACCTCTTGAGCTTCCGCACGCCGGAGCCGAAGGTCTACCCGCATCAGATCGCATTCAATTGTCTGCCGCACATTGATGACTTTCTGCCGTCAGGCTACACCAAGGAAGAGATGAAGCTCGTGAACGAGACGAGAAAGATCATGGGCGATGCGTCGATCCAAGTGACAGCCACCACGGTTCGCGTGCCGGTCTATATCGGGCATTCGGAGGCGGTAAACATCGAAACCGAGCGGAAATTGACGGCGAATGAAGCACGCGCGATTCTCTCGGAGGCGCCCGGCATCGTGGTGTATGACGATCCGACGCACAAGCTGTATCCCACGCCGATCGACGTAGCGGGCAAGGACGACGTATACGTGGGGCGGGTTCGAGAAGACGAATCGATTCCGAACGGCTTGAACCTGTGGGTCGTTGCGGATAACTTAAGAAAAGGAGCGGCGACCAACGCGGTGCAGATTGCAGAACTCCTGACGAGGTGATCCATGCCGGAATGGACCCACGTGGGTAAGGTGCTCGCCTTCCTCGGGGTGCTTTTGCTTCTCCTCGGCGTGCTCTTCATGGCGATCGGAAAACTTCCGAATGCCGGTGGCCTCGGCTGGCTCGGCAGGCTTCCCGGCGATATTTTCATCAAGCGGGAGCACTTCACCTTCTATTTCCCCCTCGTGACCAGCCTGGTCGTGAGTGTCGTCTTGAGTCTCTTGTTCTATGTCATTGCCACGTTCCTACGGCGCTAGGATGACGAGTCGAATCCTCATCACCGGTGTCTGGCTCGCGCTTGCATTGCCCTGCGCAGCGGCGGAACCGTCGATTCGTGTGCTGCTCGGTCAGGACGTGAAGACGGTGACGGCTCAAGGAGACCGGGGTGTCATCGTTCGCGATGGAAAGGGGCATGAGAGGATCATTGCGGGTCCGGTGATTCTTTCGGCAACTTCCACAGGTCTTGTCGCGAACGGCGCCCGCCTATCGACGAAAGCGGTCACCGTCCGGAGCCGAAAGGGCGACCTCAGTATCACAGTGGGCCGCACCGGTCACCAACGCGACTCGCAGCCTCTGCCGACCACAACGACAGTCCCTGAGCCGCAACCGATTCGCCAGATCAACGTCAGCGGCGTCTTGGACGTCATTCAGAGCGCAAGTGGTCTCTTGCTCATCAATGACGTGGGATTGGAGGAGTACGTCAAAGGTGTTGTCCCGGCGGAGATGAACGCGGCGTGGCATCTCGAAGCGCTGAAGGTGCAAGCGGTCGCTACGCGGACCTACGTGCTGTATCAAAAAATGCTGAACGCGGGACGCGACTACGATGTGATTGCCGGCACACAGGACCAGGTCTATCGCGGGCGGAACGGTGTTGATCAACGTGTCGAAGAGGCGGTGGACAAGACGCGCGGCCTGATTATGACCTATCAAGACGCCCCCATTCTTGCCGCCTTCTCCTCCACGGCGGCGGGGCCGACCGAAGATGCGATGTATGTGTGGGCCAAGGACTTGCCGTACCTCAAGGGCGTCGACTGCCCCTTCGATATGAAGTCACCGTACTACCAGTGGCGGGTGCAGGTGCCGGTGCAGCATGTGGAGCAGTCGCTGCGCAAGCAAGGCATTCCGGTCGGTACGATCGCGACGTTGACCCCGTATCTGTACAGCCCGGCTGGCCGGGTGGACAAGATCAGAATCTTGCATTCGGATGGTGAGCTGATCCTCCGCGGTCAAGATTTTCGGAAGGCGATCGGCTACAGCTTGATTCCAAGCACGCAATTCGACGTGGAGACATTGGGGAGCGACGCGGTGATTTCAGGCCGCGGATCCGGCCACGCCGTCGGGCTGTGCCAGTGGGGAGCGAAGGAACTTGCCGAGCAAGGCTACCCCTTCGAGACGATTCTCCATTATTACTTCCCGGGAACGGAGCTGAAATCCCTTCGTTCGATTCCGCCGATTACGGCGGCGCGGTAATGCATCTCGCCGAGTTTGATTTTCCCTTCGACCCGTCGCTCATCGCCGAGTTCCCGGTAGAGCCGCGCGATCGCGCAAGGCTTCTTGCGCTCGACCGCCGGACCGGCTCGCGGACCCATCGTCGCGTCTTCGATCTTCCCGACCTGCTCGAACCCGGGGACCTTCTGGTTGTCAACGATACGAAGGTGATGCCGGTACGGTTGTCGGGCCGAAAGCGGCCGGGTGGCGGCAAGGTGGAAGTCGTCCTGGTGAAGGAAATTCGGGACAATTGTTGGCAAGCGCTGATTAAGGGTGGCGGGCGGCCGGGCCAAGTCATTGACTTTCTCGCCGGTGCGTCGTGTCGGGTCGTAGAATCGAATGAGACGCAGATCATCGTTGAGTTCCTAGGCTCCACGCCGCTGCGCGAGGTCCTTGCGGAAATCGGGCAGATTCCCCTGCCGCCCTACATCAAGCGGTCTCCTGAGTCGGCCGACCACGAGTGGTATCAAACCGTGTTCGCGCGTCATGAAGGAGCGATTGCCGCGCCGACCGCCGGGCTTCATTTCACCGACCGCGTGCTTACCGCGCTCCAAGATCGCGGCATTCACGTGGCGGCACTCACGCTGCACGTGGGGGTGGGCACCTTTCGGCCGGTTCGGACGAATGCGATTGAAGAGCATGACATGGAGGCGGAGTGGATTCACGTGCCGGAGGAGACCGCCAACGCCATTGCTTCAACGAAGGCGGCCGGGCGAAAGGTGGTGGCCGTGGGCACGACGGTCGTGCGGGCGTTGGAAACGGTAGCCTCGACCGACGGCCGCGTGCGGCCGTATGCCGGAGAAAGCCAACTCTTCATCACGCCGGGCTATCGCTTCAAGGTTATCGACGCTCTCATGACGAACTTTCATCTACCCCGCACCACACTCCTCATGCTGGTGTCGGCATTCGTCGGCCTTGAATGCCTGAAGGATGCGTATGAAGAGGCGATCAAAGAGCGGTATCGATTCTACAGTTATGGCGATGCGATGTTGATCGTGTAGTGAAGGTGCGGAAGGACTGAGATTAGAGATTTTCTTTGTGGACGTGAATCGGCACCCTTGCTCTGAGGGCTTGCGTGTACGCGAGCAAGGCGCGCTGTTGTTTTTGAAACAGGATGTCCTGAAGGAGACGCTCGTTGGTCGCCTGCGGCGATTGATTTGAGCCTTCCACCTGGCTTTGGCGCGCCATGAGGCTTTTCGCCTCCTCGATTTCACTCGGCGTCAGCGCGACCGAGTCCCGGACGATCGTACGGGCTTTCTCGCGCAACAACTCCACTGAGTGCAGCGATTCGAACAATGACGGCGTCAAGCGATTGGCGGCGAGAATCCGTCGATACAGATCGGGGTCGAACTTGCCGTTCCGTTGAAAGTCCGGGCGATGCAGGATCTCCTCCCGCAATTCATCGGGAGAAAGTTGCACGCCCATTTCGTGCGCCGCAATCGTCCACAGCTTGCTCTCGATCAAACCATCCAGCACGAATTGCTTGAGCATGTCCTCTTTGAAATCGCCCTGAACGTTGTCTTTATAAAACCGGTACGTGTTTTGGTATGCCCGGAGGTATTCATCACGGGTAATCGTCTGATCGCCGACAGAGGCGATGGCATTCGTTTGGGCGCCGCTGAACCCCCACCATCCCATGCCGACGATGAAGGCGATCGCCAAGACCCCCATGACGGACTTGAGGATCCAGGGGTAGCGGTGGGCCGCTTCCCGCATGATTTTGATCATCCGCGTCGCCTCCCAACGAGTGCTCGATTCTACTCAGCGTCGGAGGCAAAGGCAAGCGACGGAGCTGTACGCCAGGGATCCGGAGAAAACGCGGGGGCGTTTGTGCTCTTTGGTTCTTTTTGTTATACTCCTTCACCAATTATGGGTGTTGATGTTGGAAGAGGAGGTCGTAGGTTCTAGCCGCCTCACGCGAGGAATCTATCCGAAAGCCGACATTCTCAATCGATTTGTCGCCAAGTTTGTCGATAGTATTCTCGTGATTGCAGCCGGGAAGCTCCTCCCCCCTGTCGGCTGGTTGGCCGGGCTGGCGTATGTGCTGATCGCGGACGGCTTCTCCGGCGGCCGCAGCATCGGCAAACGGTTGACGGGTCTCCAGACGATCAACCTTCAGACCCAGCACGTTTCCGGTTTCAAGGAATCCATCATTCGGAACTTGCCGATCGCCGCCGCGTACCTGCTGTTTTCGATACCCTACATCGGCTGGCTTCTTGCGGCCGCGGTCGTGACGCTCGAAGGACTCCTGGTGATCGGCAACGAGCAAGGTCTTCGTCTCGGGGATGAGCTGGCGCAGACGCAGGTGTTGAACGGCGGCCAGTTGGATTTACGTGATTAACGACAGGCAGAGGCGGGCCTCAGGAAGGGGGACAGCGTGGGATTCGCCAGCGACGTATTAGGATGGTTCTCGAACGATCTCGCGATCGATTTGGGAACGGCGACGACCTTGGTCTACGTACACGGCAAAGGCATCGTCTTGAACGAGCCGTCCGTCGTCGCCGTGGAGAAGAAGACCGAAAAGGTCTTGGCGGTCGGCGCCGAGGCAAAGAAAATGCTGGGCCGCACCCCCGGGAACATCACGGCAGTCCGACCGATGAAAGAAGGCGTCATCGCCGATTTCGAGATGGCCGAGAAGATGCTCAAGTACTTCATCAACAAGGCCCATAACCGGAGCACCTTTGTTCGGCCGCGGATCATCATCGGCGTGCCGTCCCGAATTACCCAGGTCGAGCAGCGCGCGGTGAGGGACTCCGCGGAATTGGCGGGAGCGCGCGAAGTGTACCTGATCGAGGAGCCGGTGGCGGCTGCCATCGGGGCCGGACTGCCGATCACCGAACCCTCGGGCAACATGGTCGTCGACGTGGGAGGCGGCACAACGGACATCGCCGTCATCTCGCTCGGCGGGATCGTCTACAGCGAGTCCGTGAAGGTCGCAGGCGACCGCATGGACGATGCGATCATGAACTACGTCAAGAAGAAATACAATCTGCTCATCGGCGAGCACATGGCCGAACGGATCAAGGTCGAAATCGGGTCGGCCTATCCGTTTGAAGAGAAAAAGACGATGATGATCAAAGGGCGGGACCTGATTTCCGGTATTCCCCGGACCTTGGTCATTGACGACGCCGAAATTCGTGAGGCTCTGCAGGAGCCGATCGGCACGATCGTCAATGCGATCAAGGTCGCGTTGGAGAATACGCCCCCCGAATTGGCAGGCGATATCATCGACCGCGGCATCGTGCTGACGGGAGGCGGGTCGCTGCTCAAGGGGATGGACACGCGATTCAGAGAAGAGACGAATCTCCCGATCATCACAGTGGATGACCCGCTGACCTCGGTCGTGCTGGGCGTCGGAAAGATCCTCGACGAGTTGGATCTCCTGCGCAAAGTCTCCGTGATGTCGCAATGCGGTACGTCTCGGTAACGCGTTCCCCCGCGGTGACTGATAGGGCATGCTTCGCGCGCTTACGAGCACAACGCGGCTGATTCTTCTCCTTCTGGCCCTCCTGCTGTCCGTCATTTTCCTCTTGCCCAAACAGACGAGAGATGTCCTCCAGGCGCTGGGCCGTCCGGCGTCCTACATCATCTCCTACCCCCTGGAAACTCTGGCGTCCGTCCACCGGAGGACCGCCGAGGTCTGGCAGGACTACGTCGCGCTCCGCCGTGTTCGAGAGGAAAATCGGCAGTTGCGCCATGAGCTGGAAGCGCTGCAGCGCCAAAACATGGAGCTTCGAGAGCTGGCCGGCTCAAGCTATCGGTTGGCCGCGCTGTTGGAGTTCAAGCAACGATTCACACCCCAAACGGTGGCGGCCCAAGTGATCGGACGGGACGCCAGTAATTGGTATCGCGCGATCATTGTCAACAAAGGCGAGCGCGATGGCATCCGGCCGGAAATGGGCGTGATAGCGCCGGCCGGGGTTGTGGGGCGCGTCGTCAAGACCGGGCCTTCCTCGTCGGTCGTCCTGCTCGTGACGGATCGCAACAATGCCATCACCGGCATCATTCAGCGTAGTCGTGATGAAGGGATCGTGGAGGGGACGTTGCAAGGGCACGCGCGAATCAAATATTTGCCGTTGCTCGCCAGCGTCCGTGTGGGAGACGTCGTCGTCACGTCGGGATTGACGGGCGGGTTTCCACGTGGGATCGTGATTGGAACCATTCAAAGCCTCGAGAAGGAGGAAGGCGAACTGTTTCAGGCAGCCGTGATCCAGCCGGAAGTCGACATGACGAAGGTGGAGGAAGTGCTCGTGATTACCGTGCCGCGACCGCTCGATGGCTCCGCTGATCCAAGAAGCGAAGTCAAGCCTATCGCGTCCGAATCGAATCGGGGCGGTCGATGAGGCCCGGGCTGTTTCTCGCGTTGATGCTGGCCTTGGTGCCTCTTCAGGCCACCGCGATGCAGGCGATCGGCGTCATGGGGGTTCGGCCCGATGTCTGTTTGATTGCCGCCTTTCTCGTCGGGTTCTTTACCGGCGAGCTTGAAGGGCTGTTGATGGGCCTCGCGATCGGCTTCGTTCAGGATTTGTTTTCCGCGGGCCCTCTCTGGCTCAATGTGATCACCAAAGGCCTCTTGGGATTGCTGGCCGGTATGCTGGGCCGGCATCTGGCGAATGCCACGACAGTCTCCGTCTTCAGCATGATGTTTGTACTCTCGATCGTCGCAGGAGCGGTGTTTGCTTTTTCCCTCGCAGGCGAGGAGAGCATGAACGACACCTGGCAGGTCATTCAATCAAAGACGGTGCCGGAGGCCATCTTCAATGCGGCGCTCGGCAGCCTCCTCTATTGGTGCCTGCCCGGCCGTCGACAACGCGAGGACGCGTTCAGTGAGGAAATCCGGATCTTCGGGAGATAGCCTCGATGGCCGACTTTGAGCCGTACAGTGAGTTGCGCGAGGTTCAGCGTCGGCTCTCGATCCTCCGTGTACTGATTCTGCTGTTTCTCTTTCTCCTCGGTGCCCGTCTCTGGCATCTTCAGATTTACGAAGGCGCCTATTACCGAAACCTCTCCGATAACAACCGCACACGCTCGGTCCTGGTCGAGCCGGCCCGTGGCTTGATTTACGACCGGCACGGCGAGTTGTTGGCCAACAACGTCCCGAGCTTCACGCTCTACGTCTCGCTGGAAGACGTGAAGGATCGGGAACAGGTGATCCAAGGCCTCTCCACCTTGATCGGTCTCGATGAGGAGGTGGTTCGCAAGAAGCTCAATACGCGCGGCAGCAAGTTGCTGCCGCGAAAGATCAAAGACGGTCTGACGCTGCGGGAAGCCGCATTGATCGAATCGCACCGGCTGGATTTACCGGGTGTGATGATTCAGGCCGAGCTGCAACGCAACTATCCGGCCGGGCTCACCGCCGGCCACATTACGGGCTACGTGGGTGAGGTGTCGGCGGAACAGTTGGAGCGGGAGGATTCGCCCGATTTGCATCAAGGCAGCATCGTGGGGCAATACGGTCTCGAAAAAACCTTCGACCGCTTTCTCCGTGGACGTCCCGGTCAGAAGGTCATGGAAGTTGATGCGACCGGACATGAAAAACGCATCGTCACGATTCAAAGGCCGCAAGCCGGTGACGATCTCTACATGACCATCGATTTGCGGTTGCAAAAGCTGGCCGAGGACCTGTTGGGTGAAGAGGCCGGCGCAATCGTAGCGCTGGATCCGACGACCGGAGAAATCCTCGCCATGGCCAGCCGGCCGGGATTCGACCCCAACGTGCTGTCGCGGGAGTTGACGGGGAAACAGTGGGAGGAAATCGTTCAGGACGAGCGCCGGCCGCTGACGAATCGCGCGACGCAGGGCCAATATCCGCCCGGCTCGACGTTCAAAATCGTCATGGCCGCCGCTGCACTCGAGACCGACACGGTCCAGCCCTCCACGAAGATCCGGTGTGCCGGGGGCTATCAATTCGGTAAGCGGATATTCCGCGATTGGAAGACCGGCGGGCATGGGCCGATGGATCTGAAGCAAGCGATCATCCACTCCTGTGACGTGTACTTCTACACCGTCGGACAACGCATGGGCATCGACACGATCGCGTCGTACGCCAATCAGTTCGGCTTGGGGAAGGAAACCGGTGTGGAATTGCCGTCCGAGCGAGCCGGGATCGTCCCGTCGACCTCCTGGAAGGAGAAGGTGCGTCACGAACCGTGGTTCCCCGGTGAGACGATTTCAGCGGCGATTGGTCAGGGGTATGTGACGGTGACGCCCCTTCAGATGGCTCATCTTGTCGGCACGGTCGGGAACGACGGCCGATTGTTTCGGCCGCGCTTGGTACGAGCGGTGATGCATCGGACCAGCGGGGACCTCGAAGAGAGCACCCCCATTTTCGAAGGACAGTTGACCGTGGACCGTGGGACCTTGGCAGTCATCAAAGACGGCCTCGCCGGAGTGGTTACGGAAGGGACGGCCACACGGGCGAAATCGACGCTCATCACGATCGCAGGGAAGACCGGGACCGCCCAGACGGCGGCGCTACGCACTGGACCCGAGTCGGAGATTCCCAAGAAGTTTCGGGACCACGCCTGGTTTGTCTCCTATGCCCCCGCCGACGCGCCGCGCATCGCTGTTGCGGTGTTGGTCGAACATATGGGACATGGCGGGTCGGCGGCCGCGCCGCTGGCCAAACAGTTGATCGAGGAGTTCGTGAAGCTGCAGCCGCTTGCTCCGGCACCCGCCGAGACCATTCCGTTCCCCGGCGCTCGCCCGTCACCCGTCGACCGTCAAGGCGCCTAATGATCGACCGCGTCATCGATAGCCGCAGGCCCGACCACTTCGAGTGGCGTTTCTTGGCGGTCATCGTCGCGATTCTGGCGCTCGGTGTCGTGTCGATTTACAGCGCGACGTACAATCAACCCACCATGGGGCTTCCACTGTGGGGCAAACAGCTCGTCTGGATCGCCGTCGGTGCCGCGGCGTTCGTCGTGATGCTGGCGATCGATTACCATACGTTGGCACGCCTCGCGTACCCCCTCTACGGCGTCGTGCTCGTGCTCTTGGCCGTCGTGTTAGTCTTGGGGAAGTCCAGCCGCGGCGCTCAGCGGTGGATTCCAATCGGGCCGTTTGCCTTTCAACCGTCCGAGTTCGCCAAATTGGTGCTCATCCTCGTGCTCGCCTACTACTACTCGAAGACGGCCCGCGAAGGGTGGCTTCAGCGGGTCGTCCTGCCCGGCCTCCTGATGATGCCAGGTCTCCTGCTCATCGTGAAGCAGCCGGATTTGGGCAGTGGGCTGAGTTTCATGGCCGTGTACGCGGCGATGTTGCTGGTCGTCGGCATTCGATCGAAAGCCGTCGGTATCCTGTTTCTGTTTTCGCTGATGCTGTTCCCGTTCGCGTGGGAAATGGTGTGGGGATCGCTCCATAATTACCAACGGGAACGGATCATGACCTTCGTCAATCCCGATTACGATACGGGTGGAAGGGGCTATCACGCGCTGCAGTCGAGGATCGCGATCGGCGCGGGTGAATTGACGGGCAAGGGTCTGTACGGTGGGACGCAAAGCCAATTAAAGTTCTTGCCGGAGGGGCACACCGACTTCGTCTTTGCCGTCTACGCCGAAGAGTGGGGATTCTTGGGTGTCGTGGTGCTGCTCGTGCTGTTCATTTGTTTGATCGTCATGGCGCTGGAGATCGCGTTGAAGGCGAAGGATGTCCTCGGGGCCCTGTTGGCGGCAGGCATTACCGCGATGATCGGGTTCTGTGCGGTCGTGAATATCGGCATGACGGCGGGAATCGTCCCTATCGTCGGTATCCCGCTGCCCTTGATGAGTTACGGGGGAAGCGCCACCGTGATGACACTCGCGGCGTTGGGGCTTCTCTTGAACGTGAAACGGCGCCGTCTCACGCTGTTTTATTGACGAACCCCGAGTGCCGCCGTTGAAAAGATTTGACTTCGACTTGTGATGAATGGTCATGTTATGAGCAATTCGCCCGGAGGCCGGGCTTCGGTGCTCCATTACGGCTGGTCCCGCGTCACGACGCGAGTCCGGCTCCGGCGAATTGCGGAGGACAGTTATGGGGAGAGATATAGCGATCAACGCCACCCGCGAGGAAACGCGGGTGGCCGTGTTGGACAACAATCAGGTCAGTGAGCTCTATGTTGATCGGGCGAAGCACAAGGATTTCGTCGGGAACGTCTACAAAGGGAAGGTGATCAAGGTCCTGCCTGGAATGCAGGCCACGTTCATCGACATCGGGCTGGAGAAAGCGGCGTTCATGCATGTGTCCGATCTGGCCATCGACAGCGAGCCGGGGGACACACTGCTCGAGACCGAGGACGACGACAAGAGCGCGGAGATGCCGCGCCCGCGACGCCAGACGAGCAAGCCCATCGAGGAGCTCCTGCATGAGGGCCAGGAGCTGATGGTCCAGATCTCCAAGGGACCCATCGGGACGAAAGGCCCGCGTGTGACAACCTACGTCTCGCTGCCGGGCCGCTACCTCGTCTTCATGCCGAACGTCGAGCACATCGGCGTCTCCCGCCGCATCCCCAAAGATGAGGAGCGCGCGCGGCTGAAAGAGATCATGAAGCGGCTCCGCCAACCGGGGCATGGGTACATCGTGCGTACGGTGAGCGAGGGCGTCAAGGAAGAGGACCTTCGCTCCGATGTCGAATTCCTCAGCGTGCTCTGGCAGGAAATCTTGAAGAAGCGCGACCATCTGCCGGCCCCGAGCTTGCTCCATACCGATCTCAGCTTGGCCTTTCGCGTGGTCCGCGACCTCTTTACCACGAAGGTCGAACGGCTGTGGGTGGATTCCCGCGAAGAATATGAGGCGATCAAGGACTTCGTGCGCCGCTTCCTGCCCGAGCAGGCCTCCCGAGTGCATTACTGGGACAAGGACGAAAGCCTGTTCGACCATCTCGGCATCGAAATGGAGATCTCCCGCGCGCTGAACCGGAAGGTGTGGTTGAAATCGGGCGGATACATCGTCATCGACCATACCGAGGCGATGACGGTCATCGACGTCAACACCGGTCGCTTTGTCGGGAAGCGCGATCAAGAAGAAACGATCCTCAAGAACAATCTCGAAGCGGCGAAGGAAATCGCGTATCAGATACGCCTGCGCGGGATCGGCGGGATCATCATTATCGACTTCATCGACATGGAACGCGAGAAGAATCGCGAAAAAGTCTACCAGGCGTTCGTCGACGCCATGGCGAGCGACAAGGCGAGGATTCGCATCTCGCGCATCTCAGACCTGGGCCTCATCGAGCTGTCGCGCGAGCGGGTACGCGAAGACATTTTGCGGACGTTGTCGGAACCCTGCCACTACTGCGACGGGCGCGGGTACACGAAATCGCCCACCTCCATCGCGTATGAGGTGTTTCGTGATATTCGACGGATCGGCCAAGAAGCACTCGATCGAAAAATCGTGGTAGGCGCGCATCCGGCCGTCGCCGGTCTGCTCCTCGACGAGGAGCATGAGGGCGTGGAAGAGCTTGAGCGGGAATGGAAAACCAAGGTCGTCGTAAAGGCCGATCCGATGCTGCACCTCGAACAGTACGATTTGGTCCTGCTATGACACACCACCGATCACCGCGCCTGCGGCTACTCCCCCGGCAATCATCTCCGGTGTCCTGATCACCCCGTGCCGTCTCCTGGCTCCCTCCAGTCGTGGCTGCTCTTGCGTGCCATCCCGGGCCTGGGCGATGCGACCTATTGCCGGCTGGTTCAGGCCTTCGGCGCGCCTGAGCGCGTCTTCGCCGCTTCATCAGAAAAACTGAGGGCGGCGGGTGCGGGGCGTGCTACGATCGAGGCGCTGCACAGCGGCGTGTCGGAGTCGGCAGGCAAGACCGTCGAGGACGAACTTCGGGCCCTTGATCGCATCAAGGCGGCCGTCGTCGTATTCACCGATGCCGATTATCCTGCCCGGCTCCGAACGATACCGGATCCGCCTCCGATCCTCTATGTCACTGGTCGATTGAAACCGGAGGATCGCCACTCGGTTGCGATTGTCGGCTCGCGAAAAGCGACGCCGGCGGGGCGCATCTTCACCGAGCAACTCAGTCGGGAGCTGGCCGAGCTCGGCCTGACGGTGGTCAGCGGCTTGGCGCGTGGCATCGACGCGGCAGCCCATCGAGGGGCGGTGTCCGCCGGGGGCCGTACGGTGGCCGTGCTCGGCTGTGGCATCGATCGCACCTATCCGCCCGATCATCAGGCGCTGCGTGCTGAGGTGGAAGAGCATGGTGCGGTCGTCAGCGAGCTGCCGCTCGGGGCTCAGCCCCATGGGTATCATTTCCCCCGGCGCAACCGCATCATCAGCGGGATGAGCCTTGGCGTGATCGTGACGGAAGCGACGCTGGAGAGCGGATCGTTGATTACCGCTCGCTTGGCTGCCGACCAAGGACGCGAAGTTTTTGCCGTGCCGGGATTCGTGAAGGCCGAGACCAGTCGAGGACCAAACTCGCTCATCAAGCAAGGCGCGGCGCTGATCGAACGGGTCGAGGATGTGATCGAAGCCCTGCTCCCGCAATTCGACCCTGAGCTGCAAGCGCGGATCAGCCTCCGCACTCAGCCGTCGTCACCCGCCGCTCCCGCAAAGCCCGACGATCGAGAGGCGCGCGTCTACGACCTGCTCACATGGGATGCCGTTCACATTGATGAACTGATCGAACGGTCGGGACTCGCGCCGGCTGATGTATCCAGCCTATTGCTTTCCCTGGAATTGAAAGGCTTACTTCGACAGTTACCGGGACATTCTTACGTTCGGCTATAATGGTAGGGTAGAAACGGTTCGTCACAGCGAGCAGAACACTTGAACAGCGAGTCGGACATGGAGTTGCAATGGCGAAGTCACTGATCATCGTAGAGTCGCCCGCGAAAGCGCGGACCATCACGAAGTATCTGGGGCGCGGCTACACCGTCATGGCCTCGGTCGGTCATGTGAAGGATCTGCCGACCAGCAAGCTCGGCGTCGATTTGGAGAACGATTTCACCCCGCACTACGTCACGATCAAGGGGAAGTCGCAGGTCCTCTCGGATATCAAGAAGAAGGCGAAGGAAGTCGACAAGGTGTATCTTGCGCCGGACCCGGATCGTGAAGGGGAGGCCATTGCCTGGCATATTGCCGAAGAGATCAACGGCAAGGGGAAAAGCAAGGACAGCAGGATCTTTCGGGTGCGCTTCAACGAGATTACGGAGTCCGCCATCAAGCGCGCGCTCCAATCGCCGGGCCAAATCGATATGCGCTTGGTGAATGCGCAACAGGCGCGACGGGTGCTTGATCGGATCGTCGGGTATCAGGGGAGTCAGTTATTGTGGAAGAAGGTCCGTCGCGGACTGAGCATGGGCCGTGTCCAGTCGGTGGCGGTCAAGCTGATCTGCGATCGCGAGCGTGAGCGCGAAGCGTTCCGACCTGAAGAGTACTGGTCGATTACCGCGACACTGGCCGGCAAGAACCCTCCGCCGTTCGCCGCAAAATTGCACAGCATCAACGGGCAGGATGCCCGTATTCCGAACGCCGAAGTGGCCGACCGGATCGTTGCAGCGGTGCAGGGCCGAGAGTTCGTCGTTCAATCGATCGAACGGAAAGAGAAGAAGCGGAACCCCGTCGCGCCGTTCATTACCAGCCGTCTCCAGCAAGAGGCGGCCAGAAAGCTGCGGTTCACGCCGAAGAAAACGATGACGCTCGCCCAGCAACTGTACGAGGGTATGGAGATCGGCGCCGAAGGCCCGGTCGGCTTGATCACGTACATGCGCACCGACTCGACACGCATTTCCAGTGAGGCGATGGACGAGGTCCGGCAGTTGATTGACGCGCGCTTCGGTCGCGACTATTTGCCGACGAGTCCCAACGTGTACAAGACGCAGAAGGCCGCGCAAGAAGCCCACGAAGCCATCCGGCCGACCTCCGTGAGCCGCGACCCCGAGTCGATCAAGCAGTATCTCGACCGGGACCATTACCAACTCTACAAATTGATCTGGAACCGATTCGTGGCGTCCCAAATGACGCCGGCGGTCCTCGACGTCACCCGAGTGGACTGTGTGCCGCAGGGCACGCCCGAGACATATGTCTTCCGCGCGACCGGGACGATCGTCAAGTTTCCCGGTCATACGATCGTGTACCGTGAGGGGACGGATACGGAAGGCGGCACGACGACGGCGAATGGCGCGCAAGAGGCGGACGAGGAGAGCGAGCGCCAGCTCCCGATGCTGACCGAAGGCGAGCGCTTGCGGTTGGTGGCGCAGGACGGGCAGCCCGTGCCCGGTTTGCTGCCGAAGCAGCACTTCACGCAACCGCCTCCGCGGTACAACGAAGCCCTGCTCATCCGGGAGTTGGAAGAAAAGGGGATCGGCCGCCCGTCCACCTACGCGACGATCATCTCCACCATCCAGGAACGCAAGTACGTGGAGAAAGTGGAAGGACGGTTCGTCCCGACCGAGACCGGCCGAACGGTCAACGACTTCATCGTGAAGGGCTTCCCGGATATTCTCGACGTCGAGTTCACATCGCAAATGGAAAAAGAATTGGACGAGGTCGAGGAGGGCGAGAAGCCCTGGGTGCACGCGGTTCGCGAGTTCTACGAACCGTTTACCAAAGATATGGCCAAGGCCGAGAAGATCTTGGGGCCGAAGGAGATCGTTGAGCCGCCGACGAACATTCCCTGTGAAAAATGCGGCCGGATGATGGAGATCAAGTGGGGCCGGAACGGGAAATTCCTCGCATGCCCCGGCTACAAAGAAGATCCGCCGTGTAAGAACACGCAGAACTTCGAGCGGCTACCCGATGGCACGATCAAGATCGTGGCCAAGCAGGAGCAGACGACTGACGAGAAGTGTGAGAAGTGCGGCTCGCCAATGGTCATCAAGACGGGACGCTTTGGCAAGTTTATCGCCTGCTCGGCCTACCCGGCCTGTAAAACCACGAAGCCGATTCCGCTGGGCGTCAAATGTCCACAGGACGGCGGCGATCTCACGCAAAAGCGGACCAAGAAGGGGCGCACGTTTTATGCGTGCAGCAACTATCCGAAATGCGAGTTTGCGATGTGGGATCGGCCGGTCAACAAACCGTGCCCGAACTGCCAGGCGCCGTTTCTGATCGAGAAGTACAGTAAGCAGGCCGGCACGAGCGTGCAGTGCCGGAACGAAGAGTGCGGGTACAAAGAGAGCGCGTAGACCGATTGTACGCGTTGCCATTGCGCTGACAGCCCGCATCGTATTTCCCGCTTGCCAAGCGATCCTGCCCGTGAAACGATGCGCCGAGCCTCACCTCTCTATTTCCCATAGGAGCCATCGATGAAAGCCAAAGACGGGGTTCTCGATCGATTGAACAAGGTCTTGACGGCCGAATTGACGGCCATCCATCAATATCTTCTCCATGCGGAGCTCTGTGACAACTGGGGCTACGAACGGTTGCATCACGAGTTGAGCGGGCGGGCAAAGGAAGAAGTGGATCACGTCGGCGGACTCATTCACCATATTGTGTATCTAGAAGGAGCGCCTGATTTACAGCGTCTTGGGACAGTGACCGGCGGTCAATCGGTCCCGGACCTCCTCACCGCCGACCTTCGGCTCGAAGAGGAAGATGTGACGCTCCTGCGTGAAGCGATCACCCATTGTGCGCAAGTCGGCGACTACACGTCACGGCACAAGCTGGAAGAGATGGTCAGTGAGTCGGAGGAGCACATCGACTGGCTCGAGCGCCAGCTCCGAACGATCAAACAGGTTGGCTTGGAGAACTACCTCGCCGAACAGATTAAGGATGAGTAGATCAAGGATGGGTGAGCGACGTCGCTCGGCGAGCCAGTAATTTCATCAGCGCTGCCCCACTCCAGCCCATAATCCTCTTCAGCCGCTCCGTTCTCGTTCTCGGCACTCCTTTTGTATCCACGAAGCCGGTTCGAATGACTGCCGGCTCGAAAGCGTACCGTGTCGCTTCCGATGAGCGCGGCCTTCGGCTTGAAGTGCCGCCAGTGTGATCGCGTACGTACAGCGGTGGCATTGCCAGAAGGCTCCGGTTGAACAGAGCGAGCGCTGCCGGCAGCGGGGACAATCGAGCACGGTCATGGCTGATTCTCCCGATCTGCCGAATTGAACCGACGCGCATTCCGCGACTCCCGCCGTTCGTGAACACCACCCGAGTCATTGGGCTCGAATCGCGCCGAATAGAGGAAGGGCGAAGGCCCGGAGGAACCGAGGCCTTCGCCATGGAGGGCAGGTGGCACATCCTGCCCTGAGCAATCACGACTCGTTATCGCCTCGTCGCCGTTCAGGACGCAGGCAGCGAACGGTTCCATCAACGCGGGGTCGAGTTGAGAGCCGGCCACGAGGCGAAGGAGACCGATGGCGAAGGGCACCGCATCTCGTCTACATCTGCCAGTGTCGGAGAAGACGGCATCAAACGTATCGGCGACGGCGAGAATGCGTGAGCCCAGCGGAATCCACTCGCCACGGATTCCATACGGATAGCCGGATCCGTCCCACCGCTCATGATGGTGAGCGATCAGGACGGCCGCGCGGTGGAGAGACGGGTAGGGCAGGAGCAACCGGGCGCCGGCGCGTGGATGCGACTGCATCAGGACGTATTCTTCCGTCGACAATGGCCCTTCTTTTTCCAGCAATTCTTTTGGCAACGTCACTTTTCCGATATCGTGCAGGAGCGCCGCATGCACAAGATCGAGCAGTGAGGCGGCCGGCAGGCTGAGCCGTCGACCGAGCGAGCCGGCATAGTGTGCCGTTCGTATCCCATGTTCCACGAGAGACGGGCTCGCCGCCCACATTTGCTTGAGCAGCATGAGCAGTGTCGGTAACACGATTGAAGCGCTGTCCCGCGTTCTCGTGATGGTGCTGGAACCGCCCTGATTCATGATGAAGCCTCCACCTAAAAAACAGAGCCCAAGTCCGTACAACGGGCTTGGGCTCTGGACTGACGTCGCGGGCCTGCGCTATGTCGACCGGAATTATTCCTTCGCGTGCGCCATCAGCGGGCGTTTCTTTACCCACATCTCATGGAGCGGGATGGCAAACATCACCAAGAAACTGACGAGCATCGCCATGTCGCCCGTGAGCATGGTCAACACAAAGATCGGTGACACATAGCTGATGAGCCATGGCGACACGAGATCAATGATCACGCCGCCGAACGCAAGCCACGTCATCGAGAGTTTGATGCCCGGGCTTGCGGTTGTGAGATACAGCACGTGTACCAAGATCATGAACACGACCGGCATTGTGAACAAGTGAAAATGGGTGATCTCCGCGAGCTCGCGGAACGACATCGGCTCGCCGAATGTCGCGTCCGATCCTCGGTAGTGGTCGGCAATCCCCTGTGGACTCAAGCCCGTCATGCTGTGCGCCCAAAAAAAACTAAAGGCGAATCCGGCGAGCATCAACAAGAGAAACAGTGTGTAGACGAGCCGAATGTGCCGATCGCTGTCGCGAAGGCGAAACCGGGCGTTGAAATTACGCATCGACGGTCATGTCAGTTCCCGAACAGCATGCCGAAAAATCCCTTTTGTGCCCGGCGCCCTTCCGCCGTGTCACTGCCGAGGCCGATCGGTTTCAGATAGAACTCATCGACGAGGACGAGCACGCGTTTGACCCCCGCGCTCATCGAACGGACCGACATGGTGGCGCCGCTGATGTTGATGATGTCCCGATTGATCCGCACCGGATCCAAGACCGTCTTGCCTTCGTACTGATAGCTGAAGCGCTTCTTGCCGACCTCGCTGCCCCGTGCTTCTCGAAATACGAGCAACTCGACACAGGACACGCGGCCGCGGGCATCGACGCCCACCATGTACGTCATCGGCTTGTGCTTGCCGATCGTGTTCTGCACCATCGCATAGCCGTCGACTTTGCCGCCCTTCTCACCGACGTAGATTTCGAAACTCGTTTCCGGGAACCTCCACCCGATGCGCGATTCGACGCGCGCTTTTTGTTCAGGCGAGAGGTCGAGCCGTTCTTTTCGCACGCTATCCGACTTGGCAAAAATCATGTTGACCGCGTCTTCCTCGGTCATGAAGACCTCGGCATGACTCATTTCCTGCTCGGTCAAATAGCGCTTGAGCTCGTCGTCCCAGATCCGCTCGGCGCGAACGTGGCCCGGCGTCACGAACAGGAGCGCGAACAAGATGAACCACGGTGTCATGTGGACGAACATCCTCGATCCTTCAATTTGTTGTTGACTTGGTTGAGCACGCCGTTCATGGCTTCTTCCGATGGGTCCACCGGAGTCCATTTCGTCGCCAGTTGCGTCACGCCGCCACGGAGATGCCACCGCTGGCGTTGCTCGCTCACGGTGACCGATGCCGAGCCATCTCGTGTTCGATCCACCGTCACGGTCATTCGGGCCCGCTCTTTGTTGTCGAACGCATCCCGTTGAAAGGCGCCGAAGCCTCGCTCTTTGGCCGCCATTTCAACCCATCCGGTTTCAATGACGCCGGCGGCCTTGTCCCGATTGGTAACAGGAAACCCTTTCATCGCATCGAGCGTCGCGTCCCACACCGTGTCATACGTGCACGTGAAGGTTCGCTGCTGTTCCAGGCTGGCGCACCCATTCAGGACCGCGATGACCACGCTAAAGAAGACGATGCGATTCACAGGGGCCCTCGATGCGGCGTGGATGGGCATGGCCCATCCACGCTCTCCGTTAGAAGTACGTCGCCGCCATCAACATGACGCCGTTGTCGTGAATCCGTTGGTCGTTTGCTTGATTCGTCGCCTTCATGTCGAAAAAGTAGCCGAACTTGAACACCGTGTCCTCGACGGGCCGAAAGTTCAGCCCCAGCGTCAACCGCTGCAGGTCGCCGAATCCTCCGGGATTATCCTGGTTGGTGTTGACCTGATCCCAACGGACGACGGCCGTGAACGTCGAGCCCTCGCCGAATCGCTTTGGCGCCCAGCGCGCGAGGAATTCCGGCATGAAGTGGTAGTTGCCTTGAATGTAGTAGCCGCTCATTCGCTGCGGGGGGATGCCGAGCCCGCTGTTGCCGCCGATCCCGGTCAGCAGAGAACCCGGCTGCACACCGCCGTTGATCGAATTGCCGGGAATCGCCCGAGAATTATCTTGGATGTAGACCCACGCCGCTTCGCCGATGAGCTCCCAGGGTCCGCGTTGCAGCGTCCAATCAACAGCCCAAATGCTCATCGGGCGCTTGCTCCACGGATCATATGACCCGTGGTAGCCCGAGCCGGCCACTTCGACGCCGAGAAATGGACTGAATGCGAGACGGCCGACAATGGCTTTTCCGTTGTTGATGTCGAGCCCATCTGACGTGAAGCACTTCCGTTGGCGCGTGCCGCGTGTCCCGTTGATTTCGTTCGCGGACGGCGTGCCGTTCGATGTCGTGCCGCATGGGCCGGTCGTCACGTAGAACTCATAATCCAGTTTCGACAGGCGCGACGGGTAAAACGTGCCATAAAACCCGGCCCCCGTTTCCGACATCGTCGTGGGGATGATGAATTGATCCACCAGCGGCCGCGCGGGCAGATCGTTCAACGGCGAGTCATGCAGCAGGTTGAATTTGCCGACCGGCAAGAGAATGATGCCGGCGCGCAGGTTCACTTGTTCGCGGACCAGATAGTCGATCGTCGCGAACTCGAGGCCGAACTCCAATTCGTTCTCGGATGTCTCACGAATACCATGCTCGATCTCGAGTTCCGCGGCCATTTTCACGTGCTCGGTAATGTCCGCATAGATGAACGGGACGAACCGCTGCTGATCGAAGCTGCTGCTCACGCCTTGCCCCGTAATGCCGCTCGTGCCGTTGTCGATGCTCGGCTTGCGACTGTTCTGGTAGAAGATGTCCATATAGCCGCCGAGAATCGCCTTGGGCGCCGCGACGAACGGCTTGGCATAGACGAGACGACCGGAGCCGGTGGACCCGAACGACAATGGCGCCTGCTGCTCGCGGCGAAGATCCTTTGCGACGTCCGGTAGCGAGCCAATGCCCGGTTCGGCGGGCTCTTCCGTCGGTCGCAGAATTTCCGGCCTCACCACGTCTGGCCTCGTCCCTTCTCGTTCCCGCTTTTCTTTCTCTTCGAGTTCCTGAAAACCTTTTTCCAAACGTTGGAGTCGTTCTTCCAGCGTCCGGTCTTGGGCGATCGCCGGTGAAGCGACCGCAGCACACACGATGATGACCGTGAGTCTGAACCACCTGCCCATGGCATTCCTCCTCTAGGCTGTCGTTGGGCTTGGCTCGGGACTCGACGGTCTCTGACCTTCTGAGATCGAATCGGCTGTGTCAGTCCTTTCGGTGACTCATGGCGGCGCCTGCGGCCATCCTTCGATGCCGCTGAATGGGATAATGACGAGGCGGCGGCAACGCTTGCACTTCAGTTCGATGCCGTGGCCGAGCAGCTTCGCCATCAATTGCCCGCACTCGCACCGTGCTTCGCTGTCGCGAGGACGGGTCTTGGCGCGGGCGCTGTCCGATGAAGATGTCATTGGCATGACGCCTAGTTGAAATTGAGAACGATTCTTAATATCTCATGGCGCCGAACGCTGTCAAGGGAAAACTGTATTGGCGATCGGCCCTCTGTGAAGGCGCAAAGCCGATTGGGCTCGCAGGCGTTGATTGCGAGGCGGTTGGGCGAGGAATTCCGATATAATGCGCCGTGGCATTCCGCCTTCTGGGCTGTCAGATGATCCACCGTGTTCCCGTTTACCGAAGAGCGAGCGTCGGCTTGACCATCGGCATGATCCTGATCGCAACCTCTCCCGGCTGCACCACTCGGCTGCCCGCGGTAGCAGAAGACCTGCCCCCCAACAAGCCGGTGGTGTTGGGCCGCGCCGTCTCGGTGTTACTCGGGCCCACGACGCGCTGGTATCTGCCTGCCGTTCGCTTTGTCGAGCTCGTCAACCGCGACACCCATGAGCGCTATCAGGTGTTGCTGGAAGCGGAGGACCGCCGGTTTGCGATTGAAGTCCCGCCCGGACCCTATGAGTTAAGCCGGGTGCAAATCAGTGAAGGTCCGTTCATGTCGATGGCTGATCTGCAGGCCGTGTTCACCGTGGCCGATACCGGACTCGTCTCGGTCGGCACGTGGCGGTTCGGGATCGAGACGCCGCAGTATGGACGAAAGGTCGTCGTCTCGATCATCGAAGATCCGGAGAGCGCGCGGGAATCCGTGCAAAAGTTTCTGGAGGAGCATCCCGATTGGGAGGGACAAACGGTGACGAGCAGCTTGCCGGAACCAGCGGTCCTGGAGACGCGACTGTATGAGGTCGCGCCCTACCCCCGTAACCCCCGTTATTTTCGGCGGCACTGGTGGTAACGGTGCCGGCGTGACCTTCCCCGTAGTCCGAGTGCTCACGCTCTTGCTTCCCCTTGTGCTCGTCCTGATCAGTTGCCGCTCGCCTCAGCCTGCCGGCTCCACCGCAATCGAGAAGCGCAGTCAACTGCTGATGGGGACGCTGGTCTTCGTCACCGCGGTCGCGCCGGATGAGCCCGCGGCGGCGGCCGCCGCCGCGGCCGCGTTAGCGGAAATCAAGCGCCTCGAAGGCCTCTGGAGCACGTGGATTCCCACGAGCGATCTCTCACGGATCAATGCGGCCGCCGGACGCCAACCGGTGTCGGTCAGCGCCGAGACGATCGACCTCATCACGCAGTCGCAAGAGATCGGTCGGCTCACCGACGGCGCGTTCAACATCGCAATCGGGCCCGCCGTCTCTGCCTGGGACGTGAACGAGCAGCAGCGGATTCCGACGGATGAAGAGCTCGCGCGGCTCCGGCCGCTCGTGGACTTGACCGCTGTTCAGGTGGACGAGCGAGCGCGGACGGTCTTTTTGAGGAAGGCCGGCATGCAGCTCGACATCGGCGGCATCGGCAAAGGGCTCGCGGCCGACTACGCTGCCGCAGTAATGAAGCGGGCGGGGGCGACGGCCGGCATCGTGGCACTCTCCGGGGACATCAAGACGTTTGGCTCTGTGCCGACGAGTGTCGGATCACGGTTTGGCGTTCAGCACCCCCGTGAGGAGCACGCGCTGCTGGGTACGGTCACCTTACAGGATGAAGCGATTTCAACGGCCGGCGACTATGAGCGGTTCTTTGAACGAGACGGCGTGCGCTATCACCACATTCTCGATCCGGTGACGCTCAAGCCCGCCCGCGGTTGCCAAAGTGTCACGGTCGTCGCGAAGGACGGTGTGATGGCTGACGGGCTGGACACGGCGATCTTCGTGCTGGGACCGGAGCGCGGGATGCAATTGGTCGAGCGGCTGCCGAATGTCGAGGCGGTGATCGTCGACGATGCAGGCGGCGTGCGGGTGTCGTCCGGGCTTACCGGCCGGTGGTCGCCTGGTCATCCACCGTAAGCTTGGCGCGTTGGAGGAGACGGACGTGTGATCGGCCGAGAGGATGATCGAGCTTGATCGGCGAGAGTCGACGATACGCTTCGATGGCTGCTTGATCGAGTGTCTGATGCCCCGAGCTTTCCTGGACCTCCACGATCAATTCGCCTGTCTCCTTCACCGTCACTCGAAGAACGACCCGACCCTCTAACCGTAACAGCCGCGCATCGGGCGGGTATTTGAACGCGGCCTGGAATTGGCTGGCCAGCATCTGCCCCAGCCAACCGTAGTCCGGCTTTCCTTGTGAGGCCAGATGGGCTTTGGCTTCCACCATGTCGTGCTGAGCCGTCGCCGGTTGTTCAGCAGATGTTCCAGGGTGACTGCTCGCCGGTTCGGGGCGTCTAATTGATGGAGGAGCAGCCGACTGCTGCACCGGCTCGTGCCTCACGTCCTCCCGCGTCTCGCTTGCCGGTTGAGTCACGGCCGCGTCACGCTGAGCGGGTGTCGACAGCTGAGTGGCCTGTGGCGTTCTCTCCGAATCTGATGGTGTTTCTGATTGTTCCCTCTTCGCCACCCGCTCATGAGCAGTGATACCAGCCTCAGGGGCGCGCGCCGTGGTGGCATTCGCTACGGCGGTCGGTTCGGGTTTCGGCGAGTGCTGAGCGGGGGTGGGTGGGAAGGCCTGTGGTGTCTGATCGCCCGAAGAAGACTGCGACGTTGACCGTTCCCGCCGGGGCGCTGGAGCGCGGCGAGCGTCGGCCCTTGCATGCGTTAATCCGGCCTCGACCGGCTCGGCGCGCGCCGGCACGGCGGGAGGAGGGGACGCAGCGGAAGGCGATACATCGGCAGCCACGGTGTCCGAAGGAGCGGTACCTTGAACGCCGGAGGCATGATCGGTCGATGTGGAAGGGGCAGCGCCGAGCAGCGCGACGTCCCAACGGAACGGCTCCGGCTGAGGGGCGAGGTGGAGGTCCGACAGGGCTATCATCGCGGCCGCGATCAGTGAGACGTGCATGACGACGGATAACAGCCAGCCGGCGGCATAGCGGGGCGCGGTCGCCGTCATGAGCGCACGACCTCCAGGCTGACCTGCTGGAATCCCAGGCCCCGGACGTCATCGACGAGTTTGACGAACCGCTCCAGCAATGTGACGCGATCGGCGCGGACGACGACGAGCGATTCGCGGGGATGGGTCAGCAACGCGGTCTTCAAGCCGTCTTCCGACACCGGCTGATCATTGAGGAAGAGGCTGCCGTCGGCAATCAATGTGATCACGAGTGGAGTGTCATGGCGGTCCCCGGCCTCTTTCGCTTTCGCCAGGTCGACGGGAATTTGGCCGGTGGAAATGAACGTCGCCGTCGTCAGGACGATCACCAAGAGCACCAGCATGACATCGACGAGCGGAATGACGTTGATCTGATCGAGTTCACGATCCATGTTGGCTCTTGTACAGCATGACCAACTCGGTCACGCGGCGGCGAAGGACGTTGTTCATGACGACACAGGGGATCGCCACGAGCAACCCCATTGCGGTGGCCTTCAAGGCCAAGCTGAGGCCGATCATGATCGTACTGACCGCCATCGTTCCGGCCGTCCCCATCGTCTGAAACGTCAGCATGATGCCGAGAACCGTGCCCAGCAAGCCGATGTACGGGGCGTTCGCGGCGATGGTCCCGATGACGACCAGGCGGCGGGTCAACGCAATTTCACAGAGCTGGTGTGTGGGGAATTGAGCAATGTCCACGCGGCGGTAGAACAACCAACGTTCGATTGCGACGGCGACGGCCCAGATGCTGAGCGCGATGAGTAGGCCGATCACACCGTAATCCACGACGTTCTTGAGGGCATCCATGATTGACCTCGCTTACGGGGAACATAAACATACGACGATGCCAGAACAGCCGGATCGTGTCAACCGGAGAGCGGCTGGTCAACAGGGAGTCGTCGACGGGCCGGCTGTTGGGGCGGCAAAGAGGACGGTGTGAGTGGCAATGATTTGGAGTTCCACCGCTGTGCCGGTGGGATAGACGTACGTGGACGATTCGGTGCTGTG
The DNA here is from genome assembly GCF_979581665.1 of Nitrospira sp. Vd2. Lineage (NCBI taxonomy): Bacteria > Pseudomonadati > Nitrospirota > Nitrospiria > Nitrospirales > Nitrospiraceae > Nitrospira > Nitrospira sp. Vd2. The sequence goes on along the minus strand of NZ_CEFZSK010000011.1, from coordinate 139,501 downwards.
GACGAGGTGACCCGATGGCAAGGCGATCGTATACAAATTTTCCGAACCACGAAACTGACGGGAGAGGATGCGGGCCTTGGCGTCATCCGAGGGTGTAATGTGCACGTCGTCCGGCCGGATCATCACGACGACGGAGGTGCCGGTAGGGAACAGGCGCTCGTTTGGAAAATCGCCCAGCTCGGTGATGACCTTGTCGTCCTCGACCTTGCCGGGAATGAAATCGGCTTGACCGACAAAATCGGCAACGAAGGGAGACGCAGGCATATGATAAATGGCTTCGGGCGTGTCGAGCTGCTCGAGCCGTCCGTTGTTCAGCACGGCGATCTGATCCGCCATGGCGAACGCTTCCTCGTGGTCGTGCGTGACGAGGACGGCGGTCGTTCTCGTTTGACGCAAGAGCTGCAGGAGGTCTTCGCGCATCTTGCCCGTCATGTCCGGATCGAGGTTACTGAAGGGTTCATCCAGGAGCAGGACGACCGGCTTCGGCGCGAGCGCCCGCGCCAACGCAACGCGCTGTTGCTGGCCCCCCGAGAGTTGATGCGGGTACCGGCGTTCCATGCCCGTCAAGCCAACCATGGCGAGCATCGTCTCGACCTGAGCCGCGCGTTCTTCGGCGGTCAGATGGCGCAAGCCGAACGCGACATTGTCGGCGACCCGCAAGTGAGGGAACAAGGCGTATTCCTGAAACACCATTCCCACACGCCGTTCCTCGGTCGGGATCGCCACGTGCGGCGCAGAGACCAGTCGGCCTTGCAGAAGGATCTCGCCGGAGACCACCGGCTCGAACCCGGCGATCGCCCGGAGCGTCGTCGTCTTCCCGCAGCCCGAGGGTCCCAGCAAGCAGACGATGTCCCCTTCTTGTGCCGTGAGCGACATATCGGCGATCGCCGGCCGGCCTACTTGATAGGCACAGGTCACCTTGCGCAGTTCCAGCACGGTCGGCCGAGCTGTGCCGTTTACCTGGAGGCCGGGCTTCCTCTGCGTTCCGATATCCCGAGTCAGCGCGGACACGAGCCTCCTTACGCAGCTCGCCAGTCTCTCTTGACGAGCAACACCAACGCGGGCAGGGTCATGAGCACGATCAACAAGGCGGCCGGGGCGGCCAATCGAAAATATTCTTCACTGGCTTCAAGCCACACTCGCACCGCCAGCGTATCGAACCCTACCGGTCGAAGGAGCAAGGTCGCGGGGAGCTCCTTCATGCACTGCAGAAAGACGAGGACCCAGGCGACGATGAATCCTCCGCGCACCAAAGGCAACGTCACGCGGCGCAGCGAATCGAACGGCGTCGACCCGAGACTCCTGGCCGCCTCTTCCAGGTTCGGCGTCACCTGCTGCAGCGCCGGCTCCATCGTTTGCAAACCGGCCGGGAGAAAGTGCACGACGTAAGCCACGATGAGGACGAGAATCGAGCCATACCAGAACGGCGCGAGATGCGAAAACAGCATCAGGACGGCCAAGGCGCCGACGGGGCCGGGAAGCACATAGCCGGCATACGCGGCCTGTAAGCACCACAGATGGAAACGGGACGAGCGTCGTGTCGCCAGATAGGCCAACGGCGTGCCGAGGAGGATCGTCGCGGTTGCCGCGATGCCGGAGAGCAGCGCGCTGTTCCAGATGAAACCCAAGAACCGCGCGTCGACGGTGCCCTCCGTCGTGCTGAGGAACGTCCACTGGATCAACAACCCGGCGGGAACCAGAAAGGACGCCCCGAGGACGAATGCACAGTAACCCGCTGCCAAAATATTGCCCAACAGACCGAGCTGGGTGCGAGGCGCAATCCGATACCGGCCGGTCGTTTGGTAAAAGCGGCTTTGTTGACGGAACCAGCGTTCGGCCACCAGGAACAGCAAGGCAAAAGCGACAAGCAGCACGCTCAGCACGGCCGCCGCCGCATGGTCGTATCGGCCGGTCATCTGCTGGTAGACCGCGTACGTGAAGGTTTGATAGCGCAGCAATGAGACGGCGCCGAAGTCCGAGACGACATACAAAATCACCAGCGACAGGCCGGCGACGATGGCCGGCCGGAGCAGCGGCAATGTGACGCGCCGGAGAATGCCAAGCCGGTCCACCCCGCACGCGCGCGCGACCTCCTCGAACGACACGTTGAAGGTAAGCAATGCGGCGCGAGTGAGCAGGTAGACGAACGGAAACGTGTCCAGCGTCATCACGAGGACCGCGCCGGCAAGGCTCTGAGGCGGAAAGATCCGGGCCCCCGGCCCCGCCACCAGTTGCCAGATCTGCTCAACAGGGCCGCCCATCCCGAGGAGGTACGTGTAGATGTATGCGAGCACGTACGTCGGCATCGTGAGCGGGAGCACCAGACCCCACTCCCAGACACGCCGGCCCCAAAAATCGTAGCGGACGATCAGCCAGGCCAACGAGACACCGAGCACCAACGTGCCGATGGAGACGCCGAGCGCAAGCCACGCCGTGTTGGCCAGGAGCTCGGGGATGCGGGTGTGCCACAAACGGGCCCACAGGGACGGCTGTGCCGTGAGCGCCAGTCCCGTCACGTACACCAACGGGAGAAACACGAACACCGCCACGGAGATTCCGAGAAACGACAATGAGGTGGGAAACACGTGGCGGAGTGAGGCCGTCATCCTAGGTGCCGATCAGCGAAGTCCGGCCTTCTCGATCAACGCCATGGCCGGCTCTCGCAGATCGCCGAGACGTGTCAACGGCACAGCCGCCGCCCGGAAGTTCTGGCGGGCAGGAAGCGCCGGGTCCGGCTGAATCTCCGGGTTGAGAGGATATTCCTTGTTCAAGTCCGCAAACATCTTTTGGCCTTCGGGTGAGATCAGAAAATCGATCAGGCGCTTTGCGAGATCGGTATGCCGGCTGGATGCGACGATGCCGGCACCCGCCGCATTGACGATCGCGCCCATGCCGCCAGGTTGCTGATCGGGCATCAGCGGTGCGATCGGTGCGTTCGGTTGCGTCTCGAGATGTCGATAAATGTAGTAGTGGTTGACGATACCGACGGCCGCCTGCCCCTTCGCCACCGCCTCGACGATCTGGGAGCTTTTCCCATACACCTGCGTCCCGGCATTCGCTTTCAGTCCCTGTAAGAACTGCTCGGTTCGCTGATCCCCGTACACCGCTTTGATGACCGAGACGCCGGCCTGCAAATATTCGCTGCCGGCGTTGGGAATCGCGATCTTGCCCTTCCAGCGAGGCTCGGCCAAATCGAGGATCGAGGTGAGGTCACCGGGCTTCACCATCGTGGTGTTGTACACGACGATCCAAAAGCGTCCCGAGATGCCGATCCAGCTATTGTCCGGCGCACGATACTCGGCCGGAATCTTCCCGTCATACGCCTGGCTGCCCAATGGCAACAGCAGCTTCAGCTCCCGCGCCCGCTCGAGACTACCCACATCATTCGTGATGAACACGTCGGCCGCCGTACGCGGCCCCTCCGCTTCCAGGCGATTGACGAGTTCCGTCGTGCCGGAGGACAGCAGGTCGATGTGAATTCCGGACTTGGCCTGAAACGCATCGAGCACGGGCTTGATCAGCCGTTCGGCCCGCCCCGAGTAGACAACTAGATGGTCGGCTGCCGTTGCGATCGGCGGAGAGGGGGCAGATGCGAAGCCGATCAACAGGGCGATGAGAACAATCTGGCAACGTCGGAGGAGCATCAGCGAAGAGGAGGGCGACGGGCCCGCATGGTCAGGTGACAGAGATGAAATTGATTCATGGTCTCAATAAGGATATCAAAAAAAAGCCGGAACCTCAATGGCGGCACCCCGCGCAGAGACCGTAGAGTTCGAGCTTGTGGGTGGTGATGGTGAAGCCGTTGCGGCGGGCGACTTCTTCCTGGAGGCGCTCGATGTCGCAATTCTCGAACTCGACGATCTTCCCGCATGAGGTGCAGATGAGATGATCGTGATGGCCTTTGTGCGTCACATTGTCGTATTGGGTCTGGGTGCCGAAGTGTCGCGCTTGCGCGAGCCCTGCTTCGCAGAAGAGGTTCAAGGTGCGGTAGATCGTGGCGAGGCCGATGTGCGGATCCTTCTTCGCCAATTGGCGGTACATCTGTTCCGCGGTGATGTGCTCATTCTTCAAAAACACGTCGAGGATTTGCTCGCGTTGTCGCGTGAGCTTGAGTTGATGCTTGGCGAGATGGTCCTTGAGTGCCGAAATTTCCTTTGTATGCTTCCGCACGACTTGCACCACCGGGGCAGTATTAAACAAGGAACAGCGGGGGACGGTCAAGCGGGGAAAAGCCACAAGAGAGCATGGACGGAAAGAGCTTCCGTTGGGACGGTGCGATGCCGGTGAGGAAAAGTCGCGTCCGGCAATGGACGCGACAATCACGGTTGGCATCCATTCCATATCGTCGCGGAGGCGATCCAGCAGACTAGAACCTACTCAAAATCACCTTTCCCGCAGTCGGAACGGGGGCAGCGGCGGAGCGCCATCAGAGCGGCGCGGCGACCCGCTCAGCGAGGCGACGGCGTCCTGGTGGCGCCTGCTGTCCGAAGGTGCGTTCAGCACAGCACGGACGCACCAAGTTCAGGCGCCCCCAGCCGTCGCCGAGCGTCCAAGCAGTCCAGGCCGCCCTGTCTTCACGCGGAGCCACTGCCCCCGCTCCGACTGCTCTCTCCCGATGTAGATGATTTTGAGATATGACCTTTCGCGCGGATCGGTCGTGTTTATCGGCACGGCCACAGTGCTCATTCGTTACGCCGGCTTTACCGTGCTTGCCGACTCCAATGTGCTGCATCGCGGCGAGCTAGTGATTTGGGTATGGGCTGCGGTCGCGGCCATTGACGAATCGGGCGTGATCTCGGTATGGCAGAACGACCGGCAGCGGGCGTGGTTAAAAACGCGGATCAAGACCGCCTCACCCATGTCGCTCCTCTTCTCATAATAGGCCGGATTCGAAATCGCGGCTGAGGCGTCGCCTCGGCCGTGACGGCCGAACTCGATCTGCAAAACAGCGAAGGCTCGCATGCACGCTGCCTCCAAAGCTGACTACACCGCAATCATCCTTCTCCTGATACGCCACGCACTATAACGCCGCTAAAAGCGGGAAGGGTGGAGTCCCAGAGGGCAGTCACATCTCCACGCCGGGCTGGCGTGTCTAGCAACGCATGGGCGAACAGCATTCAAAAACGATAAACGGCACGAAGGCCGGCGACCGGCATGAGCAAAGCCTGACGGTGGAGTTTCGTTATCCGGTTTATTTCACCACCGACGTGTTTAATCCGAAGAACGCGTGTCTCGAGTCGGCAATTCGACGACGAGAAGGTGGTCGAAGACATCGCATCTGCCTCGTCCTCGATCGCGGCGTTGTGCACGCGGCACCGGCGGTGACCCAGGCGGTCAATGGCTACTTCGTGGCGCATTCGGATCACCTCGTCATGGCCGGACCGCCCCTCGTCGTGCCCGGTGGCGAGGCGGCCAAGAACGATCCGCTCGCGTTGCAGATGGTCCAGGACCACCTCGCGGCGCTCGCATTGGACCGGCACTCGGTCGTGATGATCGTCGGTGGAGGCGCCGTGCTCGACATGGCAGGCTATGCGGCGGCGATCGCGCACCGCGGACTACGGGTCGTCCGGCTGCCGACGACCGTGTTGAGCCAGGACGATTCGGGTGTGAGTGTGAAAAACGGGATCAATGGGTACGGCCGGAAAAACTATTTCGGGACCTTTGCGTCGCCGTTTGCGGTGATCAATGACGTTGGGTTTCTTGCGTCGCTCCCAGAGCGAGAGCGAATCGCGGGTCTGTCGGAGGCCGTCAAGGCGGCGTTGATTCGGGATGCGGGACTGTACGGCTGGATCGAGCGCCACGTCGATGCCTTGCGCGAGGGGCAGATGGACCAGCTTGCCGTCCTGATTCGCCGCTCAGCGAGGCTGCATCTCGATCACATCGCCCGATCGGGTGATCCGTTCGAGCAGGGAAGTGCGCGACCCCTCGACTTCGGCCACTGGGCCGCTCATAAGATTGAAACGCTGAGCGGCTACGCGGTGCGCCATGGCGAGGCCGTGGCGCTCGGCGTCGCGTTGGACAGCCTTTATTCATCGCGTGCCGGCTTCTTGGATCAGAGAGCCGCCGATGCGATCCTCATGCTCCTCCACCGCCTCGGGCTTCCGCTCCGGCACGACGTATTGGCCGATGACGCGGTGCTCGACGGCTTGCAGGAGTTTCAGGAGCATTTGGGCGGCGACCTCTCGATCACCTTGCTGGCTGGGATCGGTCGTGGCTTCGAAAGCCATCAGATCGAACGAGACCTGATGAGGGCGGCGCTCGATGACCTGCGAAGGTTCAGTGACACCCGGAGCGCGCGAATGCGGCCAGAGACGGTCGGACTAGAGCGATGACTCTCGATCTCCCGGGCTCTCCGCACCTCACCTATTGCACCAACATCCACCGGGGCGAAAGCTGGCCAGAGGTTCGGGCGACGATCGCTCGCCATGTCGTCGCCGTGAAGGCACGCGTTGTGCCGAATGCGCGGTTCGGCGTGGGCCTCAGGCTGTCGGCACGCGCGGCTGAGGAACTGGCACGCCGGGACGAGCTGGCACGCTTCAAGGACTTCCTGCGATCAGTCGGCCTCTACATCTTAACGATCAACGGCTTTCCCTACGGGCCCTTCCACGGCCAGCCGGTGAAAGCCGACGTCTACCGACCGGATTGGCGGGAAGACGCACGACTCCACTACACGAATCTCCTTGCCGAACTGCTGGCCGACCTTCTCCCGTCAGACGGCTCAGATCAAATTGGAACGATCAGTACCGTCCCGTTAGCCTATGCACCGGGCGTGGGGACGGAAGGCATAGCGCGCTGCGTGGAGCGCCTCCTCTCGCATGTGGCTCGGCTGATCGCGATCAGAGAACGCACCGGCAAGACGATCGCGCTCGCGTTGGAGCCCGAGCCGGGCTGTGTGCTCGAGAGCGCGGTCGATGCGGTGCGCTTCTTTGATCAGATGGTGTTCAGTCGATCGGCGGTTCGGCAACTGGCGCACCTCACCGGCCTTTCGCTCACCGACAGCGAGAGCGCCCTTCGCCGCCATCTCGGCATCTGTTTCGATGCGTGTCACCTGGCCCTGCAATTCATCGAGCCCGCCGATGCTGTCCGGCAATTGAGCGCCGCGGGTATCCCGATCCACAAGGTGCAAGTCAGCACGGGATTGCGTGTCGTGCGCGATGGCTCGAATCACGATCTCCTCCGGCCGCTCGGTCAATTTGCGGATGCCGTCTACTTGCACCAGGCGGTGGTCAGAAGCCAGGACGGTACGATCGCACGATACATGGATCTGCCCGAGCTGCTCCAGACGCTTCCAACGGCGCAGGCCGACTGGCAGGAATGCCGGATTCACTTCCACGTGCCGATTGTTCTCGAACGGCTCGGCGCGTTCTTCAACACCCAGCCGTTTCTGCACGGCCTGTTCGACGTGCTGTCGGCTCAGCCGGTGGCGCAGCATCTCGAGGTGGAAACGTACACGTGGGAGATGCTGCCCGAGGCGTATCGGACCGAGCAGGTCGAGGAGTCGATTGCGCGCGAGCTGATGTGGGTCCGCGACCGCCTCACGCACGTCCCGTCTGCCGGCGCTTCAATTGGGAATGCGACCTCATCCTATGTATGAGCTTGCCGTCCCCTCGTCGAAGGCGAGCGTCTATCTTCGATTGGGACGAGTGTCCAATCTTCCCACGGTGTGGACGAACGTGATCGCGGCGATCGTCCTCTCGGGTGAGCGCCTCGACGCCTCATCGGTCCTGCCCCTGCTGCTCGCAATCTCATGCTTCTACATCGGCGGCATGTTCTTAAACGATGCCTTCGATCGCGAGTTCGACCTGCGGGCTCGGCCGGATCGACCGATTCCCGCCGGGCTCATCAGCCCTCGTGAAGTATTCGCCGTCGGGTTCCTGTTGCTCTTCCTGGGCTGGGCCATCGTCACGCTCCGTGGCGGTACGGAGCATCTGCATGGCGCTCAGGCCGCACTCGCCCTGTTCGTCGCGATCGTCCTGTACGACGCATCGCACCGCCATGCTTTGGCCCCCTTCATCATGGGCGCTTGTCGCGGCCTCGTGTACCTGACGGTCGCACTGACTGTTGTGAACGGCGTTCGCAGCCCGCTCCTGGTCGGGGCGCTCCTGATCACAGTCTATGTCGCGGCCTTGTCATTTGTAGCCAAGCGCTCGCCCGGCTCTCATCGTGTCGTCGCGACCCTCATCGCCGGCATTGCGCTTCTGGATGCGCTGCTGGTCCTTTCGCAAGGACATCCGGCGATGGCGGCCCTCACTGCCCTGGGATTTCCATTGACCGTGCTCTCTCAGCGCTGGATCCGTGGGACGTGAGCAGGATGTTGAAAAAGGCCTCCAGCTTCGAAGACACTGGGCGCTCACCAACTCGCGCCCGTGCGCAAACGTGAGGCGAGTTATTCCTCGCCTCGCACACCTCGCATCACTCGGAGGTTCAACGTACAGCTGAGAGTACGCCTCGCCTCCTCATTCGCTGCGGCCTTGCTGGAAGACCTTTTTGAACATCCTGCTAGATCTGATCACGTCGATTTGAAGACGTGCGCGAGGATGAACGACTTGACGTCCGCAGCATGGAGCGGTCCTTCAGGAAGGAGGTCGGGTTCGCTGGAGATCACGAGCGGGCCGTCCTCGGGCTTGTCCGTCGGGCGACCATGGGAGCCTTTGACGAGCGAGGCGTCGAGAGGAATCACGTCCATGAGCGTTCGGAAGCCGAGGGATCGTTTCAATAAGGTCCACCCGACCTTGACCGACGGCATCCGAAGGGCCGGATCGAGAAACAGCTCGACCGGGTCGTACCCTGGCTTTCGATGAATGTCCACGGTGCGGGCGTAGTCGGGCGCACGATCATCATCGAGCCAAAAATAATACGTGAACCAGCAATCGGGCCGAGCCACCGCCACCAAATCCCCCGACCGTCGATGGTTCAGCCCCGCCTCGCGCTTGCCCTCCTCATCGAGCACTCGCTCGACGCCAGGGAGGTTTTCGATGAGCGACCTGACGGCCGGCACGAGGTCAGCGCGTCGGATGTAGATGTGCGCGACTTGATGATCGGCGACGGCAAATGCGTCCGATGCCCCGGCATCCAACTTTTCCTCTCCCTGCTCGACTCTCACCGCGAGCCAGCCCGCTTCCCGCAGCGCGCGATTCACGTGCACCGGTCCAGCGACCGCCGTCACGCCATATTCGGACAGCACGACGGTTCGCATGCCTTGCCGGCGCGCGCGATCGATCAGCACGCCGCACAGCTCATCGATCGCCTCGAGATCTGTCGCCATACGCACGTCCTGCGGGCCGAGGCGTTGGAGGTTGTAATCGAGATGCGGCAGGTAGACGAGCGTCAGTGTCGGTCGCCGCGTCTCGTCCACATACGCGGCGCACCGGGCGATCCATTCGCTCGATCGGCGACCGGCCGCCGGCCCCCAGAAATGAAAGAGGGGAAAGGGCCCCAGGTGATCAGCGAGTTCTTCGCGCAGCGCGGCCGGCTGCGTGTAGAGGTCGGGAATCTTGCGGCCGTCCGCCGGATAGACGGGGCGAGGCGTGACGGAATAGGTCGCCGTGCTGTACATGTTGTACCACCAGAACAGCTTCGCACAGGTGAAGCTGGAGTCGAGCCGGGCCGCCGCCTCCCAGACCTTCTCACCTTGGACGAGGTGGTTCGACTGCCGCCAAAAGAGCACCTCCGCCAGCTCACGATCGTACCAGCCGTTCGCGACACAGCCGTGATCCGACGGCAGCAGGCCGGTGGTGAACGTCGATTGAACGGAGCAGGTGACGGCCGGCAGGATCGTCGTGAGCGGCCGCATGGCACCGTCGCGAGCCAGCCGAGAGAGATGGGGAGTGGAAGGACCGAGCAAGGATGGCGTGAGCCCCACGACGTCAAGCACGAGCGTCCGATACATGCCACCTCATGACGGTGTTCGTCGGCGCTGCCGGCTAGAAACTCTGGCGCGCCGCGACCGGCCGGTAATTCATCCCGGGCCTCTTCGCGCCAAGACGTGAGCCGCGCAGCGACACCATTTCCAGCGCTCAGATGCCACGACCGGTTGGTCTCTGGCGCGCCACGGCCGGCGGGTGGTTCATCCCGTGGTCTCTGTCGCGCCACGGCCTGAGATCGTGATCGCGCAGCGACACCCTTTTCGGTGCTCGTCGCCACTGCCTGTCGGAAACTCTGGCGCGCCACGGCCGGAAGGTTGTTCACCCGGTGGTCTCTGTCGCGCCAAAACCTAGGCGTGACGCGCCGCCTGACCGCGCAGAACGCTGTTGCCTTCCCAGAGTTGGGTCTGATCGATGACGGTGCCGTTCAAAAGGCCGTCGTTGAGTTTGCCGCTCTGGCTGAAGAACCGAACGGGGTTGTGCCAAACGATCTGCTCGACCTCGTCTTCGGCGATCCCGCTCTTCAGCATCAGGCGAGCGGTCTTCGGCACCTTCAAGGGATCGCTGATGCCCCAATCGGCCGCGCTGTTGATGAGGATGCGATCGGCGCCGTAGCGCTTCACGAGTGCGACCATCCTCGGCTCGTCCATCTTGGTCTTCGGATAGATCGAGTGGCCGGCCCAGCAGCCGGTCTGAAGCACGAGCGGGAGCGTCTCTTCGGTGTTGTGGTCGATCAGCACGCGCTCTTCCGGAAAGCTGAGTTCGCGAATCAGCGCAAGACTCCGCTCCGTGCCGCGCTTCTTGTCGCGATGCGGCGTATGGACGAGGACTGGCAAGTCGAACTCCTTGGCCAGCTCGAGCTGAAGCGCGAAATAGGTCTCCTCGTCCGCCGTCATCTCGTCAAAGCCGACCTCGCCGACTGCGACGACCCGATCCTTGACGAGATAGCGCCGTAGCAGGTCGATCACGCCGGAGGCGACTTTCGGGTTGTTCGCTTCCTTGGGATTGAGCGACAAGGTGCAATAATGCGTGATGCCGAACTGGCTGGCCCGAAACGGCTCCCACCCTAACAAGGACCGAAAATAATCTTCGAATGTCCCGACGTGCGTCCTCGGCTCGCCGACCCAAAACGCCGGCTCGATGACGGCCGCGATCCCAGCCGACGCCATCGCCTGATAATCATCGGTCGTCCGGGCGCTCATGTGGATATGCGGATCGAAGAATTTCACGTCATGTCCCGTCTCGGTGCACACCGGCGTCGAGCACGTCGCAAAGATCTCCGGGGATGCTGCGGCCCGCCGCCCGCCGTTCACTGACGAGGTCGAGCGCCATGCGCCGCAACTCGGGCGAACGGCGTTCCTCGAGCCCGATGATACGTTTCACCGGGATGCCGAGATACAGCGCCTTCAAGACCATCTGGTGGAAGGCGGCATCGTGAAAATACGCCGCGGGGTAGGGATTCTCGCAACTGATCGCCGTGAACAGCGGTTCGATGTTGGTGCGGCACGCTTCTTGGGCGAGCGGGACGAACGCTTCTCGATCGGGGAGCAGCGGGAGGCTCCGCAGCACCGCGCGCCGCTCGTGAAGATCACCGTTCAAGAACAGGCTCTCGACGATCTGCGGCATCTCGTACACTCCGGATTCGTAGCCGATCAGGAGGAGCAGCACGCGCGTCCATTCATCCACGCGGGACGACAGTTCCCAGGAAAGGCCGACGGCCTCGAGGCGTGCCCACTCACCGGGGTTCAGCACGATCTCGCTTCTCCCGACCTGTCGTGCGGCCAACGAGAACAGTCGGCAGAAGTGCTCCGCATCGTGGTTATCGTTCAGGGCGGTAGATGATTCGTCCAACCATCGTGCGCCGTCGATCGTTAATCGTTCTTCGAGAACGGTCTTGAAGACGAAGAACGTCGAAGAGGGAGAGGAGCGATGGATCTTCAGTGCAGTTCTCATGACTCGCCGGTCATAGGTACGCCGAGAGACGAAAATCGAGAAGCAGCACGCGTCACGCTACTCTGTCGGTAAACGTCTGTCAGTTCGAAGAGCGCCGGTGGCTCTTCAGTGCGGCAGGGATGGGGGCACAGACGGCGTGACAGAAAAAGGCTCCCTCTGCCGACAGTGGGTGACGAAAGACGGAGATACAGTGAGAGGCGCATGAAGCAGGGATACTTACACCGCATTGCACTGAGTATCACCGGCGTGCTGATCTGCGCTTTCCTGCTCGCTCAGTGCTACGAGTGGCGCAGTCCGTCGGGTGGCAGCCAGGCCACGTTTACGCCTCCCCGTTCCGTCAATCCCGCCGACGTCGCCTTGCCATCGGGCTATCGGCTCGAGGTGGTGGCGACCGGCCTCACATTTCCCACCGGGGTGGACTTCGACGACGAGGGCCGGGTGTACGTCGTGGAAGCCGGCTACTCGTACGGCGAAGCATGGGACACGCCGAGACTACTGCGAATCGAGGCGGACGGCCGGCCGGTCGTGATCGCGTCCGGTGACAACAATGGGCCGTGGACGGGCGTGGCGTACCATCGGGGCAAGTTTTATGTCGCCGAAGGCGGCGTGCTGCGGGGTGGCGGGATCTTGCAGATCAGTCCGGACGGGGGCATCGAGCGCGTGATCTCCGGTTTGCCGAGTGTGGGCGCCCATCATACGAACGGCCCGGTGATCGGACGAGACGGCGCGATCTACTTTAGCGTCGGGACGCTGTCGAACGCCGGTGTGATCGGCGAAGATGAAGCGCAGTTCGGCTGGCTGCGGAGATTTCCGCACGCCCACGACACGCCCTGCCGCACGATCCGGCTGACGGGGGAAAACTTTACGTCCGGGAATCCGCTGACTCCGGAGGACAACGACACGGCGACGACCGGTGCCTTTGTGCCGTTTGGGACATCCACGGTGAAGGGCCAAGTCATCGAGGGACGCCTTCCCTGCAATGGCGCCGTCTTTCGCCTCGCGCCTGACTCACGGAAGCTGGAGTTGGTCGCGTGGGGCTTTCGCAATCCGTTCGGGCTCGCGTTCTCGCCGGATGGCTCGCTCTTTGTCACCGACAACAGCTATGACAATCGCAAACACGGCAGTCGGCCCGTGCACGGGACCGGCGACCTGCTGTGGCGGGTCAAACCGGATACTTGGCATGGCTGGCCGGACTTTCACGGGCAGCGCCCGCTTGATCTCGGCGACCACTTCGTTCCACCCGGCAAGCGTCGTCCCCCGCGTCTATTGCTCGAGCCACCGAATCTTCCGCCGCCCCCGGCCGCCATTCTCGACGTTCATGCGTCGGCCACCGGCTTTGACTTCTCGCGTAACGCCGCGTTCGGCTACCCCGGCGAGGCGTTCATTGCGCTCTTCGGCGATCAGTCACCGACGTCGGGCAAGGTCGTGAACCCGGTCGGGTTCAAGGTCGTACGCGTCGATGTCGAGACCGGCCGCATCGAAGAATTTGCGGTCAACAAGGGCCGTAAGAATGGACCCGCGTCGCGGATCGGCGGCGGGGGCTTGGAGCGGCCCATTGCGGCCCGATTCGACCGGAGCGGGAGCATCCTGTATGTGGTCGACTTCGGCGTGATGACGGTCGGGCAGGGTAAGAAGCTTCGGGGCCCGTACACCGAATCGTATGAACCCACGGAACCTCGCCGAGGGACGGGGGTGCTGTGGCGGATTGCACGAGAGACCCGATGACACGCGGCCTCGCCATCTTCTTCGTCTTACTCTGCACGACGATGGCGGCGTGTGGCTCCGCCAGGCGCGGTGAGCCGATCGCAGGCCCGATCGTGTTGACGACCGAAACGGCGCGGCACGGGCAAGTCGTGTTCATGCGGAACTGCTATCAGTGCCACCCGGGTGGCGAGGCCGGCCTGGGTCCAGCCATCAACAATAAACCGCTCCCGCAATTTCTCATTCGCTACCAGATCCGCCATGGATTCGGTGCCATGCCGGCATTCAATCCGCTGAACACCCGCGTTGACCCCCTCCCCCACCGGGCCGTATAGTTTCGTCAGGACGTTGACACGCGAGGTGCTCGATGACGGCCACCAAGATGCACAACTTCATCGATGGACGGTGGATGAGCGCGCCCGGCGATCAGTGGTTCGAGAGCCGGAACCCGGCGAATCGGGACGAGGTGATCGGCACCTTTCCCGAATCGAGCGGCGACGACATCGAGATGGCGGTCTCGGCGGCGGAACGCGCGTTCAAAGCCTGGCGCGAGCTGGGTATGGTGAAGCGGGCCGAATACCTGTTGCGTGTCGCCGAGGTGATGGACGCGGACCGTGAAGCGCTCGCGCACACCGTAGCCCGAGAGGCAGGCAAACAAATCAATGAAGCGCGCGCCGACGTCGTCGAAGCGATTCATACGGCGCAGTATGCCTTCTCGTACGGCCATATCGGGCAATACGGGAAGGTTTTGGCGGATGAAGTGCCGAGCAAGCGCTGCTTCGATGTCTTGGAGCCGCGCGGCGTGGTCGTCGCCATCACGCCGTGGAATTTTCCCATCGCGCTCCCGTTTTGGTTGACCGGCCTCTCGCTCGTGGTCGGCAATTGCGTGATCCTCAAGCCGAGCGAGTACACGCCGATGTGCGGGGCGAAGATCGCCGGCTACTTCGAGAAGGCCGGTGTGCCACCCGGGGTGTTCCAAGTTCTGCACGGCACAGGGGAAGCGGTGGGCGCCCCGCTCGTCTCGCATCCGCAGACGCAGGTGGTGCTGTTTACCGGCAGTTACGACGTCGGACGCTGGATCAAGCAGGAAGTCGCCAAGCACGCGGACAAGGTCTGCACGATCGAGACCGGCGGCAAGAACGCGGTGCTGGTCATGGACGACGCGAACGTCGACATGGCGGTGTCCGCCGGCGTGCTGTCAGCATTCAAGACGGCGGGGCAACGCTGCGTGACGGCCGGACGGTTACTGGTGGATGAGCGGATCGCGGACCAGTTCAGCGAGCGCTTCGTCGGCGCCGCCAAGCGCGTAACGGTCGGCAATCCGCTCGATGAGGACGTGTTCTACGGCACGATGATCAACCAGCAGGGTGTCGAGAAAGGTCGGCGGTTCAACGAGACCGCGCGCAAGGAGGGCTTCGAGGTCTTGCTGGACCGCAACTCGGAGCCGCCGCCGACGCCGAACGGCTATTGGCTCAAACCGTTCGTCTACCGAGGCCCGTGGCGCTCCGACAGCGTGTGCTTGACCGAAGAGGCCTTTAGCCCGCATGTCGCCATCGTGCCGGTCCGCGGAATCGAAGAGGCCGTCGACGTGTACAACGATACGAAATTCGGCCTCTCGGCCGCCATCATCACCGAGGATTATCGCAAGGCGAAATACGCGGAAGAGCATCTTCGCTGCGGCATCTTCTATTGGAACTTGCCCTGTATCGGCGCGGGCGTCCGGATGCCGTTCGGGGGCGTGAAGCAATCGGGCAATCTCATTCCGTCCGCCGCCGGCCTGCTGCCCGTGCTCACCCATCCGAAAGCGATCACGTACAACCTCGATACGAAGATCGTCATGGCGCAGGGCCTGACCGCGGAGATTAAATGAGAAGGTTGAGGCTGAGGTTCAGGGCAAGAATTGTGACCTCATGGGGAACGCTCGTCTTCTGATTTTAACGTTACCTTAACCCTCGGCCTGCTTTTGCATGCGTAAGCCGAATCAGATCACCGTCGATCGCATCCTGCTGCTGTACCTGCTCAAGCTCGCGGAGCCGTTCGGATTATTGAACGACGTCAAGCTGCAACAACTCGCGTTCCTCTCCGAGCTGCAAATGTTCAACAAGGGCGTCAAGGGGTTTCATTTCGAGTTCTTTCGGTACGCGTATGGCGTATTCAGCAAGGATCTCGACAACGACCTCATGTCGTTGCGCAGAAAGGAGCGGGTCGAGAATTTCAGCGTGGCGGAGGCGGCGGACCCGGCGCTCGCCTTATTTCTGGACTCCATTGAGAAGGCCGACAAAGAGGAGCAGGCCGAGGCGAACAAGCAGGTGATCGAGATTCTCCGCGCCGTCATCGAGCATTACGGTCCGCAGGAGACCGATGCCGTGATGAAGGCCGTAGAAGCGGTGGAAATCAGCACGCCGGCGCAACCCGAATTCAAAATCGCGATCCGGGACGTCTCCTTTCACACCACGCTGCTCGTCCCCAGCCGGATCGAGGTCAAGAACGAACTGACGCTCCCTCCCGCCGTGCTGGCGCGCGTGAATGCGAGTCTTGGCTATTAACGCGACGTCCTCCTTATCACGTAGAACAGACCAAGCCTACCTACGTATCGTTCCTCCAGCCTAGAGATGGAACTTCCTAAGCGACTGACGGCGTCCACTTTGCCGTGTTGCCTACGATGAAGAAGGTAGGAAAGGTCGACTTAATATAAAGCAGGAGGAGACTATGCGGTACTACACGTGGACAGGGGCTGCTCTGCTCATGCTGTGCTCGTGTGCGACGACGCCACCCGCATCGACAGGCGATCCGTCGTTTAAGTCATTAGCGGATGCTCAGGCATACTATGACAAACTCGAGCAACAACAGAGAAAGATGTTGGCAAATTTTCCGAGCATCGTGCGGGCGCCTTGTCCCTCAGAGCCGGGACTCGTCCCCGAGCCGCGACCGAGCGAACAATCTCGCCTGAAATAGTAGGGCGTAGAGGGAGGTTGTGCCGTTCGTCTCCAGGCATTGGTACGGTGACGCGCGTGTTAGTTCTCTGAATCCGGGGGCGGGGCGACGGTCTTAGCTCCCTCTATTTCCGACCCACGACGCGGAAGGAGGGCCGATCGTTCGGTGGGCATCGGAAAAGTTGCCCCACATTGGCGAAGGCTGTCCGACCTTCAACGATGAACGATGGGTAGATAAGAAGCAGCTGGCTCCGGCGCGTAGGCGGGATCCTTTTCCCAAAGTGTGATGAAACGCCAGGCTTTTACAACTTCGGTTTCTCCTGCTGCTTCGCCTTCTCGATGTCCTGTCTGTGCTGACCTTGGGCGATCTCGTCCTTCCACTTTTTCGTGGTCTCTCCTGCGCGTGCGCCCATGGGCAGGCTCACGGCGGTCACGTACAGCCGGGTGTACAGCTCAGGGACGGCCGGACTCGGCGTGAATTCGACATTCACCGCGGTATAGGACGACATGCACCAGGCGAGATCTTTGTTGCCGTAATTGGGCGCCGGCGTTTCGACGATTTGGCTATTCGCGACTCGCGCGGGGCACGACGAAATCGGATCGACCATCCCGTTCAGCGGAGGGGGCGGAGTCGGGCGGCCCTGTTCGTCCATGAGCCAGAGCATCCGTGTGATGTGGGTGTCATCCGTCGTGGGTTTGCCCTGTTGGTTCTCGGCACGCGTTTCTTTCCCGTACTTCTCACGCAACGATGCCAGCAATGTCGTCTTGAGAATGCCCTTGTCCGGGAAAAAATGCACCCGATAGACCCGCCAAACGACCTGCTTGTTCGGCGGCAGCGTCACATCGACGATGACTTCGTCGCCTTCCATTCCTTCCGGCACATTGTGTGTCCCTGACGAAAACGAGAGGATCACCGGTTTGTCGATCGTCGGCAGATTGATCGATCCCACCTGGATCTTGTACTTGGGCAAGGCGGCCTGCAGCTTGGCATGGGCCTCGCGCGCCGGCATGCCGAGCTGAATGCCGAGCACATCAGGCAACCCTTCAGCCTTCGCAGGGCTTGCCAGTGCCACGACGACCGCGATGGCGCCGAGCACCGACGTTACTAGCATATTCATCCAGCAACCTCCTTTGTTGATCGGCAAAGAAACCGGCTGTCGCAGCCGCGTGCATCTTTGCCGCCGCACCACCCCTTACACGCTGTAGTGATCTTTCAGACGCTCGGCTTGGCGGCGAAGAATCCAACGCACCAGCCGGTCTTCATCATGACGCGCCAGTTCGGTGAAGCGGGCGCCGATGCGACGGCGATCTCGCTGACGGGGAAGCGGGTCCACATGGAGCACGCGAGCCTGTAGGCGCAATCGTGGGTCTTCGCCGAGGTCGAGGATGAGGGCCAGCAGATCGCCCACATCGTACGCCGCGCTTGTCACAAATCCGATGCCGCCCGCACTGATGTTGACGGTTTGCGCGCTGATCACCAACTCCTCCGCTGATGCGGCGAAGGCAATGCCCACCGGCATTGTAATGGTGAGGCGGAAGGCTTGCCGTCTCTCAGCGCCCACAGCTCATCCTTGTGGCGTTCGGCGGGGCTCGGCGGCCGAACACACGCCGCCTGTCAGGACAGCGCGTACAGCTCGCCATATTTCAGTTCCAGGTACTCGATAAACGGCTGCGGAGTCAGTGACTGACCCGTGACGCGCTCGAGGAGATGCTCGGCGGTGAACATCCGTCCCCACCGGTGGATCTTTTGGTTGAGCCACTTGGTCAGGACCGTCAGGCGGCCGGCGGCGATTTCGTGTTCGAGGTTTGCAATCTCGCGGCGCGCCTGATTGTAGAACTGCGCGGCGTACAGATTCCCAAGCGTGTAGGTCGGAAAATAACCGAAGGCGCCGAACGACCAATGCACGTCCTGCAGCACGCCGTCGGTATCGCTGGGCGGAGTGATGCCGAGATACTCCTGCATCTTGGCGTTCCAGAGCTCGGGCAGCTCGTCAAGGCGCACCTGATCGGCCAGCACGGCTTGCTCGATCTCGAACCGCAGCATGATATGAAGGTTGTACGTCAGCTCATCGGCTTCGACGCGGATCAACGACGGCTTGACCCGATTGATGGCGGCATAGAACTGATCGAGCGACACGCGCGCGAGCGGCTCGGGAAACGTCTGCTGGAGCAGCGGATAGAAGCAGCGCCAGAAGGCACGACTGCGACTGACGCAGTTTTCCCACAGCCGCGACTGGCTTTCATGAATGCCGAGCGACAACGGTTCTCCAAGCGGGGTGCCGTACCGCGCGGGGTCGAGCCCTTGATCGTACAGACCGTGCCCGCCTTCATGAATGCAACTGAAGAGACAGGCCGGCAGCTCTTTTTCGTAGACCCGTGTGGTGACCCGTACATCCGTCGGATGAAATGAGGTGGTGAACGGGTGGGCGGAGAGATCCAGGCGACCCCGCTCGAAGTCATATCCCATCGCGGTGAGTACCAGACGGCCGAATTCAAGCTGTTTCGCCGTATCGTACGCCTGGTACAGAATCGAGTCGTCGATCTTCACGGACGCGTGCATCACCCGCTTGAGCAGCGCAACGAGGCGCGGTTTCAATTCGGCAAAGATCGGGGTCAGGCGGGCGACGGTCATTCGGGGCTCATACGTATCGAGCAAGGCGTCATACGGCGCCTCGGCATAGCCCAAGTACTCGGCTTCTTCGCGCTTGAGCGCGACGAGAGTCGTGAGGTGTGGGAGGAACATCGGAAAGTCGTTCTTTTTTCTCGCCTGTGTCCATACTTGCTGGGCGATCGATGCTTCCTTCGCCAGCCGATTGACGAAATCGGACGGGAGTTTCTTCGCCCGGCTGAAGTCGCGCCACACCTCGCGGAGCAGCGAGCGCGAAGCCTCATCCCAGGCATCGGGTGGAGTCTCAATCGCGTGGCCGGTGGTTGGGTCGACCCATTGGCTCAGCAGCCGCTCGATCTCCGGCGCCACCAAGCGATCGTGCGCCAACGTCTGAAGTGTCGCAATCTGCTGGGCGCGCGCTTCACCCCCTCCAGCCGGCATGTAGGTTTCCTGATCCCACGACAACACCGACGCGGCACTCGTGAGGTGTTGGATTTCCGTGAGATGTGCCGTGAGCGCGGCAAGCGTGGCGAGCGTCCTCATCCATCCTCCTTGCCAAATACCCGATCGTTGAATGAAGATGCAGTGTACGGAATAGCGGCACGATTGTCGATTCCCGCCTAGCCGGGGTGAATCGTACCGCACAGCTGTCGGAGAGAAGCCATGAAGCCGTTGGTGCTGCCCGATATCGAAATCTACGCTGCGGCGCATTCCTGGCCGGAATCGCCCCTCTGCCGCGCGCTCCGGGAAGAGACGCACCGCATGATGGAGTCGCCGCAGATGCTGGTGGGGCCGCTCGAAGGCGCCTTCTTGAAAATGATGACGACAGTGATCGGAGCGCGCCGTGTGCTGGAGATCGGCACGTTTACCGGCTATAGCGCGCTGTGTTTCGCCGAGGCGCTTCCCTCGGATGGGCGCGTCGTCACCTGTGATCTCGACGAGGAGTCGGTAGCGGTGGCGAAGCGCTACTTTGCCCGAAGCCCGCATGGAGGCAAGATCGAGGTCAAGCTTGGGCCCGCCCTCGACACGATGGCGCGACTCTCCGGTCCGTTCGATCTCATTTTCATTGATGCCGATAAGATCAACTACGGGCGCTACTACGAACGCGCGCTCGATCTCCTCGCGCCTCGCGGCCTCATTCTCATCGACAACGTCCTATGGTCCGGCGACGTCCTTTCCTCCCCGCCGCCGGACGAATCGACGGAGGTGATTCAGGCGTTGAATCGGCGCATTGCCGCCGATCCGCGCGTGCAGGCCGTCTTGCTGACCGTTCGAGACGGCATCCTGATGGTTCGCAAGGCGACCGTGTCGACCTCGTAGCGGTTCTGAAACCGGATAAACCTCCTTGACTGCTCGGCGCGGCACTGCTATAAGCCGCCGAAATGCGAGACGCTCGCTCGTCTCCACATCGACGTACTGGTGAGAGGTCCTTCCGATCGTCTGGATCTGAAGGACCTTTTTTTATGTGATGTCGATGTCGCCATCCGTGCTCATGTCCTACGCGGCACTCACGACCGCGGCCCTTGTCTGGGGCGGATCCATCGTCGGCCAAAAAATCTCGCTCGGGTCGTTTTCTGCCGTCGAAGTGTCCGTCTTCCGCGGCGTCGGTGCGCTGTGCCTGTTGGTCCCGTTGTGGTGGTGGCAGGAGCGTGGGCAGGCGCGATGGTCGCCAGGTGATGTGCTCACCCTGACGGCGCTCGGGCTGGCCGTCCTCGGCAATCACCTCCTGACCCTTTTCGGTCTTCGGTATATCGGCGCCGCGGCCGCCGGCGTCATCATCGGTGCGAGTCCTACGATCACCGCGTTCTTGTCGTCGCTCCTGACCCGAGACGTGCCGTTTCGGGCGGTATGGCTGGGCTGCATGGTGTCGTTTGTCGGGGTCGCCCTAGTCTCAGGGATCGGGCGCGGGGCGACCGTCACCGGAGACCGGCCCGTGATTGGCGGTACACTAGTCGTGTTGGGTCTGGTCAGTTGGGCCGTCTACACGATTGGAAGCCGACAGATCATGGAGCGCTTGTCGCCGCTGACCGTTAATTGGACGACGCTCCTGATCTCGATCGTGCTCCAGATTCCGCTGTTGGCGATGGATCAACACGTCTTGGCGCGCGGTCTGGCCGACGTCTCGGGCGCTGCGTGGGCGGCACTACTCTATCTCATCGTCTTCGCCACGGCGGTGGGCCAACAAGCGTGGCTGTATGGCGTGCGGGGTGTGGGGCCTTCGCGGGCCGGAATCTTTGTGAATCTGATCCCGGTCTCGGCGCTGTTGTTGTCGGCGGTGATCCTTCACGATGAAATCGGTCTCCGAGAGGTGCTGGGCATTGCCTTGATCTTCGCCGGCGTCTGGCTCGTGCATCGGCAGAGTCGCGTCACACTTGAGGAGGCGACGACGTGACGGGACCGGAGACCGCCGGCGCGAAGCCGACCATTCTCATCGTCGATGACGACCAAGACATGCTCACCCTCCTCCGATTCCTCGTTGAACGCGAAGGGTATCAGGCGATTCTTGCGCCGGATGGCCGTGCCGCTCACACACTCATCGACACGATGGCCGCTCCGCGGTTGGTTCTGCTCGATATCATGCTGCCCTTCCAAAGCGGGTTCGAGCTGGTCACGCTGATTCGGTCGAAGCAGGCGTGGCAGGAGGTTCCCATCGTGATGCTGACGGCCGACTCCGCCGAACGCGACATCGTCCGGGCGCTCGATGCCGGCGCAAACGACTACGTCGTGAAGCCGTTCAACCCGAAAGAATTGATGGCGCGATTGCGGCGGTTTCTCAAACACCCTCGGTAACCTGGCGAGCATGACCGCATCGAATGAAACGCTGGCGGCGTTGGTGCTGAGAGTCGGGGTCGCGGAGATCGTGCTCGTGGGCGTGATTTTTCTCGCGGTGCTCGGCCTGCATCTCTCAAAGGTCCGGCAGCTTCGCCTTCGTCAACAATTTCACGACCGCTGGCGACCTCTGATGGTGCAAAGTCTCGTTGAAGGCCCTCAGGAGGTTCCACCGGTCGCTCGCCGGGAGGTGCCGGCCTTTCTGTACTTCTGGAACTACTTCCATCAGTCCTTGCTTGGTGAAGACAAGATGGCGGGCCTCAATGACCTGGCGAGAAGAGCCGGCATGGATACGGCCGCAAAACAATTGCTGAAGCATCGCAACATCCGCAAGCGGCTGCTCGCGATTACGACGCTCGGCCATTTGCGCGATCAGTCGATGTGGGACGAGTTCGTGCGGCTCGCAAAATCTAAGGATCCGGCCGTCTCGTTAGCAGCGGCACGGGCCCTGGTGCAGATCCATGCGGAGCGCGCGCTCAATGTCCTCCTTCCGATGATCGCCTCCCGGACGGACTGGTCCCCCGCGAAAGTCGCCGGTCTCCTCAGTGAAGCCGGCCCCCTCGCGAGTGCCGGCCGGTTGGCGCAGGCCGCGGCCTCTTCGCCGCCAGACGCCGCGGTTCGTCTCATTCAGTACCTCTGCGCGATCAAAGGATTGCCGGGACTCCCGATCATTCGCTGCCTGGCGAGACAGAGCGACGCGCCGGCGGTGAAGGCCGCCTGCGTGGCTTTTATCGCGCAATGTGAAGATCCACAGGACCTCGAGTTGCTGCGACAGGCGTGCCGTGATGCATCGCCGATTGTGCGCGCTTCGGCGGCGAGCGGATTGGGCAAAATGGGTGCGGAGGGAGACGAGGCGTCTCTCGTCGCCCTGCTCGGCGATTCCGACTGGGAGGTGCGCCACCGTGCTGCGGACGCACTGGCCCGCCTTCCCTCTCTCTCAGCCGAAGACCTCGTACGGATTCACGAACGCTGCCCGCCCCTTGCGCGAGAGATGTTGGCGCCGTTCCTTGAGCGGAGGCCGGAAGAAGGAAAGCCTGGGGGATTTACCAGTGAAAGATCAAGTTAAAGGTGCCGCCGCGCCGGACGTAGAGGATGCTGCGGTCTTCATAGTAGACCGACGTTTCGGCTGAAAGGAATCGCGCGAGCGGAAACGTCACACCCCCTTGGACGATCTTGCTTGAGACCCGGGTAAAGTCGACCGTCGCCGTAATCCGCTCGCCGGCTGTTCCGAACCCATATGATCCGAAGACCTGGACACGTTCGCTCGGTTGCCAGGTCAATTGGGATGCCAGCGTGATCGAGCCGGTGTCGGGGACGTAGAACAGTTTTTCCGTGATCCAAAGGTCATAGGGCAAATACACGGTCAAGCCCGGGGTTAGGATATCGACCTTGGCCGTGCGAAAGGCCATGTGCCGAACCCCAATCGAAGGCTCGAACATACTGATGGCGCGATGGATCGCTCCGAGCCCCTGGAACAGCTCCCCGCCCGCGCTCCAGGTGGGTAGGAAATCCGGATTGAATGCGGTCGAGCCCGCCACGTAGCCCCACGCCATCCGCCATAATGGACTGTACACCTCTGTCGACAGCTGCGTGTCGTTGAACCCAAAGCGGTTCATCTGATCGAGGCGGCCCACAATAGTCTGAGCACCGATCGCCTTTCCCACTTCGATGCGACCGTCATGCTCCTGGGGCACCTTGTTCGTATACGTGAAGTGGCTGTAGCCGAGCTTATAATAATCGCGGAACGGGATCACCGGTGTGCGCTGCGCGACGCCGACTGGCGCGCGTTGGGCCTGGTTGGGCGTCAAGGAGTCAAGCTCTGCTTTCAGTGAATCGATCCGCCGAGCGACCTCGGGGTCCTGAATCCGGGCGTAGAGCGCTTGATACCGCCGCAGCGCCTCAGTGCGTTGCCCACTCCACAACAGCACGTCGGCCAGACCCCGGACGGCTTCAAGGTTGTCGGGATCGTCCTCCAACACTGCTTCGTAGAGCGCCCGGGCCTCCTCCAGGCGTCGCTGCCAGGATATGACCCGGGCCAGCGCGAGCCGGACGTCGAGGTCGATGGGGTGCCGCGTCAAGATGTCTCGATACAGCGCCTCGGCTTCAGCGTACTGACCCCGCCACGACAGCACGCGCGCCAGGAACGCTCTCACTTCGTCGTCCTCGGGCTTGAGGTCCAAGTAACGACGATAGAGCGCGGCCGCCGCTTCGAAGTCCTTCTTCTCCTCCTGTTCATGCGCTTGCGCGAGCCATTGCCGGGGTGATTCGACCAGCGTGATGTCGGGTGGCGCATCGGCTGCCGGTGAGAGACCGGGAAGAAGCAAGGCCCAAGCGGCAACGAGCATCAAGATCTGCATCCGCACGGTGATGACGATCAATGGGACACGCATCGTCATGGAGCAAGCGAAAGCCAGCCGGTGTAATCGTGGATGAGGATGCCGGCTGAACTTGCAAAGGGAAGTCGATCGAGGACGGCGAGCGCCGCCTCAACCTCTCGCCGCTGCCGCCCCGCGAACGTCAAGCGCTCCGGACGGACGGTGATGCGGTGCGCCACCCGAAATCCTTCCCACCCCGGTCTCGGCTCGCGTGCATCGGCTGGGTTCAGAATGAGGCGATGCCCGGGTCGGTCGAGATAGGCTTCCACGAATTTCTCCCGTTGCTCTCGGATCAGCGTCAGCCGCCGTTCAACAGGCAGCGGCCGGGTCTCCAACGCGAGCCACACCGGCTTTGCCGCGAGGTCGCCGTAACGTAACCAATCGTCGGCGATCGCCCGAACCTCATCCATATCGGTCCGATAGCTCATCACTGCGACCTCATCGACCCGGTCCATCACCGTAAACGCCACGGGACGCCCGTCGAGAAATTTCTCGGTCAACCAGAACGGCATGACGACCGAGAGACGACCGCGGTCGTTGAGCGCCTGCTTCACGCGATCCAACGCCTCGATGTATCGCCGGTAATCCGTGGGCGGTGAGAACTCAGGCAACAGATAGGGCTCAATGTCGAGTTGGATCGACACCGGTCGCTCTGGTGGGAGCAGCGAGACAAGGCGCTGCACCTTTTCGATCAGGGGCCCGGGATCATAAATGGCCCGAGGATCGCCGTCGAGGGCGATTGCCTCGAGGCCTGCCGCGGCGGCGTGAGCGACAAAACGTCCATACGCTTCCCAGACGTCCTCCCCGTCTCTCAGATCGGGAAGCTGAAGGAGGACGCGGGATACAGCGAATCGGCGGCAGTCGAGGAGGATCCGCTCCGGATTCGCGAGCACGTCGCGGTATTCCCAGACCCATATGCCACGGGAACTCCGATGCGGCTTCCGACTTGATCGTTGGTCGACCGTGAGGGTCGCAATCTGGACTTGAGCGGGCTGACCGTCACTGAGCAGGACGAGGTGGCCAATGTGTCGCGGGTCCAAACCGCTGAAGACCCGCCTTAAGGGCTGCTCAAGATCAAAGGTCCCGCTCAGGGGAACCAGCTCGGTCAACGGGCGGCTCGGGTCAGGGCCCTCGCCACTGAAGGTCAGGGTGACCGAACCCGACGCGCGACCCTCGATGAGGAGCGTGTCATACGACAAAAGATCAAGCAGTGCGTGTTGTTTGAAAGGGATTACGCAGGCCGCCGGCCCTGTCGATGGCGGCACGTTGACCGTTAGGCCGGGTCCGGTGGATGCCTCCCGGCGACATGCCGAGCCGGCGACGGGGTCGGCGAGTACGGAAAGAAGATCGAAGGAGGCGTGTGGCGGACGGAGGCGTGGGCGAGACGATCGCTGTGGATTCGAATTGAAGGCGACGACAGGCCGATTGGCCTCACTGTACGTGATTTCAATCTCTTGCACGTCGTCGGGGATGGGCGCGTGGAGAGGAATTTCTTCAGCCGCGACAGACGTGGCGACGCGGAGGAGAAGCATGGACACGACGTACACAACCGCCGGCACGGCTGCTCGCGATCGCGAGGGACTGCCCTGATTGGTCTCTCGCGCGGCTGGGCGAATGGCCCAAATAACTGATTTCACGTACACTGTTTCAAATACGCGGTGGTCTAGTAAGGGGAAACGTGTCCCCCATCGATCGTGCAATAGAATTCGGCCAGTGGCTCTTCCTGCTGTATTTCATTGGAATGGCCGTGGGGTATTTGCTTCTCGATGCCATTTCGTTGATCACCCTCAGCCGATACATGCCCGAACATGCTCTTGATCGTCTGCCCGAAAGCTATACTGGATTCGAGCCGCCAATTAGCATCTTGGCACCGGCATACAACGAAGAGGCGACGATCGTGAGCTCGGTCCGCTCTCTTCTCCAGCTAACGTATGCCGAATACGAAATCATCGTCATCAACGACGGCTCCAAAGACCGAACGCTCGATGTCTTGATCGACGAATTTGCCCTCATGCCGTTCCCGGAAGTGTATCAGACGAAAATCAGCACGAAGCCGGTTCGCCGGATTTATCGGTCGAAGAGCTATCCCAATCTCCGTGTGATCGACAAGGACAACGGCGGCAAGGCCGATGCCTTGAATGCCGGGGTCAATGTGTCCCGGTATTCGTTTTTCTGCAGCTTGGACGCGGATTCGATTCTCCAGCGCGACAGCCTGCAGCGGATCATCCAGCCGTTTCTCGAGGAGCCGCGCACCATCGCGGCGGGCGGCACGGTACGGATCGCGAACGGCTGCGAGGTCAGCGGCGGGTTCCTGATGAAGATCGGGCTGCCGAGGAATCTGTTGGCCTTGTTCCAGATCGTGGAGTACATCCGCGCATTCCTATTCGGCCGCTTGGGATGGTCGCCACTGAATGGCATGCTGATCATCTCCGGCGCGTTCGGCGTGTTCGATAAGAGGATGGTCATCGCCGTGGGGGGATACCGGACGCAGACGATCGGCGAGGATATGGAGCTGGTGGTTCGGTTGCACCGGCACTGCCGTCTGTCGGGCATCCCGTATCGTATTACCTTCGTGCCTGATCCGATCTGTTGGACGGAGGCGCCGGAGGATCTACGGACGCTCCGCAATCAGCGCATCCGATGGCAGCGCGGGTTGTGCGAGAGCCTCTCGTTGAATCGCGAGCTGTGCGCGCATCCGAAGGGGGGAACGGTCGGATGGATGGCCTTCCCCTTCATCCTCTTGTTCGAATTTTTCAGCCCCCTCGTTGTCGTGGCGGGCTACGTGCTGACTGCCTGGTGCTGGATGGCCGGTGTCGTGTCGGCTCAGGCGGCCCTGGCGTTTCTCGTCGTCGAAGTCGGTCTTGGCATGCTGCTGTCCGTCACCGCGCTGCTGCTCGAGGAACTCTCGTTTCACATGTATCCGCGACCAGTTCAGGTGCTGACACTCTTTTCCGTCGCGGTGATCGAGAATTTCGGATACCGCCAGTTGAATGCCGTGTG
Source organism: Nitrospira sp. Vd2 (assembly GCF_979581665.1). NCBI lineage: Bacteria > Pseudomonadati > Nitrospirota > Nitrospiria > Nitrospirales > Nitrospiraceae > Nitrospira > Nitrospira sp. Vd2. The sequence goes on along the minus strand of NZ_CEFZSK010000011.1, from coordinate 112,239 downwards.
GCGGCTCATCGGACTGATTCGCTGGCTGTCGGGCACGAAGGCCACCTGGGGTGAGATGACCCGCGTGGCGTCATGGCAGTCCCGGTAAGTAAGAAGGAGGGGACGACGAACCCCGATCCGATGCGGATTCTGCTGGTCGACGACTGCGGCGAGTCGCGGCAGTTGCTGGCTGCGTTATTGTCCTCGGCCGGCTATACCGAGGTGATCGAGGCCGCCTCCGCTGCCGAGGTCTTTTCCATGCTCGCCGATTCTGGGGCGACGCGACAGCGGGACATCGATCTCGTGTTGCTCGATATCAATCTCGGCGCGATCGACGGGATTGAGGTGTGCCGGCGTCTGCGAGCCGATCCCTGGCTCGCCGATACGCCGGTGATCATGGTGACGGCGGACGACCGGCCCCACCTGCTGTCCCAGGCATTCGAGGCGGGAGCGGTCGACTACATGACCAAGCCGGTCCGCAAAATCGAGCTGCTCGCTCGGGTGCGATCGGCGCTGTCATTGAAGCGGGAAATCGATGCCAGAAAGTCGCGGGAAGAGGATTTGATGGCCAAGAACGTCCAGCTGCAGCAGGCCATGCGGGAGATTCAGGTGCTGCGGGGACTGATCAGGATTTGCTCGTTCTGTAAGAAGATTCAAAACGACGAAGGAAATTGGCAGCAGATCGAGTTGTATATCCGAGATCATTCCGAAGCGGAGTTTACGCATGGGGTTTGCCAGGACTGTGCGAAGAACCACTTTCCGGGTTTGCTCGAACACGGAGGCGCCGCGTGAGTATAGGTGACTGGGGGGCCCTCTGGCTCAGCGGCACAGTCGCGATCGCGCTCACGCTCGTTGGTGTCGGCCTGGGACGGCGCATCGCCGGCCGGCGGCGAGTCGAAGACACGTTACGAAGCGAGTCTGAGCGAGTGGCCACGCAACAGGCGGCACTGATCGGGCTCACCCGTGAAACGCTGTTAGAGCGCCGCGGTGTCGAGGCGGCCCTCCGGCAATTGACCGAGACGGCGGCGCAGGCGCTCCACGTCCACCGGGTGTCGGTGTGGTTGTGCGAGGCCGACCGATCAGCGGCTCAGTCGGTCGATATCTACGATGTCGAGTCCGGCCACCATCGGCCTGGCGACGTGCTCACATGCGCTCAAAATCCGGTGTTGTTCGAGGCCCTCCATGTGAATGGCCCCGTCACGGTGGACGATCTGAGCGATCGACGCGCCTCGCGCGGATCAGATTGGGGCGCGAATTGTTCGTCGGTGATCGTCGTGCCGGTCTACTTGTATGGAGATCGTCTCGGCATGCTCTCCTGCGAGCACGTGGGGCCGCCCCGCCGGTGGTTTCGCGACGAGCAGATGTTCGCGGTGGCGCTGTCGAATCTGGTGACTTTGCTCTACGAGCAACTGGACCGAAAGCGGGTGCTGGAAGAGATGCAGCGGGCCCATTCTCTCCTGAACGGTATCGTGGAGCACATCCCGGCGATGATTTTTGTGAAGGATGCCAAGGACCTCACGTTCGTGCGCTTCAACCGGGCCGGTGAGGAACTGCTCGGCTACTCCCGCGACATGCTGCTCGGAAAGAGCGATTACGACTTTTTCCCCAGGGCGGAAGCCGATTTCTTTACCGACAAGGACCGCGAAGTGTTGCAGAGCGGCCGTCTGCTCGAGATCCCGGAGGAGACGATTCAGACCAAGCACGGGGAACGCGTGCTCAGGACGAAAAAAGTGCCGATCGTCGGGGAGGATGGTCAGCCGCAGTATTTATTGGGCATCTCGGAAGACATCACCGACCGCAAACGCACCGAGCAGGCTCGCGTGGTGCTGCAATATGCGATCGATCACGGGATGGAAGGCGTGGCGTTGCTCGATGCTGATGGCCGGTTCACCTACATGAACCAGGCGCATGCCGAGATTTACGGCTACGACATCGCGGAGTTGATCGGCCGGTCGTGGACGGTACTTCACAGCCCCCTTCAGCTGGCAGACATTCAGCGGGCGGTGCTGCCGCTGCTCGAGCGGGATGGGCAGTGGCATGGGGAGTTGGTGGCTCGAAAGAAGACACAGGAGGCCGTGCAAGTGGAGGTTTCACTCCGTCGCCTCGACGGAGGCGATGATGTGCCGACCATGATGTTGTGCACGTGCCGGGACATCGGCGACCGAAAGCGGGCGGAAGCCGAACTGATCGCCTCTCGCACGTTTGCCAACAACATCGTGGCGAGTTCATTGGACATGATCATGGTGGTCGATCCGGAGCGCCGCCTCATCGAATTCAATCCGGCGGCTCAAGAATGCTTCGGCTATTCGGCGCACGATGTGCTTGGGCGGCCGGTGGACCTCTTGTTCAACGAACCGAGGATCGGCGAGGACATCACCGCCGTCACCATGCAGCAGGGGCGGCATGTGCGGGAAGTGGTGAGTCGCCGAAAGGACGGCACCTTGTTTCACGGACTGTTCTCGGCCTCGGTCCTTCGTCAGGCCGATGGGTGGATCGTTGGCGTAATGGGGGTGCTGCGCGATATTAGCGAGCAGAAACGCGCCCTAGAGGAACTGAAGAAGGCCAAGGAGGCGGCCGAATCGGCCAACCAAGCGAAGAGTGAATTTTTGGCGAGCATGAGCCATGAGATCAGGACGCCGATGAACGCCATCATTGGCATGGCGGACTTACTGTGGGAAACGACATTGAGTCCCGAGCAACAGGAATACGTCGGGATCTTCCGGCGTGCGAGCATCAGTTTACTGAACCTCCTCAATGACATTCTAGACCTCTCCAAAGTAGAGGCGGGCTATCTGGATCTGGAGCGGATCGATTTCGATTTGCGCGAAATCGTCGACAAGACGGCGGAGATGATGGGATTGCGCGCGAGCGAGAAGAATCTCGAACTCGCGTGTTCCGTGGCGCCCGATGTGCCCGTGGGCCTCGTCGGCGATCCCAACCGCTTGCGACAAGTGCTGCTCAATTTGATCGGCAACGCCATTAAATTTACCGAGGCCGGGGAGGTGACGCTTCGAGTCGAGCGGGAGCCGGGGAGTGCCGATCCCTCCGTCATCCGTTTCACCATTCGTGATACCGGCATCGGAATCCCCCGCGACAAGCTCGGCATGATCTTCGAGCGGTTCACCCAGGCCGATTCCTCGACGACGCGCAGGCACGGCGGAACGGGCCTCGGACTGACCATTTCCAAGCGGCTGGTCGAGTTAATGAACGGACGCATGTGGGTGGAAAGTGAGGAGGGGAAAGGCAGCACCTTTTCCTTTACCGTCTGCTTCCAGCTTCAGTCGCGAACCGATTCGGCGCCGGCCGCGGAACTCGACCTCGCCGGCGTCCGGGTGCTGATCGCGGACGACAACGCCACCAATCGGTTGATCCTTCGGGAAGCGCTGGGCTCGTGGGGCGCGCTCGTGCATGAAACGGCCGACGGATCGGCGGCTCTCGCGGCGTTGGAAGCCGCTAGACACGAGACTCCCTATCGCCTCGTCCTCCTCGATTGTCGGATGCCGGGCTTGTCGGGCTTCGAGGTCGTGCAGCAGTTCCTCGCGCGGGGCACCGTGCCGGGGACCACGTTCATGGTGCTGACCTCCGGGAATCGCAGCGACGATATCGCGCACTCGTATCGATTGGGACTCGGCGGCTATCTGGTGAAGCCGATCCGTCGATCGGATCTCAGACGGGCGATCACCATCGCGCTGAACCGTCCGAATGGTCTCGGGACGGCACCCGCCGTGGTCACCGTGCCGCCGTCGCAGACGGATCATCCGCTCCATATCCTCTTGGTGGAGGACTCACCAGACAATCGCATGCTGATCCAGTCGTATTTCAAGCAGGCCAACTGCACGATCGATTACGCCGAGAACGGCAAGATGGCGGTCGAGCTCTTTCAAGCCGGGCGGTATGACCTCGTGCTGATGGACATGCATATGCCGATCATGGACGGCTACACGGCCACCACGATGATTCGCCGCTGGGAGCAAGAGCACAGCCGGCCGCCCGTTCCGATCCTGGCGCTGACGGCGTTTGGCATGAAGGAAGAAGAGCAAAAGAGCTTTGCGGCGGGCTGCACCGCCCATCTGACCAAGCCGATTCGAAAAGCGACGCTGCTGTCGGCGATCAACGAGTATGGCCGAAAGACGATCTGATGGAGGAGTACATGGTGATGAAGGAACCGATCCGCGTGGCGATTGACTCGGACCTGAAAGAGCTGATCCCCGGCTTCTTGGAGAATCGCCGGAACGACGTGCGGCGCCTGCACGGAGCATTGGCCAGCCTCGATTTTGAGACGATGCGGACATTGGGCCATCGCATGAGAGGGGACGGCGGGGGGTACGGCTTCGACGGCATCTCATCGATCGGCCATGCCATCGAACGAGCGGCCACCGACCGGAATATCGAAGATGTCACCACCGCCGTTGAGGAGCTGACCCGGTATTTGGACCGGCTCGAGGTGGTCTATGAATGATGGCGGTGTCGCGCCTCCGCGGGCCCCGGCCCACCGCCGGAGCACGAGCGGCCTGAACGTCCTCGTCGTCGAGGACGACGAGGACATGCGTCGGCTCATCGAAAAGGTGCTCGTAAGTCGAGGCCATCACGTCGAGGCATGCGGGGATGCCGAACATGCCTGGACGGCGTATCAACGCGAGCGCTATCCGCTTGTCGTGCTCGATTGGCGGCTCCCCGGCATGGACGGGCTCGAGCTGTGTCGTCTGATCCGGTCGCATCCAACCGGTGACCGGAGCATCATCGTCATGATCACCGCGTGCGACCAGGTGGGGGATCTGAATGAAGTCCTGGAGGCTGGCGCCAACGACTATATGGCGAAGCCCGTGGGGCTCGATCTTCTCCATGTTCGTCTCCGGGTCGCGGAGCAATGGGCCCGAAACATCGAGCAACGGCATCAGGCTGAAGCAACGGTTCAGCGGCTTGCCCGCCAATTGGAAGAAAAAAGCCGTTTTCACGACCTCATCGGCACGAGCCCAGCGATGCGGCATGTGTATGAACAGGTGCAGGCCTTTGCACCGGCCGAGACGACGGTGCTGATCGAAGGCGAGACCGGGACCGGCAAGGAGATGGTGGCCCGCGCGATCCACGTGTTGAGCACCAGGAAGGACGGCCCCTTCGTTGCGGTGAATTGTGCGGCGCTCAGCGAAAGTTTGCTCGCCAGTCAGCTCTTTGGACATAAGAAAGGAGCGTTCACCGGGGCGCTCGATCACCAACAGGGGTTCTTCGAAGCGGCCAACGGCGGCACGCTGTTCCTTGACGAAATCGGGGATGTGTCGCCGGCGGTGCAGAAAAGCCTGCTCCGCGTGCTGCAGGACAAGACGATCACGCGGGTGGGGGAATCGAAACCGCGGACCGTGGATGTCCGGATTCTGGCTGCCACCCACCATCGCCTCGCTGAGGACGTGAGTCAGGGCTCGTTTCGCGCCGACTTGCTCTATCGAATTCGTGTCGCCCGCATTCATTTACCCGCCTTGAGGGAACGTCCCGAAGACATCCCGCTCCTCGTCACCTCGTTTCTCGTGCAGTGCGCCGCCGCGATGGGGAAGGCGGTCCGTGAGGTCAGTGTGGCAGCGATGAAGATTTTGACGTGTTATCCATGGCCCGGGAACGTTCGAGAGCTTAAGAGCGCCATTGAAGCGGCCGTCCTCACTTGTCGAAGCGACGTCATTCAGGCCGATGACCTACCGCCCGAAATCGTCCGGGGCGAATTGCTCACGCCAAGTCCGCACGTCAAAAGATCGGCGGATCCCAAGGACGAAGCCGATCGAATTCGCGAAGCGCTTGAACGGGCCCATGGCAACCGCACGCTGGCCGCTCGGCTGCTCGGGATGAGCCGGGCGACCTTCTACCGGCGGTTGACCGACCTCGGTCTGCTGCTCACCCCTTCCCCCGACGCTTGACCTGCGTCACGTATTTTGACCGCCAATCTCAGTAGAAATGATCCAGATCGAGCATCGGTGACGGGTGACTCTTCTGCGCACGGCGCCTCTTCCATATGGACAACGGGCTACGCATTTGATAGGAGCAGAGAGCAGACTGTCGTTCCACCTAGGCAAGGAGGCGACCATGCTCAAAGAGTTCAAAGACTTTGCCATGCGCGGCAATGTTCTTGATATGGCGGTGGGCATCATTATCGGAGCAGCCTTTAGCAAGATCGTGACCTCCTTGGTCAATGACATTCTCATGCCGCCGATGGGCATGATCGTCGGGCGCGTGGATTTCTCCAACCTGTTTGTCAATCTTGCATCACAGCCGTTTGAATCGCTTGCAAAGGCTAAAGAGGCCGGGGCGCCGACGATCAATTATGGCGTGTTTCTCCAGTCGACGCTGGACTTCCTGATCGTGGCCTTCGTGATTTTCATGCTCGTGCGGCAAGTTAATCGCTGGACACGAAAGCCGGAGCCGGCGTCCGAGGTCCCGACGACCAAACCATGTCCCTACTGCCTGTCCGATATCCCGCTCAAAGCGACCCGCTGTCGGGCCTGCACGGCCGATGTCAAAGCTGCCTAACGGCCATCTTCTTTCGTTCGGGGCCGGCTGATGCCTCCTGCACACGATCGGCCGGCGTATTCCCGAAATCCGTCTATACTTACCGGAGAGACGCGGGAATCGATTGCCACTCCAATCTCATTCTCATTGCCTGATGCGCCTCCTGTTCGCGACACTGCTGGCCATTGCTCCGGTCGTTCTGATCGGATGCCAGATGCTTCAGAAGATCGGGGATGACAGCCGCCAGGAGTCGGTCGGCGCGGAGCAGCGGGCGGCGGAGGAGGCGCGGCTGGCTGCGCTGGAAAAGCGGGTGCGCGACCTAGAAGGGCAGCTCGCGGAGGAGCGGGCCCGTGGAAGAGGAGCGGCCGAAGAAGAGGGACGCATCATCCAGACGTACGAAGAATTGGCCACAGTGCTGCAGCCGGAAATCGCCAAGGGCACGATGACCGTTCACCGCAAGGGGGAGCAGTGGGTCATCAATCTAGCAGACGATCTGCTATTCGAGTCCGGTGAGGCGAGGCTGAAGCCTGCGGGGATTGAAGTCCTCAAACTCGTCGGGGATGTGCTGAAATCCGTTCCAGACCGGCTGATCAAAATCGGCGGGCATACCGACAATATCCCTATCGGCGGCAAGCTGGCCCGGCAATATCGCACCAATCTCGAACTCTCACGCGCGCGGGCCGCGAACGCGTTGCGTGCGTTGGAGGCCGGGGGCGTCTCGGCCGACCGGCTGTCCGCGGTGGGCTATGCTGAAACACGGCCGGTCGCGAGCAACGGTACCGACGTGGGACGGCAGAAAAATCGCCGTGTCGAAATCGTGGTGTCCCCTCGCTCCGCTGATTAGGATGAGAACTCGGCGTGATCGAGCGCGGCGCGAACGCTTCTCAGCAATTCATCAAGCCCGAACGGCTTTTGCACGAATCCATCGCAGTGCGTGACGTTCAGCCGTTTCAACAGCGTTTCTCCCATATAGCCCGACATGTAGACAATGCGGACTGCGGGACGAAGGGCGAGGAGGCGCTCCGCCACGTCGGGTCCACTGATCCTCGGCATCACCACGTCAGTCAGGAGCAAGTGAATCGGCCCCTCGTACTCGGTTCCAATGCGGATTGCCTCATCGCCATCCGAAGCGTCGAGAACCCGATACCCCCGGCCGCTGAGGACTGTCCCGACGAGCTTGCGGACGGAGACGTGATCGTCAACGAGCAGGATGGTTTCCAATCGAGTCGTGGCGTCGGGCTTCTGCTGGGTCATCTGGGATCCTTCGCGGCCAAGCAGTGAACGGCGTAACGACCATTTAGGTGTCCTAACGGTGATCAGCAAATATCGTGCGAGACTCAAACCTTCGGTGAAACCGGAAGAACGGCCGAGGCATAGAGGAACTCAACTAGCAGATTTTTGTAGCGAAACACGAAAGATCGTTTATACTCATACGGGACTTATCCATAGGACGGAAGGCGACGCGTGAGTATCTCATTTGATCAACTTCCTGGCGGAAAAGAGACAGTGCTGGTCGTGGACGACGACAACACGGTCCGGGCACTCATTCGCGAAACGCTCAAAATGAAGGGCTACTCGGTTCTCGACGCGCAGTTCAACAGCGGCGCTTTGATGGTTTCGGCGCGGCATCGTGGCCCCATCCATCTGATGGTCGCGGATGTGATGATGCCCGGGATCAATGGGAGGGAATTGGCGAGGCGGTTGGAGGCACTCCGGCCGGACACGAAGACGCTCTACATCTCGGGCTACCCGAAAGATATGCTGTTCCGTGAGAACATTCTCGAAGAGAGTGCCTCCTTCCTTCAAAAGCCGCTGAGTCCGGAAACATTACTCCCCAAAATCCGCGAGGTACTCGATGCGGCCCACGTCCCGGCCGCCGGTGACAACGACGACTTTGTGCTCAAGATGTTGCAAGCCCTCGTCGCGCAGAAAAAAGAGTATCAACTCTCACGCGACCAAGCCGCACAATTCGAATCGTTGATCGTCAGCTACGAGGAAGCAAGACTCGCCGCCGAGGCGGAGTTCATGGTCGCTGAACTGCATGTCCAAACCTTGGTCCAGGACGACAAGTCTTCGTTCGAGGAGATCGAAGCGGCCTTGCGGAAGTCGGACCAGGCGCAAACCGCCGTACGGTTGGAAGGGTTCAAAACCTTGCGGGCCGCCGAAGCGATCCTGAAGCCCGACCAGCGAAAGAAACTGCTGGCCTCCTACCCGCATGGCCGTCGGCGTGCGGGTGATCCCTTTCCGTATCTGTAACCAGAGGCCGCCCGAACTCCTTCCACGTTTCGGCCCCCGCTGAAATAAAGTCGATCAGCCGGTTTTCCCCCCAATAACAGTCCTCATCCGGGCGCGGACGCTGAAAAAACCCGCAGTGCCCGCCATGGCGCGGCATGATCAGCCGGATCGCACGGTTGCCGGTAATGGCCGGGATGCGGAACATCTGTGGCGGAATGAACGGGTCATCTTCGGAGGTCAGAATCAAGGTTGGGACGGCGATGTTTGCCAAGACGTGCCGGGCGCCGCTGCGGTCGTAGTAATCGTCCACATCGCGAAATCCGCCATCGCGGGCCGTGTAGCGATCATCGAACTCGCGCATGCTGCACACTGCTTGGAGACCGGTGAGGTCGAATCTCCCGGGGAAGAGTTGCGCCTTTCGCCGAAGCCGTGCCTGCAAGCTCCGCAGGAAGAACCGATGGTAGAACCAGTTGCGACGTTGCTCCAATGCCTCGATGCATGCGGCGGGATCAATGTTCGGGCAGACGGTCGCCACTCCTTTCAGCGGCGGAAACCCGCCGCCGACCTCGCCTGCCATCCGAAGGACGAGATTGCCGCCCATGGAGTAGCCGGCGAGCCAGAGGGCCGGGAGTCGGTCCCGTTCGGTCAGCTCGGTCGCGACGGCCAGTAGATCTCCACTCAAGCCATTGTGATAGAGCGTCGGCGTCTCATGTTCCGTCCCGCCGCAGTTTCGTTGATTCAAACGGATGACGTTGAATCCGGCACGCCATGCCTTGGTGGCGATGGCGCGCATATAGTGGGACTCGCTGCATCCTTCGAGACCATGAATCAGGATCAGTGTGGGGTGGCGCAGCCGCTCGGCATGCCAATGGCAGAAGCCCAGGATCCGACTGCCGGGCTGGACGGTGAAGAAACGAGACTCGCTCGGGACGTCGCGGAGCAAATGCCGCCGCGGCCAGTATCGCGGAATCAGCGTCATCAAGTCGGGGTGTGTGAGCAGCGGATGTGGATGGAACGGGTGGCGCGGATGAGCGTCGGTCATGTCGGTCGTTATACCACGCAGAGACGGCCTTGAGGCAATGCCGTGGACCAAGTCCTTAAAAAGGCGATGAAAGGACGAGGCTGATTCCGCTATGATACGCCTCCACTGCCGAGGCTGAGATGATTCAGCAACGCATCGAAGAATTGAGTCACGCCAATCGCGCGTTCTACGAGGCGTTCGAGAGTCTCGATATCGCGCGAATGGATGTGGTGTGGGCTAAGCAGGACTACGTGACATGTATTCACCCGGGTTGGACGCAGCGAGTCGGGTGGCCGGAAGTTCGGGATTCCTGGGTCTTGATTTTCAATAATACGTTTTCGATGAAGTTCGACTTGACGGAGATTTTGGTCCAAGTGGCCGGCGACCTGGGGTGGGTCATTTGCACCGAGCAGATCACCAGCCGGCAAGGCGAGAGCGTGCAGGAGAGTCAGGTATTGGCGACCAATCTCTATGAGCGAGTCGGCGACCAGTGGTTGATGATCCATCACCACGGGTCGCCGGTGATGTAATTCGAAAAAGCCTTCGACGTTGCAAGTTCGAGGCTAACCGAACAGGAGCCGTAAGCGGAGTCGGAGTCGAGATTCAGAAATAGGAGCAAGGCTGGAACTGGGATTAGCGGGGTAACCGGCCCTTCTTCAACCTGGAACGTCGAACTTCGAGCCTCGAACGTTTTTGCGTCTCATTCAATGGCCTTCACCGTCTTGCTCCATTCGGCGACCACCGCATCACGTTCTTCCATCGTCATGGCGGCGTACTTCGTGAACATCGCCGGACCACGGCGCCGGCGCCAGTTGACGAAATTGACGAAGTGCTCTTTGCACAAGGAGCTGGTGCCGCCGGGTGCATAGACGCGGGCAGAACATCCTTGAATCATGCAACGTTCCTCATTCATGCCTCATAACCTCTCGTTGAATCGCCCTGTCAGTATGCCGGAGGCACGACGAGGACCGCAAGGGGCAGCTCTCGCCCGCTTGTTCTCGTCTCGCTTCTCCGTGGTCCACGATCGATCGACGCACTAAAATCCGAGGGAAATAGAGTGAAAGAGAATCGAAGATGCTTTCTGTGGCCGTTGCTTGCAGCCGGTCTCCTCTGTGTTACGGCGGGCTGTGGAGCGGATGCGATTCCGGGACTACCGCCCGGCAGTCCCTTTGCCGAACATCCCCAACCCGGAACCGGACCTGTTCCTCAAGGTGTTGCCGTCGGTGACGTCTCGGCTCACTCCGCGCTCGTGTGGTTTAGGACCAATGGCCCGGCTAAGGCTGTCGTGGAATGGAGGGCGGACGACGGAGCGACGGGCCGCTCCTCGTTGGTCGACACGACGTTCGAGCAGGACTATACGGCGAAGGTTCTCCTCACGGGCCTCAAAGCGGGACAGATGTATCGATACGCGGTCTTGACCGGGAAGCCGGAAGGCCGCGAGGACGAGCTCCGGGCATCCGGTGATGCGGGCGGGTCGTTTCGAACGGCGGAGTCGCCGGATCAGAGCCGTCCCGTGACGTTCGCGTGGAGTGGTGATCTCGGTGGCCAACAACGTTGTCGACGGGGAGGAGACGGTTATCCCATTTTTACTGAAATCCTCAAAGCCGCGCCGGTATTTGCCATCCTGCTTGGGGACAGCATCTATGCCGACGATCGCTGCCCTTCGCCGCCCAATGAGCCCGGCAGTGACTTCACCGCGTCGACGTTGGATCAGTATCGCGCCAAGCATCGCTATCAGCGCGAGGCGGCCGCGCTGCAGCGGTTTCTCCGGGTCGTGCCGGTCTTCGTGATGTGGGATGACCACGAAGTTCGGAATAATTTCGCCGGCCCGCAAGACCCGTGGATGCCGGCGGGCCGGCAAGCGCTGCTCGAATACTGGCCGATCACCACGGCGTCCGATGACCCGACGCGCCTCTACCGTTCGGTGCGATGGGGGAAGGATCTCGAACTCTTCCTACTGGATACGCGCCAATACCGGAGTGCCAACAGCGAGAAGGATGGGCCGCAGAAGACGATGCTGGGCAGCGCACAACGTCAATGGCTCCTTGATGGGCTGACTCGATCGACGGCCACGTGGAAAGTACTTGCGACAAGCGTGCCGCTCTCCAATCCCAAAGGCGGGACGATGACGGTACCGGGCAACGACAGTTGGGCGAGGGCAACGGATGGGACCGGCTTCTTGACCGAGCTGCAGACGATCGTTCAGCACATCATCAGCCACCGTATTCGCAATGTGGTGTGGCTCGCGGGCGACGTCCACTATGCGCAGGTCAACCGCTACGATGCGGATCGTGACGGGACCACCGACTTTTATGAGTTGATTTGTGGACCACTGTCGGCCGCTCCCGGTCGTCCCCTGCCGCCGAATCCCGATTTGAATCCGACGACGCTCTATTCGGATGGCGGCTTTTCGAATTTCGGCGTGGTCAGCGTCGACGACGGCTCGTTGACCGTGACGCTTCGCGATGAGACCGGCGCCGCCCGCTTCACCCACACGATGCATGCATCGCCCGCTCAGTAAGCCCTTGCATTCGGCCCGCGCCATGCCGTACGTTCAGGGGCCGTTTTGAAGGGATGCTGATAAAAACCGCCCGCTTCGTGCTCGCATTCGGCCTCCCGAAGGAGGCCCGTCTTGGCGTGGGCCGGGTGGTACAAAGGGCGGCCGTTTGAACATCCCGTGGGTTCTGAGAACCGCGCAATGATCGTTCAATCCATTTCCGTTCTTGGCGCACTCATGGTGCTTGGTGCGTATGCGATGATCCAGATCGGGTTCTGGCGAGAATTGGACGCCGGGTACCTCGCCCTGAACATCATCGGCTCGTTACTGCTCGGGGTGGTCGCGATTCTCGAGCGCCAGATCGGGTTCGTGTTGTTGGAATTCACGTGGATGGCTCTCGCCGCCGTGGGCATCATCCGGGCCGTCCGCATGAAAATGACCGGCGCCCCGGCCGGCGGGCGCTGAGCTGAAGAACTTATAGCAATCGAGCGAACGAGAAGGAGTGATTATGGCTGGATTGATGACGGCAGGGGATCTCTTTTCGCGAATCGAAGCGGCGGCGGCTGCCGCGACGGGTCCTGACGAGCGGCCGCTGCAAATCGATTACCCCGCGTTGCGCGAGAAGATCCACGCGGCCGTTGGCGACCGCAAGATCGCCTATCTGCATGCCAACCGCTACTTACCGGAAGGGTACGAGGATCAAGGTCGGTTCAACGTGCTCGTCCTCACGGTCGGAAACGTGCTCTTCGATATGGTCATCGGCGATGCCTATTTTCGCTACGACATCGTGTCCGTCGGTCACCTCGACAAAGTGCAGGTGATCGACGGCGTGTGGGAGAACCGCGAGAAGCGCCGCGAGGAGCCATTCTTGAGCCTACGACTGATGCACGGCGAGGAGGCCCATCTTTTGCTGGCTCTCGACGAGGAGGAGCGAAGGAGTGTGCTCGCGTTTGCGAAAGCGGTCACGTCGGCACGCAATCCCGAACGATAAGTGTGGGATGAGCAATGCTAGCTGCGGCTATAGAGCGGGAGTGGGCGAACGGTGGCCTCGTGGCGTTGGCCGTCGACCTCCACGGAGATGTTCGTGCCGGGGCTGGTAAAGTCGCGGAGCGGAAAGCCGAGCGCGATCGTGCAGCCGAACGAGGGGGAGTGGGCGGCGCTGCTGACCCACCCGATCTCTCGCTCGCCGCTGAACAATTTGGCGCCCTTAGACGGGACGACGGGATCATGCAGGACGAGCGCAACCAGGCGGCGACGGACGCTGCCATAGGTGTCCATCCGTGCGACGACTTCCTGTCCCGGGTAGCAGCCTTTGGTCAGGCTGAACGAATTTCCCTCCAGGTTGGCTTCAGGTGGGACAATCTCCTCCGTCAGTTCGGCCCCCAGTCGTGGGAGTCCCGCTTCGAGCCGCAGCATCTCACGCGCTTCCGCCCCAACGGCCTTTAATCCCATCGGCGCACCGACGGACCAGAGCCTCTCCCATGCCGCCGTGATGCCGTCCGCGGGCAGCAGGACTTCGATGTCCATTTCACCGGTCTCCTCAGTCCGAATCAGGAGCGCGTCATGATGGCCGATGCGGTGGATCGTGAAGGACAAGTGGGACAGCGTGGTCGCATCGACGTCGAAGGCTGCCTTGATCAGGTCGGACGCGCGGGGCCCGCTCACGAGCAAGAGCCCCCACGACTCGGTGCAGTTCTCCAATTTCGCTTTCGTGCCGTAGAGCAGGAACTTGCGGAGCGCCTGATAGGTTACATCGCCGACCTCTCCGGCATCCTCGAGCATGAGCGCGTCGGAGAGTAAATAGACGCGAAAGTGGGAGAGGATCTTCCCTTTGTGACTGAGAAAGCTCGAGCAGACGCCTTTGCCCGGCGTGAGCGGCAGAATATCGTTACTGATGACGCTTTGGAGCCACTTCACGCGGTCATCGCCGGTCACCCGTGCCTTGCCCCGATGAGAGAGGTCCGCAATTCCCACCGTCTCTCGGACGGCCTGGTGCTCGGCGATCGGATCACCGTAATGCGCCGGCACCTGCCAGCCGGCGACGCCGTGAAAGATCGCGCCTTGCTTGACGTGCTGATGATGCAGACGAAGTTGTGTCATGGTTCGTTGACCGAGGGTTTCCTCATGGTGGCATCGAGATGGTGAGCGGCGGAGCCGTTGGCAAGGACGTCATCGACCAAGGCGCGCATCCTGACCGAGAACTCGTTCCGCGAGACGATCTTGGTCACGCCCAGCTCCTTCGCCCGCCGCCACGTCTCGACTTCCTCGTGATTCGCGAATGCAAGGACAGGGATGCGCCCGTCCGCCACGCGTTTCAAGTCAGCAAGGGCCTGAAAGGCATCGATCTTATCATCGTTCATATTGAGGATCACTGCAGCGGGGACGAGCCCGCTCACTTTCTCGCTCATGTCCGATTGGCTCTTCGCTCGCTCGACCGCATACCGATCTCGGAACGCATCACGAATCTTCGTGTAGAAAAAGACATCGTTGACCGCAGCGAGAATCGTTATCGGTTCTTCTGATCCCTTCACCAGCGAACTCCTTTTCCTCTCGCTCACCCATCCTCTTAATTGAGCATGCTGATGAGCCGCGCGAGGGCTTTCTTCGCGAGCGCATAGTGGGGATTGAGCGTGAGCGCCCGCTTGTAGCACTCCAGCGCATCATCCCAGCGTCCTTTGCGCTCATAGACCCGTCCCAAGTTCAAGTGCGGGAACGCCGGACTCTCATAGCGCCTGGCTTGCATCGCTTTCTCGAACCACAGGATCGCGTCGTCGAACTCGCCCTTCTCGATCAGATACGCACCGATATCATTGTACGGATTGCCGAACTCCGGATCGATCGCGATCGCGCGATGGCATTCGTCGATCGCGTCATCCAATTTCCCCATGAAGCTATACGTCCACCCGAGGAACGTGTGCGCTTCCGCGGTGGGATGTGCCTCGATGGAACGCTTGTACAACTCCACCGCTTCTTCCAGATCGCCCTTCATTTGCACTTCATAGGCTTTCTGGAAGTAGTTCCAGGCCTCCCGCTTGGCCTCCTCACTACCTTCGCCCTGGAGCAAGAAATCTTGAAGATCCATTCTGCCTTTTTTTATCTCATTTATCTCACGATCGCCGTTGGCGTCGAGCAGGCTGTCATTCTCACCCACCCGCCCCAGGCGTCTATCTCACCCGCCCAACCCGGAGCTGGCCAAGACCAACTCTTTCCCGTTGGACGCCCCTCCTTTTCCGGTTAGCGCAACGAAAGGGCCCCACTGGAGATGGGGCGCACGGCGCGATGAATAAAGAGCGCCATGCTTGTGCGCGCCGCCGAGATGGTGAGGCGGCCGGGGAGTGAGCACCTCTGGGCTGCTCGGCGACGGGACCCGCGATCATTCCTGCTTCAGCTTCTTCTTGATGAGTTCGGCGCCGTAGCGGCCGGAGAGCAACATGGAGCCGAATGCCGGACCCATCCGCGGTGTGCCGTACACCGCCGCGACAGCGAGGCCGATGACGAAACAGTTCGGATACACCTCGCCGGTGTAGTCCATGATGTTTTCTTCCGAGCGCGAGACCCACATGGCGCCATTGCCCGGCACCGCCTTATACAGATTGCGCCGGTGCAGCAGGTCGACGATCACGGCGTCATGGCCGGTCGCATCCACGACGATCTTGCTCTCCAGCGCGATCGGATCGACATGGATGACGTCATGGCCCGCCGTCTCGGCGGTTGAATTATTCACGACGACGCCCTCGAGCACGCCATCTTGCCGAAGCACAAGGTCCACGACCTTGGTCAGGTTCATGACTTTGGCCCCGGCTTGATAGGCGCCTGCGATCAAGGCGCCGGTCGCGTGCGGCGGATCGACGATGTACATGCCGTCGCAGTCTTTGACCTGCTTGCACGGCACGCCCAGCTCTTCGAGAATCTCGTTCGCCGGCGCGCAAATCGTCGCCTTGTTCATCAAATAGCCGCCCGACCAGAAGCCGCCGCCCAAGGCCAGCGATTGCTCCACGACCAGCGTGCGAAAGCCCATTGAGGCAAGGTCGCGGGCGCAGATCAGCCCCGATGGACCCGCCCCCACGATGATCACATCGCTCTCGATGAGCTGATCGAACTCCTTGTAGTACTCGCGCGCGATCTGGCGTGTAATGTCACGTTCTCGCAAGGGAGCAGGTTGGGGCTTCGCCATGGTCGACCTCAGAGATAGATTTCAGCGCCGGCCTTTTTGAACTCTTCCGACTTCTCTTTCATGCCGACTTCGAGCGCCCGCTGCTCGTCGAGGTGCTTTTGGGTCGCGTAGTCGCGTACGTCCTGGGTGATCTTCATCGAGCAGAAATGCGGGCCGCACATTGAGCAGAAATGCGCGACCTTCGCGGCGTTGTCGGGCAGCGTCGCGTCGTGGTAGGCCCGGGCGGTGTCGGGGTCGAGCGAGAGATTGAATTGATCCTCCCAGCGAAATTCGAAGCGTGCTTTCGACATCGCATTATCCCGCGCCTGCGCGCCCGGGTGGCCCTTCGCCAAGTCGGCCGCATGCGCGGCAATCTTATAGGCGATCACCCCCGCCTTGACATCTTCCTTGTTGGGGAGCCCGAGGTGTTCTTTCGGCGTGACGTAGCAGAGCATCGCGCACCCGTACCAGCCGATCATCGCCGCGCCGATCCCGGACGTGATGTGATCGTAGCCGGGCGCGATGTCGGTCGTGAGCGGCCCGAGCGTGTAGAAGGGCGCCTCGTGACACTCCTTGAGTTGCTTCTCCATGTTGACCTGGATGAGGTGCATCGGCACGTGCCCAGGCCCCTCGATCATCACTTGGACGTCGTGCTTCCAAGCAATTCGTGTCAGCTCGCCCAACGTCTCGAGCTCGGCGAACTGCGCGGCATCGTTCGCATCGGCAATCGAGCCGGGCCGCAGGCCGTCCCCGAGGCTGAATGAGACGTCGTAGGCTTTCATGATCTCGCAAATCTCTTCGAAGTGGGTGTAGGCGAAATTCTCCTGGTGATGCGCCAGACACCATTTCGCGTGAATCGAGCCGCCGCGAGAAACGATGCCGGTCATGCGATTGGCCGTGAGCGGGATGTATTGGAGCCGCACGCCGGCGTGAATTGTAAAGTAATCCACCCCCTGCTCGGCCTGCTCGATCAGCGTATCCCGATAAATTTCCCACGTCAGCTCTTCGGCCTTCCCGCCGATTTTTTCCAACGCTTGGTAGATGGGTACGGTGCCGATCGGCACGGGGGCGTTGCGGATGATCCACTCGCGCGTCTCGTGAATGTTCTTGCCGGTGGAGAGATCCATCACCGTATCGGCGCCCCAGCGGATCGCCCAGATCATCTTCTCGACTTCCTCTTCGATCGAGGACGCGATGGCGGAATTGCCGATGTTCGCATTGATCTTGACGAGGAAGTTTCGGCCGATGATCATCGGCTCGGACTCGGGATGATTGATGTTTGCCGGGATGATCGCCCGGCCGCGCGCCACCTCATCCCGCACGAACTCCGGGGTAATGACCGCCGGGATACTCGCGCCCCACGCCTGCCCCGGATGCTCCCGAACCCCGCCACCGTGACCGTTGCCGGACTGCATCAAGTCGCGGGCGACCTCGCGGCGTTGGTTTTCACGAATTGCGATGTATTCCATCTCGGGCGTGATGATGCCCTTGCGCGCGTAGTGCATCTGGGTGACGTTGCGACCGGGTTTCGCGCGCAGTGGTTTGCGGATGTGCTGGAACCGAAGGGACGCAAGCTGGGGATCGGCCGCACGCATCCGGCCATACTCGCTGCTGACTTGGGCGAGCTCTTCCGAATCGGCGCGGCTGATGATCCACCGGGCACGAAACGGCGGAAGCCCGGCACGAAGGTCGATATGTGCATCCGGGTCGGTGTATGGACCGGACGTGTCGTAGATGATGATCGGGTCGTTGAGTGACGGCGGTCCACCGTTGGCATGACGGGTTGGCGAGAGCGCGATTTCTCGCATGGCGACGCGGACCCCCGGCAAACGGCCCTCGACATAGATCTTGCGCGAAGCGGGGAACGGGGTGGTGGTGACGGATGCGGCACGCGAGTGGTCGTGAACGGTGCCGTTGGCCCCATCATGACTGTGGCCGTTGTCTCTGGGTTCCGAATCGCTCATGGTATCCTCCGAATCTGCAAACAAAAAAGCCGCACCTGGGGCGGGCGCGGCTTGAGTCGTGATCCACTCGCTGTCCGCTTCCCTACGCTGGCATTACCCAGGTCAGGTTCTGAGGGTTGTCCTCAAGGACTCTCAGCATCTTGCCGTTAATCGTCTCTCGTTATTCGTTCTTCGAATAACGGTGCACGGCCAACGACAACGCTCCCCTAGCTAGACGGATCGTACACTTCTGTTTTTTCCAAAGTCAATTGCCATTCCGGCCCTCTGAGTGCTGGGTCCAATGGGGAATGAGCCGTTCGGTTGATTGATTGTCCGATCCCTGTGACGTACAATGTGGCATCTATGTTTCACTGCGACAACTACGTATGGTGACCGTGAGTACAGTCGCACCGCTTCAACTACCAATTACCGACTATCAGCACTTGTCGGCGCACGAGCTGTTTGCCCGCATTGTCGCCGCAAAACGCTCACTCGGCGACCGCGTGCTCATCCTGGGTCACAATTACCAGCGCGATGAAGTGATCGAGCATGCGGAGTTCCGTGGCGACTCCCTGATGCTGGCGAAGTTGGCCGCCCAGCACGCTGATCGCCCGTACATCGTCTTCTGCGGTGTGCACTTTATGGCCGAGACGGCCGACATCCTCAGCCGGTCGAACCAAACCGTCATTCTGCCCGATTTGGCCGCGGGCTGCTCGATGGCTGACATGGCCGCGATCGAGCAGGTCGAGCAATGCTGGGAGCAGCTCGGCCGTGTGCTGCCGGTTGAAGAGACGGTGATGCCGGCGGTCTATGTGAACTCGGCAGCGGTCCTCAAGGCCTTTTGCGGCGAGCATGGCGGCATTACCTGCACGTCTTCCAACGCCCGCGCCGTGATGGAGTGGTGTTGGGGGCGGCGCGAGAAGATTTTGTTCTTCCCGGACGAACATTTGGGCCGCAATACGGCGAACAAAATGGGCATCCCGCGCGAGGAGATGATCGTCTGGGATCCGTACATGCCGAACGGCGGAAATACAAAGGACGCGATCAAGCGCGCGCGGCTGATTCTGTGGAAAGGCCACTGCAGCGTCCACCAAATGTTCCAGCCGACCCACGTCGATCACTTTCGAAAGCAGTACCCGGAGGGCAAGGTCATCGTCCATCCGGAGTGCCATGAGAACGTCGTGAACAAGGCCGATCTCGTAGGCTCGACCGAGTTCATCATCCGCACGGTGAGCCAGGCGCCGGCCGGCTCGATCTGGGCGGTCGGGACGGAGCTGAACCTCGTCAACCGGTTGAAGCGCGACCAGCCGGACAAGAAGGTGTTCTTCCTCTCTTCAATGGTCTGCCAGTGCGCGACGATGTTCCGCATCGACGCTCCCCACCTCTGCTGGGCAATGGAGAACCTGGCCGAAGGGCACGTGGTCAACCACATCACGGTGCCGGACGATGAGAAGGCCTGGGCGAAGATTGCCCTTGACCGCATGATGGCGATCAGCTAACTGTCACTTTTCAATGCTGAGTGCTGAGTTGGGGACGATTCAATCGCTCTCCCACTTCCATTATTATGCTCACGACTCAGCACTCAGCACTTCTGAATGATGGATTACAAATCGACGCTCAATCTGCCGCGCACCGACTTCCCGATGAAGGCCAATCTGCCGCAACGGGAGCCGGAGATGCTGGACTGGTGGGAGGAGCAGCGCCTCTATGAGCGCATTCAAGAGCTAGGGCAGAAAGAATCCCGGCCCCGCTACGTGCTGCACGACGGCCCGCCGTACGCCAACGGCCGCATCCACATCGGCCACGCGCTGAACAAGATCCTGAAGGACATCATCGTCAAGTCGAAGACCATGGCGGGCTATCATGCGCCGTACGTGCCCGGTTGGGACTGCCATGGTCTGCCGATCGAGCATCAGGTGATGAAGGAGCTGGGCGAGAAGAAGGCCCAGCTTGATACGATCGCGATTCGGAAACTGTGCGCGCAGTATGCCGAGAAGTACATGCAGATCCAGCGCGACGAGTTCCGACGACTGGGCGTGTTGGGTGACTGGGCGCATCCCTATCTCACGATGGATCGCCAGTATGAGGCTACCATCGTCCGCGAGTTCGGCAAATTCGTCGAGGCAGGCGATGTCTACAAGGGCCTCAAGCCGGTGCTGTGGTGTACCTACGATCAGACCGCACTGGCCGAAGCCGAGGTCGAGTACGACGACCATACCTCGCCCTCGATCTATGTGAAGTTCCCGGTGCAGGCATCGTTGCCGGAATTTGAGCGATACGGGATCGGATTGCCGACGGACCAAGGGATCGAACGGGTGTCGATCGTCATTTGGACGACCACGCCGTGGACGTTGCCTGCGAATCAAGCGATTGCTGTCCATCCGGACTACGACTACGCGTTGGCGCAGGTGGGGAATGAAGTGTTCATCATCGCCGAGCTGCTCTTGCCGACCGTCGCGAAAGAGTGCGGATTTCAATACAGCCTTGTCGGTCAGGGCAAGCTCAAGGGCGCGGCCCTCTCTCGCTCCGACACGAAGCTGCTCTGCCGGCGCCCGCTGTCTGACGGCCTTTCCCCGATTCTGCTGGGTGACTTCGTGACACTCGAGCAAGGGACCGGGTGCGTGCACATCGCGCCCGGCCACGGGCAGGAGGACTATCTCCTCGCGATGGCCAACAACCCGTCGCTGCCGGAAGCGGAGCGCCTCAAGATTCTCGCGCCCGTGGACGATCAGGGGAGGTTCACGACCGAGGTGCCCGAGTTCGCCGGGCAGCATGTCTTCAAGGCGAATCCCAAGATCATCGAGCGGCTCAGGGAAAAGGGCCTGCTGGTCAACAAAGACAATCTCAGCCTCGCGCACTCCTACCCGCACTGCTGGCGCTGCAAAAATCCCGTGATCTTCCGCGCGACCGAGCAATGGTTCGTCGCGATGGAGACGAACGATCTCCGACGCCGTGCGCTCGATCAGATCGAGCACAAAGTACGTTGGATCCCGAGCTGGGGGAAAGACCGGATCGGGGGCATGATCGCCAATCGGCCCGACTGGTGCCTCTCGCGACAACGGGTCTGGGGGGTGCCGATCCCCGGATTCACCTGCACGGCATGCCGATCGGTGCTCGCCGATCCGGCGGTGATCCGCCATGTGGCGGATCTCGTCGAAGCGTCCGGGGCGGATGTATGGTTCCAACGTTCGGCGGCGGATCTCTTGCCGGCCGGTACGACGTGTCAATGCGGGGCTTCCACCTTTGAAAAAGAGCGCGACATTCTCGACGTGTGGTTCGAATCCGGCGTGAGCTTCGCGGCGGTCTTGAAGCCGCGCGGGTGGTGGCCGGCGAGTTTGTACCTCGAAGGGTCGGATCAGCATCGCGGGTGGTTTCACAGCGCCTTGCTCGCCGGGGTGGTGACCGACGGCCGCGCGCCGTACGACGCTGTCTTGACCCACGGCTTCGTCGTCGATGGCCAGGGCAAGAAGATGTCAAAGTCGGCGGGCAACGTCGTTGCGCCGCAGGACGTGATCAAGCAATCGGGCGCGGAGATCCTTCGACTGTGGGTTGCGGCGCAGGACTATCGCGAAGACTTGCGGATCTCACAAGAGATCCTGAATCACCTGATCGAAGCATATCGCAAGATTCGCAATACCTGCCGGTTCCTCTTGAGCAACCTCTATGACTTCGATCCGGCGTTGCATACGGTGCCGTACGAGCGATTGCCTGAATTGGATCGCTGGGCGCTCCTGCGGCTTGGCGAGTTGATCCCACGCGTGACCAAAGCCTACGAGGCGTTCGAGTTTCACACGATCTTCCACGCGCTCAATAATTTTTGCGCGGTCGACATGAGCGCGGTGTACCTGGATATCCTCAAGGATCGGCTGTATACGTTCCGCCGGGACTCGCCGCTCCGCCGCGGCTCGCA
The DNA here is from genome assembly GCF_979581665.1 of Nitrospira sp. Vd2. Lineage (NCBI taxonomy): Bacteria > Pseudomonadati > Nitrospirota > Nitrospiria > Nitrospirales > Nitrospiraceae > Nitrospira > Nitrospira sp. Vd2. The sequence goes on along the minus strand of NZ_CEFZSK010000011.1, from coordinate 90,012 downwards.
AACAGTGCTGCTCGAGATTCTTGTCGCACTCACGAGACTCATGGCACCGATCTTGAGCTTTACTGCTGAAGAGATTTGGCGGATGCTGCCGGAGCAGGCAAAGTCGGGGAAGGCCAGCGTCCACCTCGCCTCGTGGCCTCAGTCGCAGCCGCAGTGGCGCGACCCCACGCTCGACCAACGGTGGCAACAGTTGCTCGCGGTCAGAGAAGCCGTGCAGAATGCGCTCGAGGCGAAGCGGCGTGACAAGACGATCGGGTCGAGCTTGGAAGCACGGGTTCGGCTGCGGGCAGACGAACAGACCCATCGGCTGCTACAATCGTATCGGACCGACTTGCCGGGGGTGTTCATCGTCTCACAGGTGGAACTGGACAGCGGTGGAGAGGGAGGCCTGAGCGTCGAGGTGACTCCCGCACAAGGCCGGAAATGCGAACGATGCTGGAATTACCGCGAATCGGTCGGGATCGACACGGACCATCTCACCTTGTGTGATCGGTGCCTCGAGGCGATTCGATGAGGAATGGAAAGAGTCGTTATCTCATCCTCGCACTCGTCACGGTCTCAACGGTCGTAATCGATCAACTCAGCAAAGTGCAGGTGATGACGGCGATGCGCCTGCACGAGTCCATTCCGATCATCCCGGACTTCTTTAGCTTGACCTACATTCGAAATCCCGGAGCGGCCTTCGGCCTGCTGGCGTCGAGCGGTCAGGCATTTCGACTGATCTTCTTCGGGCTGACCTCCGTGTTCGCGCTCGGCCTGCTCGGCATGATTTTCTTTCGGCTGCGCGAGGACGACTGGGTGGGGCAATTGAGCATCGCCGGGATCCTCGGCGGCGCGATCGGGAACTTGTTGGACCGGCTGCGGTTCGGCGAAGTGATCGACTTCCTGGACTTCTACATCGGCGGCTACCACTGGCCGGCATTCAACGTCGCCGATGCCGCCATCAGTGTCGGCGTCTTCTTCCTCATCCTCCGCTTTGCTCTCGAGAAGAAAGAGTCCCGCGCCGAGCCGGTGTTGCAGCAAGACGTCAATCGTTAATCCGAGTACGATTGCAATTGACGGCCACGCGTTCACGCCGGCAGCTTCACGATAAACCCGCCCTGCTCCTTGAACTGCCGCTGCTGCTCGGCCGAGAAGAAGACCAGCGGCTCGCTGTGGCAGAATTGGCATTCCTTGGCCGTCACCACGGCAGCGTCTTCCCCGATGCTCTTCAAATACTCCTTCGCGAGCCGGAGTGCAGTCTCCTCATCGGTCGTCATCACATCGAAGTGCAGCGTGCCTTGCGTGCCGGTGACCCAGGTGTCGAAGACTTTCACGGTATCGGTCATGCTGTCCTCTTCGCGATTGATCCTGCGAACTCAACGAACCATAAAGAGCACGAGCGCGCCCAAGGCAATTCGATAGTAGGCGAAGCCGCGGAGTGTGTGTCGCTTGACGAACGTGAGAAAGGCGGCGATCACCGCCCAGGCGACGAGAAACGAAACGACCAAGCCCACGGCCAGCGCCATCATATCCTGATCGCCGAAGAGGGCGAGCGACTTGAGCAGCTTGTAGACGGTCGCGACGATCATGGTGGGGAGCGCGAGAAAGAACGAATACTCGGTTGCCGTCCGTCGGTCCATGCCCACCAACAGACCGCCGATGATCGTCGCGCCGGATCGCGACACGCCGGGAAACAACGAGCAGCATTGCGCGACGCCAACCGAGAGGGCTTTCCGCAAGTTTGTCTGTGTGACGTCGGTGACCTCGGGCGATCGCGGCCTCATTTCCACCCAGAGGATGATGATTCCCCCGACAATCAAGGCGAGGGCGACGGTGGCCGGGTTGAACAAGGACGCTTCAATCCAATCGTGAGCGACGAACCCCACGAGCGCCGCGGGGAGAAAGGCCACGCCAAGACCGACCAAGAACCACAAGCTCCGGTGTTGCCGCATCGAATAGTCCACAAGTTCTGCCCAATTCCGGTTGCGGCTCCTCCGATGCCCGCGCACCAATTCGAACAGTGATGCCTGATCCTTGATCGCCTGCGAGAGCAGCATGGCGATCTTCTGCCACTCGTACACGACAATGGCGAGAATGGAGCCGAGCTGGATGGCGACTTCGAAGCTGTCGGCGACCGCGCCCGTAAAGCCCAAGAGATGACCGGCGATGATGAGATGGCCCGTGGAAGAGACGGGGAGGAACTCGGTCAATCCCTCGATGACGCCGAGAATCGCCGCGAGTTCCAGTCCCCACGTCCCGTCACGATCCGCCATGTAGAGTCCCTGGATGAGCGGCGGCATGATCACAGAGTTGGCTGAGCCAGTCAAGGATCGCGCAGCACGGAGCTGAGCGAGGCGCTATTGACAAAACACCAATCATGAACTACACATCAATCGATTTCGCTATTTTGCGATTTCGCTATTATGTTGATCATGATCAGGCGGGAGGCGACATGAATCGGGTTCTGGCGTTCGGCATCGCACTGATGATCGCGGCACCGATCGGGTGCGTGAGCAAGGACAAGTACATGGGCGCGATTGCTGAGTCCGACGCCGTCAAAGCCGATCTCGAAAAGGTCCGCGCGCAGAAGAGCGCGCTCGAGCAGCAGGTCAAGAGCCTGAAGGACGCCAACTCGAAGTTGACGGCGGATGCGGAGTTTACGTCGGCCGAGCTCCAGCGCATCAAAGAGAGCCGGGACAAGGAGCGGTCGAGCATCGACACGCGGACCAAGGAGCTGGAACAGAAGGTCAAGGATTTGACGGCCCAGTACCGGATGATCCGGCAAGAGTATGAAGACGTGAAGAAGCACAACGAAACGCTCAAGGCCACGGTCGCGCGCTATCAAAAGGAATTGAAGGAGCGTGAACGGGCGATTGCGTTGCCGACGCCGCCGACCTTGCCGAAATCGCCGGCCCCGCCTCAGCAGCCGATGCCTGCTCCGGAAGCCGCCGCGCCGGCTCCCGGTCCCAGCCAAGCCGTCCCGCAACCGCCTTCGCCGCCGGGCATGTCGGCGGTGAACATCAATACCGCTTCGGCCAGCGACATGGTGCTCTTCCTCGGTCTGACCAAAGACATGGCCGATCGCGTGATCGCCAACCGACCCTATAAAGTAAAGGGCGAGCTGGTGGCCAGGAACGTGATGCCCAAGGCCACGTTCGACCTACTCAAGGACCGCATCAGCGTCACGCAATAACCTCCACCACACGTCCAGCTGTTCCAGTACCCTCCGGCGTTCGCACGAGCCGCTCGTCTCTCCATCGTCGTGCGTCGGATTCGTCACTTCCCATTCCTGGTCCTTGCTTGCTCGGTCAGTCGCAAACCACGTAGAATGATGACCATGCGCAAGGCCATTTGGATTATCAGCGTCCTGGCCGTCGCGGTCGCGATCGGCGGGTACGTCATCTTTAGCGGTGAGCGCAAGCCTCCGATTCGGTATCGAACCGCCCAAGTCGAGCGCGGGTTGATCGTCTCGACTGTGACGGCGACGGGCACGATCAATCCGGTCACTACCGTGCAGGTGGGCAGTCAAGTATCGGGCATGATCGAGAGCCTCCATGCCGACTTCAACTCACAGGTGAAAAAGGGACAGGTGGTGGCCCGGATCGATCCATTCCCCTATCGGGCACGGCGTGATCAAGCCGCGGCCAATCTGGCGAATGCCAAGGCGGCTCTGATCAAAGCGAAGGTCGATCTGGCGCAACGCAAGCGCGAGTTGGATCGCGTGCAGGTACTGCTCAAGCAGCAATTCGTCTCGCAAGCCGACGTCGACACTGCACTCACCGCCCACGAAGGGGCGATAGCCCAGCTGGCGGTGGCGGAAGCGGCGGTGAAACAGGCGCAAGCGCAGTTGGAGGCGGCCGAGCTTGATCTGACCTACACGGTGATTCGTTCTCCCGTCGACGGTACGGTGATCTCGCGTCAGGTCGAAGTCGGCCAGCGGCTCTCCGCAAACTTTTCGATCCCGACGTTGTTCTTGATCGCCGAGGACCTGACGCAGATGCAGGTCGATACGAATGTCAGTGAATCAGACATTGGCGGAATGACGGTCGGCAAGGACGCGATCTTTACGGTCGATGCCTATCCAGGAATCGAGTTCCACGGGCACGTGCGGCAGGTCCGCAACGCCCCGGTGAGCGTGCAGAACGTCGTCACGTACGATGTGGTCATCGGCGTGGAGAACAAAGATTTACACCTGAAGCCAGGGATGACGGCCAACGTCTCGATCATCGTCGCGCAGCGGGAGAATGCCGTGAAGGTGCCGAACGCCGCGCTGCGCTTTTCCCCGCGCTCCGAGCGCGTGGACGTCGCGCCGGTGCAAGCCATGCCGGCGGCCCAGACGCGGGCAGCCGACGCGAACGGTGCGAAGCGCGTCTGGAAGCTTGCAGCGTCCGGAGAGCCGGAGCCGGTTCCCGTGCAGGTCGGCATTTCGGACGGCAGCTTTACCGAGGTGATCGGTGAGGACCTGACGGATGGCGACCAAGTCATCATCGGCATTGAAACGGTTCGAGGCGCACGACGACCCGACAACCTGCCTCCGGGCTTTGGCTCGGGCCAACGGCGCAGCTCACGGGACCGGGGAATGTAAGACATGTTCGACGGTCGAGGTTCGAGGTTCGAAGTTGTTCGTTGAAGTTTTCTGATGCAGCACGCTTCTGAACTCCAACCCTCGAACCTCGAACCTCGAACTTCGAACGCTGTTGCCAACCGTCCTGTGATCCTCTGTCAGGACCTCTGGAAAATTTACCGGGTCGGTGATGTGGAGGTGCAGGCGCTCCGTGGCGTGACGGTGAGTGTCGACGGAGGAGAGTTCGTCGCGATTATGGGCGCCTCCGGCTCGGGGAAGTCGACCCTGATGAACATTATCGGCTGTCTCGATACGCCGACGAAGGGACACTACTGGCTCGAGGGCCGTGAATTGGCGACCGCGTCGGCCGATGAATTGGCGGAGATTCGAAATCGTCAAATCGGCTTCGTCTTCCAAAACTTCAATTTGATTCCGAGGACCAGCGCGCTTGAGAACGTGCAGCTCCCGCTGCTCTATCGAGGCGTGCCGCTGAGGGAGCAGCGCGCGCTCGCCGCCGAAGCCTTGCGGCGAGTGGGCTTGAGCGGGCGCGAAGACCACTATCCCTCACAGCTGTCTGGGGGGCAGCAGCAGCGCGTGGCGATTGCCCGGGCGCTCGTGTCCTCGCCCTCCATCCTCTTGGCCGATGAGCCGACCGGCAACCTCGACACCGAATCGAGCCGGGAGATCATGGAGATCCTGACCGGCTTGAACGAGAAGGAAGGTTTGACGTTGCTCGTGGTCACCCATGAGCCCGATATCGCGGCCTATGCCTGTCGCGAGTTGGTCGTCAAGGATGGCCAACTGGTCCTCGACCGTCGGCGCCCGCTCGCTCGGGCGCTGTCCGACTCACGGCGATGATTCCGTTCATTTCGATGACCATGATGACGGCATTCCGCGTCCTCAGCCGGAACCGCATGCGGGCAGGCCTGACGATGCTCGGGATCGTGATCGGCGTCGGCGCGGTGATTGCCATGGTGGCAATCGGACAAGGCGCGAGGGAAGCGGTTCGTGCGCAAGTGGCCAGCATGGGCACGAACGTCATCGTGATCTTTCCCGGCGCCACGACGGTCGGCGGGGTGCGCGGCGCGGCCGGCGGGGCGGTGACGTTGACGGTGAACGACGCGCTCGAGCTGAAGAAACGCGTCCCGTTGCTGATCGACGTGGGGTGGGCGAAGCGGGACGTCATTCAAATCATCAACGGGAATCGAAACTGGAACGGACCCATCAACGGAATCTCACCAAGCTACTTGACGATCCGCGACTGGAGCTTTACGAGCGGCGGTCCGATCACCCAGGCGGATATGGACTCCGCGGCCCGTGTGGCGGTGATCGGGCAGACGATCGTCGACAACCTCTTCGAGCCGGGGGAAGAGCCGGTCGGCTCGACGATTCGAATCAAGAATGTCCCGTTCCGCGTCATTGGCGTGCTGAGTCCGAAGGGGCAATCGGCGCAAGGCTCGGATCAGGACGACGTCGTCTTCATCCCCTTTACGACCGCCGAGCGGAAGGTGCTCGGGACACAATTTCTCGGCATGGTGGGCGCGATTTTCGGCTCGACGGCCCGAGCCGATCAGCTCCAGGAAGCGGTCGAGCAGATTCGGGAAGTCTTGCGAGCGCGACATCGCCTTCAAGCGGATCAGTTGGACGACTTTACCGTTCGGACTCAGGTCGATATCGGAAAGGTGCAGGAAGGCGCGAGTGAAACGCTCACGTTCATGATGTTCGCGATCGCATCGATTTCGCTGCTCGTCGGCGGTATCGGGATCATGAACATTTTGCTCGTCTCGGTCACCGAGCGAACGCGTGAGATCGGGGTGCGCATGGCCGTAGGCGCCAAGCGGCGCCATATTCTTTTGCAGTTCCTGATCGAAGCCATGACGCTGGGTCTCATCGGTGGCATGATCGGGATTCTGTTCGGGGTCGCCAGTGCGCGGGCCACGACGGTACTCGCGGGCTGGCCCACCATCATCACCCCGAATTCCGTCGTCGTGGCCTTTCTGTTCTCGCTCGCCGTCGGCCTGTTTTTCGGACTCTATCCGGCGAATAAAGCTGCCCACCTCAATCCCATCGAAGCGCTTCGGCACGAATAGCACGTAACCAAGGTGACGTTACCGACTGTTCGCCGCCGGGTACGCTTCGGCTGCCGCATGTGGCAGCGATCCAAGCAAGTCCTCGCCAGCCCAGGCAAACAACTCCCGTTCCTGCTTATCGAGGTGAGGGCGGGTCGCCGATCGCCGTTCCACCGAACATGTCCCCTTTCGAGTGTCGATCGTGACTGCACTCAGTCGACACCGGCGAAGTTTCTTGATCTGACGCGGCACGCGGACGACAAACCGATAACGAAGGAACGGTGATCGATACCGTGGAATGTCGAGCGCGGCGACATGCATCCCACGCGAAGTGAGTCCAGAGAGATTGTCTTGAGCGTCGTAGAGGTTTGCTGTCCGCCGCGCACGCCAGCGATTGGGTATCGGACGATGCCGACCGGGCTTGAAGGGATTGAAGGAGCTATTAGCGCGGCGGATCGGAAATAGCGGCGGGCTCGAGCGTCAGTTCCAACGAGGGCACTGTGCCACTGAAGTCCTTGTAGAGATGGACCTCGAAGACCCGATTGTCATTGACGCCCAGGGCTTCACAGATTGCGTCCTGAGTAATCTTCAATCCCCCGTCCACGTCGCGCCGGAGCGGCGAGCCGAAGTGGCAGCGCAGCGTGATCGACAGGAATTTCGTCTGGAGCAGCTTCATGAGCTTCCCCCGAGAGGGCGATTGGGACAGCATGATCAAGAGTTGTCGGGCGACCCCCGTCTTGTACCGGCGTCCGGCCGCCGAGAGAATACGACGGCCGTTCACAGTTGCATATTGATGGTTGATGCTCGGCGGAATGGGAAGGTGCATGGTGAGGCTACTGTCAGTGATCAGGGCGGGCAGCGAGGCTGACGGAACGAGGAGCATCGCCGAACTGCGGCGTCGTCGCGGGCGCCTTGTCGGGATGGCGTCGATCGTCTCGGCCGACCTGATGGATGGGGCCCCGTGATCTGAGGAACGATAGGAGATGAGGCGAAGCGGAACAGGATGTGGCGGCTTACGGGGCGCTTGGGACACTCGGTTACAGGAGGTTGAGAATCTTATTGAGGTTCTGTTCGTACTTGTCTTCCGTCCGGCTGATGTAGCGGCGCCACTCGGCCGGATTCCAGACTTCCAGACGATGATACAGGCCGACCAGGATGATCTCTTGGTCCTCATCCATGGGCACGTGCTTTCGTAGGCGTCCGGGAATGAGCACGCGGCCGGTCTTGTCGACATCGGACGTTCCAGCTTCTGAGACGACGAAATGCATGAACAAGCGGCTCTGATCCTCGTCGAGCTTGCTCTGCGTCCGTTCGAGGACCTTTTCCCACTCGGCCGACGAGTACATCCAGAGCGACTGCTCCGCGCCCTTGAGAAAGACGACGTTGTTGCCCTCCTGCTCCAACCGCTCGCGGATCGGGGAAGGAACAATGAACCGACCTTTTTCATCCACCTTGCAGAGATACTCACCTGCAAACATGGTCAGTGCTCCTATCAGGATGTTGAAAAAGCCCGCCCGCCTCGTTCTCGCATCACTCGGAGGCTCAACGTACAGCCAAGAGTACGCGTCGCCTCCTCATTCGCTGCGGCCTTGCTGGACGACCTTTTTGAACATCCTGCAGTACGTCCCTGTGGGTCTCGTTTGTAGCTATTAGAAGCGACTGTCTGCCTAGGGAAAACGCCCACAAGGCCGCATCGTATCAAAAGGCAAAGAAATGTCAAGCACTAGTGTCGGCTGATTCACTCCGTCTCACCGACGTCGGACCCCGCGAGATCGTCCTCGGCGCCCTCGAGCGCTTCATCGAAGTCGTCGCCCAGGTCCTCACCCAGCTCTCGGCCCATCTTTTTCATGAAACGCTTCATGCTCTCCGGATCGTTCTCATCGAGACCGCCAAGATTGCTGGGATCGGCCAGCGCCTCGAGTCGCGCTTCTTCTGATTTCGGCGCGGCAAAGCGCGACATCAACCGCTCAAGGCGGAAACTGCCGCAGTGCGTGCACACCGGCGCGGATTGCGTCGCACTCAAGATGAGGATGCTCGACCGTTTTCGACACTCCTCACAGCGATATTCAAAGATCGGCATAGGCTCCACCTTTCTCAACAAGTTCTCGTCTCAACAGGTTCTCGCCAGTGTGGCGACGAAGACATCGGACGTGCCGGCCTTGCGAAGTGTCTTCGCACATTCGTTGACCGTCGTGCCGGTTGTGAAGACGTCATCGACCAAAAGAATGCGTTTACCCGCGAGATCGGCGGGTCGGGACACGGCAAAGGCGCGGCGCAGGTTCTGAAGCCGAGCGCGGCGGGCCAAGCCGGTCTGCGGCAGGGTTTCGCGGATGCGCACGAGCTGATCATAGGACAGCGGTAGGCCGAGCGTACGAGCGAGACGTCGCGCCAGCAGCAGCGATTGATTGTACTCGCGCTCCCTCAATCGATTGACGTGCAAGGGCACGGGCATGACGAGGTCGACGGCAGGAAGCTGACGACGGCATTCTTCAGTGAACAAGTGGCCCAAGGTACGATCCAGTTCGACCTTCTTCCGATACTTAAAGAGTTTGATCGCTGCCTCCAGCGGTCCCTCATATCGATAGAGGGACCAGGCACGGGTAAAGGCGGGCGGCCGGCGCCGGCACGCGGTGCACCGGTGCTGTGGACTGAACGCCAGCGCGTGAGGGGAGGCGAACGTGCGACCGCAGCGCGGACAGCCGGGACCGCGCAGTGGTTGAATTTCCGACCAGCATCGACGACAGAAGAAAGGCACAGGGTCGTCATCCAGTGCCTCGCCGCAGGCTGCACAGGCACACGGCAGGAGCGCGTAGCTGATTCGTCGTAGTAGGTCGCGCATGGGCAGCATCATGGAGCAGCCGGGATCAGTTGTACGAGAGGCGTGAAAAAGCTGTCAAGCCTCGCCGTCGTGTTGTGACGCATTGATCGGTATGATATAGGTGACGCATGGGCGTTGACCTCTCGACCACGATTGCCGGTGTCCGCTTTCCCACTTGCCTAATGAATGCGGCCGGGGCCCGATGTGTCACCGAACAGGAGCTGCGGGCCTTGGGCCGGTCGCGCGCCGGCGCGATCGTCACAAAAAGCATGACGCTCGAGGCGCGGACGGGGAACCCGGAACCGCGATACTACGGCTTTCCGATCGGCTCCATCAATTCGATGGGGCTGCCGAATCTCGGGTATGAAGCCTATGCCGAGCTCATCCCCCGGCTTCGCCAGTTTGGCAAGCCGGTGATTGCCAGCGTGGCCGGCTTGTGCGAAGCGGATTTCATCACCATTGCCAAGCGGATCAACGACAGCCGGCCGGACCTCATTGAAGTCAACCTCTCGTGTCCAAATATTCCAGGGAAGCCACAAATCGGGTATGACACCGAGGCATCGGCTCGCCTGTTGCAAAAGGTGCGCGATGTCGTGTCCGTTCCGATGGGAATCAAACTCCCGCCGTATCTCGATCCGGCGCACCATGAGGCGATGGCCCGCGTCATTGAACGGGCCGAGGTGCAGTTCTTATCCTTGATCAATTCCGTCGGCAACGGATTGGTCGTTGACCCCGGTTCGGAAACGGTCGTCATCAAGCCGAAAGGCGGGTTCGGCGGGCTGGGAGGGGCGTTGATCAAGCCGGTCGCGCTCGCCAATGTGCGGGCGTTCTGGAAGCTGTTCTCCGGTCGTATCCCGATCATCGGTGTCGGCGGCATCGTCGCGGGCACGGATGTGTTCGAGCATCTCCTCTGTGGTGCCTCTGCCGTCCAGGTCGGCACGGTGTTGATGGAGGAAGGATTGCCCGCCTTCGATCGGTTGGAGCAGGAACTGGTCGCGGTGCTGGAGAGTAAAGGGTATCGGTCGATCGAAGCGTGCCGGGGGAAATTGAAGGAGCTGTGATTACTTGGAGAAGTTCTTGGGCAGGAGGCGCATGAGCAGCGCCTGTCGGAGCAATTGCGCGACATTGCGAACGCGCAACCGGCGCATCAAATTGAAGCGGTGCACTTCAACGGTCCGCACGCTGATATCCAGATGTCCCGCAATCTCCCGATTCGTGAGGCCCTGAGCGACGAGCCGCAAGATCTCTTTTTGGCGCGGCGTCAACGCATGCGTTGAGTTCGCCCTCGGTGACGAGAGACCACTCTTCTCGATTTTATTGGCGGTCGTCGGTTTCGGCATCGTTCTCGTGCACGATACAGGCCCCAGTCTAACAAACCCACTTGTCCGTGTAAACCCTCCAACACTGATTCCTCCCACCCCTGACCGTCACAGTGCAGTGCGTCGACCTGTCTGTGCCGCGGCGGTCAGGGTTAGGGGGTATGCCAGTCGATGACGCTGCTGTATCACCTGATCCCGCGTCATTTGCTCGCGCGGCCGAGCCGGACGGCGTTGACGGTAATCGGCATCGCCCTTGGGGTCGCCGTCGCGATCGCGATCCACGCGGCGAATGCCGATGTCCTGCGCTCGTTTGAAGAAAGCGTGTTGGCCGTCGCCGGCTCAGCCACGCTTCAAGTCAGTGCCGATGAGGCGGGGTTCGATGAGACCCTGATTGCTACAATTCGCGCTCATCCGGCTGTCGTCTCGGCTACCCCAATGCTCGAGCGAGCCGGCTATGTCGTGACCGCGTCCGGCCATCGCCGTCCATTGACGCTCATCGCGCTGGATCTCTTCGAGATCGAAACCAAACGGATGCGCTTGCGGACCGAATCCACGCGGGAAACGGTTGAGACGATCCTCAAACCCAACGCGGTGTTCCTGAGCCATCGACTCGCGGCTGAGTGCGGGGTCGACATCGGTTCGCCCCTGGAGGTCGTCGTCAATGGACGGCGCTATCGACTCACGGTGGCGGGATATACGGAACCCGAGGAGGCAACCGGGGCGAGCTGGGATGGCGTCGGAGTGATGGACATTGCGGCCGCCCAGTGGCTGTTTGGGCTGGTCGGCCGGCTCGATCACATCGATATTACGACGGCCCCCAACGCGCCAGTCGAAGAGATTCGGGACGCGCTACAGGCACGGCTACCGGCCGACGTCCGGGTCGGACGACCCGCCAGCCGAGGTCAGCAGGTCGAACGCATGGTGCGCGCCTTCCAATTGAACCTGAGTGTTCTGAGCAGTGTCAGTCTGCTGGTCGGGCTGTTCCTCGTCTACAACGCCGCCTCGTTTGCCGTGGTTCAGCGACGGCGCGAAATCGGAATTTTGTCGGCGATGGGATTGTCACGGCGTGGCGTGGCCGCGGCGTTCATCACGGAGGCCGCGGTCGTCGGTATTGCGGGTGGCATTTTGGGTACCGCGGGCGGGCTGCTCTTGGCGAGGAGCCTCGTTCATCGCCTGGCCCGCACGATCAGTGAGTTGTACGTACCTGTGGAATCGCTCGCGCCGACACCGGGGCTCCTTCAGTTCCTCCTGCAGGCGCCTGTTGAATGGTGGACCGAAGGCATTGTACTCGGCATGGCCATTTCGGTCCTTGGCGCCCTTGTGCCCAGCGGCGATGCAGCGAGAACGCCCGCCGCGCAGGTGCTGGCTCCCGGTGACTACGAAGTGGTTCAAAGCGGGCGAGCGGGCGTGGCCGCCGCCATTGGCATCGTCTGCTTACTGACGGCGGCCGCGTTCGCCCTCCCCGGTCCCGTCTATGGCCTTCCGATCTTCGGCTATGCGTCGGCGCTCTGCTTGCTCCTTGGTCTCTCCTGCGTTGTGCCGCTGGCCTTGAAGATGTTCAGTCTCGGGATTCTGCATGCGGAGGGCACGAGCCGCCGCACACGTACCCGGTGGATCCCGCTGTGGGCGCGGCTTGCCGCCGAGCAGATCGGCCGCGCGCCAGGTCGCAATGCCGTGACGATTTCGGCCATGATGGTCGGCATGGCCATTATGGTGGGAGTTGGGACGATGGTCGGCAGCTTCCGCGATACCGTTCAGGTGTGGATCGACCAGACGATTATGGCTGATTTCGTTGTCGCTCCGACAAATTGGCTGCAGGGTCGTGAGGTCGGTCAAGGTGACAAGGGCCTGTCCCCGCTGGTTGCTGACGAACTTGCCGGTGTGCCCGGAGTCGCGGCGGTCGATACCTATCGCGATGTGAACATCGAGCTACAAGGTCGGCGGGTCGCGCTCGTATCCCGCGATCTCCGATTGCATGCCGAACGTAGCCGCTACCTGTTCACGAGCGGCGATTCCTCCGAGCTGTTGAAGAACACCGTCCGGGACCACGGTGTGATCGTGTCCGAGGTCCTTGCCCGCACCTTTCATCTTCGCGTCGGCGACTCGGTCTCGTTAGCGACGCCCACGGGCCTTCACTCATTTCCTCTGGTGGGAATCTTCTATGATTACGCGACCGACGGCGGCAAGATTGTGATGGATCGGACGTTGTACCGACGGCTCTGGCGGGACGATGGGGTGACCGTTGTCGCGGTGTATCTAAAGCACCGTGCCGACGCCGGGTCCGTGCGTCACGCGATCGAGCAGCACCTCAGTGGGCTCGCAAGGACGGATGATGATTCCATTCCGCCGGTCGTCATCGCGAATCATGAAGTCAAGCGTGAGGTGATGGCGATTTTCGACCGCACCTTTACGGTGACGTATGCGATCGAAGTGATCGCGATCATCATTGCCGTCTTGGGGATCATCAACACGCTCGTGACCTCGGTCCTCCAGCGGCGGCGAGAGTTCGCGCTGCTTCGCTCGATGGGGACGACCTCCGCGCATGTCCGGCGGTTGATGCTGTGGGAGTCCGCGTATCTCGCCGGCCTCGGCGCTGTCTTTGGTGTGGTCGGCGGCTTATTGTTGTCGTTGCTGTTGATTCACGTCATCAACAAGCAGTCCTTCGGTTGGACGATTCAGTTTTCGATGCAGCCCGCGATCCTGATGCAGTCGGTGATCATCGGCATAGCCGCCGCCATGCTGGCCGGTTACTTCCCCGCCCGCTGGGCGGCCCACCAGCCGATTGCCGACGGCTTGCGCTATGAATAGAAGAGGCGGGGGCTGCGGGGGCAGAGGCCCCGTGCGCGCAGAGCGCGCACGATAAGAAGGTGCTCGCTCGATGCGCGCAGTTGGGCCTCCACCTCCGCAGCCCCCTTTGAGGGGAAAAAAGAAAAAGAAATTTCATTGCCGCATGAGGGCGAATCGCTACCAAACTATGGATCCAGCATCTTAATGGGAGACGAGGATACGGCCGCTTGTTGATCGCTCACCTGGTCATCGACTTCGATCTCAAAGCCCAGGTCTTCGATCATCTTCCAGGCGTCGCGCGCTGGTTGGCCAGGCGTGGTGAGATAGCCGTCGACGAACAATGAGTCGGCGGCGTAGAGCGCGAGCGGCTGCAAGCTTCGTAAATTGAACTCACGGCCGCCGGCCACGCGGATCTCCGTCCTCGGGTGAAGAAAACGAAACAGGCACAAGGCCTTGAGGCAGCGTTGCGGGGTCAGGCTCCGGCAGTCTTCTAACGGCGTGCCGGGCACGGGATGGAGCATGTTCACAGGAATCGAGTGAGGTTTGACGTCGCGCAACGCGAGAGCCAGGTCAATGAGATCATCGTCACGCTCACCCATCCCGATAATGCCTCCCGAGCAAATCTCCAAGCCGGCCGCACGCGCGTTCATGATCGTGTGCAGGCGGTCGTGATACGTGTGCGTCGTACAGATCTCGCTGTGATAGTCCTTCCCGGTGTTCAGGTTATGGTTGATGCGGTCGACGCCCGCGGCCTTCAAACGACGGGCTTGTGCCTCGGTTAAGAGGCCGAGGGAGCAGCAGACCTGAATCGGCACTTCTTGTTTAATCGCCTGGACGGCTTGAGAAATCTGCTCGACCTCGCGCTCGAGCGGACTGCGGCCGCTGATCACGATGCAGTACCGCTGCGCCTTGGCGGCCGCCGCTCGTCGGGCGCCGTCGATCAGTTGCTGTTTCGGGAGCAACCCGTACTGCTCGATCTCGGCGTCAGAGACGGCGGACTGGGAGCAGTAGTGGCAGTCTTCCTGACAGGCGCCGCTTTTCGCGTTCAAGAGCATCTGCAGACGAACCGTGCGGCCAAAATAGCGTTCCCGGACGCGAAAGGCGGCCTGCAGCAAGTCAAGAACGCGGGCATCCGGGGTCGTCAGAACGGCATGACACTCCGGCCTCGTCAACACTTCATCGCGTAGCGCCTTCTCGGCGATCTCCTGAAAATCGATCATCGGCAAGCTCTCATGCATCTTTATGCCTCGTGAGTCGGCTGTCGGGTTAGACGGTTTCGAACGGGGACGCGATGCCCTGATAGGGAATCGCGCGCTCTTGCGCCAACCGGGCCGTCTCTCGCGATTCGCTGGCATCCACCCAGGGGCGTGCGACCGCCGTATTCCACAGCCCGCACCCGGCACAACGGCCCGACCATTCAGTCGTTTCATGCCGACAATGAGTGCAGACGTACGGAACGACGACCCGCTTGCGGAAGCCTAACGCCTTCTTCAATTCGTCCACGGCCTCCTCCATGTGGTGCTTACGAAGGTGGAGGTTGGCCATGATCTTGTGGAAGTCCGACGTTTGGTCCGGCGGGGGTTCCAGCGTGGAGAGCATGTCGAATGCTTCGTCGACCATTTCGAGCCGGTAGTACAGTTTTCCCAAATAAAACTTGATCGCCTGGTCCTCGGGGTGGCGCTGGGCGGCTTCTTGGTAGACACGGATGATTTCGGACGGCTCACCAAGTTCGAGGTACAACTCTTCAAGGCGATGCAGCAGGATGATGTTGCCGGTTTTGGCGTAGACCTTTTCCAGAATCTCGGCCGCGTTCTTCGTCTTGCCTTCGTGGATCAGGATTTCGCCGAGACCGATATAGGCCGGCAAGAACTGCTTGTCGCGTTTGATCGCCCCTCGGAAGTACCGTCGCGCTTTCTCGGGGTGCCCGCGTTCCAACAGTTGGCGGCCCACTTCGTACATCAAGCCGACAAGGACGGTCGTCTCCGCTCGCAGGTCCTGCTCGGGCAGATGGGATTTGAGGAGCCGGTGTTGGATTTCGAGCGCCTCGGGCCACTGCTCCAGGCGAATGTACAGTTCTCGTTTCCGCATCAAGGCGGTGAGATTCGACGGATCAATGCGCAGGATGTCCTTGAGGACCTGTAACGCTTCCTCGAACCGCTTGGCACCTTCCAAGTCCTTCGCAAGGGCGAACAGGACTTCCAGATGGTTTTCATCGACACTGCGCGCCTTGCGGTGCAGTCGGATGGCTTCGGCGTAGTTTTGTTCCGACCGATAGACGTTGCCGAGCCACAAGAGCGAGTCGATGTGATTGGGGTCCAGTGCCAACGCGCGTTGGAACAGGGCGAGCGCTTCCCCGGTCCGCTTCGACATGACCGCTTGCACCGCCTCCCGATGGAGCGCGTCCACCTTTTCCTTGCGGCGGCTCTGTCGGGCGGATCGCCAGGTCAGAATCGCGTGCCGGGTCTCGCGAACGCCGACGAGGAGGATCACGATCAGCGCCCCGATCGCCATCGAAATCAGCATCAGCGAAACGGGGCTGAGATCGAAGACGGCGGTGGGACTCAGGCGTATGGTGATCGTACCAGGGTTCAGCTCACGGAAATATCCGTAGATAAGGGTCGCGACAACGATGAGGAAGAGCGTGAGCAGCAACCGCAGCATCTAGCGCCCCTTGCTCGCACGGCGGATGACCCTTTTCTTGGGCTGTGACGGAGCGGGGAGGAGTGTGACCGGCTGTTCCGGGATCGTCAGCCGCTTGGCATCCCCCCACAACTTTTCCAGCGCATAATGCTCACGCACGTCACGCCGGAAAATATGCACCACGACATCGGCCACGTCGATGACCACCCATTGGGAGCTGGAGAGGCCTTCGATGCTAAGCGGCTTCATCTTCCATTCGGCCATCGACTCGTCGATATGATCGGTGATGGCCCGCACTTGCCGGTCGGAGTCGGCCGAGCAGATGACGAGGTAATCGGCGATCGAGGTGAGCGGCGCGACGTAGAGAACGAGAACGTCGGTGGCCTTTTTCGCGAGGGATGCCTGAGCGATGGCGAGGGCTTTCGCTTTGGATTCCGAAACGATCGGCCTCCTCCTAGCGATATAAATTGTGGTCGATTATATAAGATTCAACGGCCTTGGGCAACAGCTCCGCCACGCTCAATCCGGCTTTGACCCGCCGACGAATGTCGGACGCGGACACCAGACAAGGCGGGATGGCAAGCAGAATCAGGCGCCGGCCGCCGGGCAACGACACGTCGACTTGAAGCGCCCGATTGGTATCGAGCGCGGCCAATGGCGCGCGATCGATGGCGGGGAGCAACGGCATCTTCATCAAGGAGGTGAATGTGGCCCCCGGACGGGAGAGCACGACGAAATGACAGATGCGCAACAGCTCATGCGCTTGCTTCCACGTCGGCAATTCGAGAAAGGCATCGAGGCCGATCAGGGAGAACAGTTCCGCTTCCGGCCCGTACGATTTCTGGAGTTCATGAATTGTATCGATGCTGTAGGATTTCGCCGTCCTGCGGACTTCGATATCCGTGAGGCCAAGGCCCGGCATCTTATCGATCGCGAGTTGGACCATGTGGAGGCGATGTGCTGCAGGCGCGAGGCTCGCGGTCGGCTTATGGGGCGGGTCACCGGCCGGGATAAAAAGGATCCGATCCAGCCGAAGCCGGGATCGGGTGTACTCGGCGGCTTCCAGATGACACCGATGGACCGGATTGAACGTCCCGCCAAAGAGCCCGACTCTCATGGTGCATTGAGAGTGCTGAGTGCTGAGTGCTGAGTCGCGAGTTGCGAAAAGTCGATCGAAAAATAAGACAGGCGCCGCATAACCAGTCGTTTTACAGCAAGACGAGATTGTCGCGATGAATGGCTTCTTCGTATTCGTGTTCGCCCACGAGCCGTTTGATGTCGGCGGTCTTCATGCCTTTGATTCGGTCGAGGACCACAGAGGAATAATTGACCAGTCCCTTCGCGAATTCCTTCCCGTGCGGATCCATGCACACCACGGCATCGCCGACGTTGAATTCGCCGCTGACGGTCACGATCCCGGACGGCAACAAGCTCTTGCCGCGCCGGACCAGCGCCTCAACCGCACCGTCGTCGAGCGACAGGTGTCCCTTGGGTCGCAAGGTGTGAGCGATCCAATGCTTGCGGCTCGGAAGCCGCCGGTCGCCGGGGAGAATCAGCGTTCCGGCTTCTCTTCCCTTTAATACCTCAGGTAGCAGGCCTGGCGTTCCGCCTTTCATAATGAGGGTCGGCACGCCGAAGGCGGAGACCTTTTTCGCGGCTTGAATCTTGGTCGCCATGCCGCCTGTGCCTTCGAGGGTGCTCGCGCCCCCCGCCGTCCGTTCGATGTCCCGGGTGACTTCGGTGATCAGAGGAATCAGCGTGGCGGACGGATCGCGTCGAGGATCGGCGGTGAACACACCGTCGACGTCGGAGAGGATCACGAGCAGATCGGCATCGACGAGGTGCGCGACTTCGGCGGCAAGCGTATCGTTGTCGCCGAAGCGAATCTCGTCGACGGAGACGGTATCGTTCTCGTTGACGATCGGGATCACGCCGAAGCTCAGTAAGGCCGTGAGTGTATGGCGGGCATTCAAAAATCTCCGCCGGTCGGCGAGGTCCTGATGCGTCAGCAAAACTTGCGCGACATTGAAGGCCAACCGCTCAAACGCTTTCTGGTACGCCCACATCAGCCGGCTCTGGCCCACGGCGGCCGCCGCCTGCTTGAGGGGCAGGCTTTTCGGATAGGTCGTGAGTCCGAGGGTGGGAATGCCGGAGACGATGGCGCCGGATGAGACGAGGACCACCTCCCGCTCCGAGCGGCGCAATGTTGCAATATCCTCGGCCAGCGCGTCGATCCGCTCGGGTTTGAGCCCTGCGTCATGCGACGCGATGAGGCTGCTGCCGACTTTGATGACGAGTCGCCGGGCGGACGTCAGGATTTGGTCGCGCATGACTTCTTCAATCCGACCACTTCCCGCCCGACGAATTGGAGCAACGGTGTCAGCCCCTCTCGCGTCGCAGCGGAAACGGCGAAGAACCGAAAGCCCTGGGCGCGGCAGTAGCCGTGCAATTGCGTCAGTCGCTCCCCGTTGCCTTGAATGTCGAGTTTTGTGGCTACGACAGCAAACGGCTTTGCCACCAGAGCATCGTTATAGGCGGCCAGTTCTTGCCGCATCACTTCGAAGCTGGTGATGGGATCATCGGGCGCCCATTCCGAGATATCGACTAAATGCAGAAGGAAGAGCGTGCGCTCGACGTGGCGCAAAAACTGAAATCCCAGTCCCTTGCCCTCGTGGGCCCCTTCGATCAAGCCCGGGATATCGGCGACCACGAAACTCTGATCCTCGCTCCATGAGACCACCCCCAAGTTGGGGGTCAGAGTGGTGAACGGGTAGCCGGCGATCTTGGGATGTGCGGCTGAAATGGCGGCGATCAACGTCGATTTGCCGGCGTTGGGGAACCCGACGAGGCCGACATCGGCGATCAACTTCAACTCGAGTCGGAGCCACCGTTCCTCTCCGGCTGTCCCGTGTTCACAATGAGTCGGGACGCGGTTCGTTGAACTTGCAAAGTGCGAATTGCCGCGCCCGCCGCGGCCGCCACGCGCCGCGATAAATGTTTGGCCGTCCTCCGTCAGGTCGGCGAGGATGTCCTCCGTGTCGTCGTCATACACGATTGTGCCGACGGGCACTCGGATCACGACATCCGGAGCGGTCTTGCCATGGCGATTCGAGCCTTCGCCCGGTCCGCCTGGTTTCGCCATGTACTGTTGTTGGTAGCGAAGATCGAGCAGGGTGCTGAGCTGCTTGGACGCCACGAGGACGACGTTGCCGCCGTGGCCGCCGTCGCCTCCGTCCGGACCGCCGTGCGGAACGTATTTCTCCCGTCGGAAGCTGCAGACGCCGTCGCCGCCGCGCCCGGCTTTCACAAAGATTCGAACTTGATCAACGAACATGCCGCCGCTCCGGGTCGGAACGAGGATGATTCAGCCGCGATCGGGTGGGACGTGAGAGATTGGGATGGTGACGGTCAGGCGGTCGGGTAGACGCTGACCTTTCGCCGCGCGCGGGTGCCTTCGAATTTGACGACGCCGTTGATCAGCGCGAACAGCGTGTAGTCGCGGCCCTGTCCGACGTTGAACCCCGGATGGAACTGTGTGCCGCGCTGACGGACAATGATGCTGCCCGCCCGAACCTGCTCGCCGCCGTACGCCTTGATGCCGCGATACTGTGGATTACTGTCGCGACCGTTTCGAGAAGATCCGCCGCCTTTATTCGTTGCCATGGATCAATCCTTCTGCCTTCTGAGCTCAATCCCTATGCTGTCAGGATATCGGTGATGCGAAGTTCAGTGAAGGCTTGGCGATGCCCCTTCGTCCGGCGATAATTCTTTCGCCGCTTCTTTTTAAAGACGCGGATGGATCGAGTGCGGCCCTGGCGGACGATTTCGGCGGTGACACGTGCCTGACCGACCCACGGACGGCCGATCTGGACGGTGTTTCCCGAATCTTGAACGACATGGATCTGCGAGAGCTCCACGGTGGCGCCGACCTCACCGGCTAGACGCTCCACGCGAAGCACCGCTCCCGGCTCCACCCGATACTGCTTTCCCCCAGTCTCGACAATCGCGTACATCGCCGTCTCCTCGACAGAGCCAACCCTTCTAACACGGCCATTCGAGGCCTGTCAAGGCAAGGAGCGCGGCATAGCGCCGATCTAGAAGTGGACCGCCAGGCCGGCAAGGAAGTTGTTGTTCGCAATGGTCAGTTCATTGGAGAACGAATTGGACTTAAAGGTGTGGGAAGCATGGATGTATTTGTATTCGCCGAAGAACGCAATGTGGCGCGTAATGAAGACACTGAAGCCCGCAGGGACCTGAATCGCACCAGACGTATCAGTGGTGTCGAGCCCGTTCCCGCTTGCATGCGCGATTTGAGCTCCTCCCCCGATCCCGACGTAGGGATACCATCGTCCCATCGGTAAGTCCTTTGTGACGCCGAATGGCTTGCGAACCAAAAAGTTGACGGCTATGGTCGTGGCGCTAACGTCGATAGGCCCGTATTTGGCATTTGACGGGAGCACGGGGCTGCCGAAAGGAATCCCAAGGAGCGTTCCAGTTGTCGTCAGCGTCTGCGATTTCACATTGGGGTTAAAGTGCGTGACGTCGATTTCCGTACCGAAGTCCAGGCCGAACCGTCGACGGGGCGCGGTCGTCCACGCGGTGATTTTGCCTCCGTATGAAGCAGAGTTTTCCAGCTTGCCGTCTTTCCCAGTGAAGTTTGTACCCGGTCCGGTTTGCTGAATATCGGTCTTAAACGGGACAGAGTAGCCGCCAAACCCCGATATGGAAAAGTCCCACGCGGCCCTGGCTATGGTTCCGCAGCTCAACACAACGATGAAGCCGGTAAATCCGATGAATCGGATCAAGCCTCTGCGTCCAGTCCAGTGTGTCATTCGAAAGCAACCCAGTGACGAGCGGCGTGCGTCGGACATTGACAGCTCCTTGCTTAAGGCGTTCGATGCAACCTTCCTAGGTGATGGCCGTTAAAAAAGCAGATCGTGTGCCACCGCGCCGCCGAGGGCGAACGCCTTGATCAGCAAGCATCTCCAGGTATACGTTCCTGAGGGAAGTCATTAGACTGTCAAGAAAGCAGGCGCTCGCCATCGACTTCCTTCAGTGCGCCCGGACACTGAAAGGGCGTCAAATACTAGGGCCTGAGCCGCTCTCATTCGCAAATCCCGAGGAGATCGCCATGCGCGCGCGTCAACTTTGTCGTCATGCGAGTTTTTCCGACGCAGGACCATGCACGCGACTGACGCGAGAGGACATGAAGCGCTCATCCCGCGTTGCTTGACGCTCCTTTTCGGCCGCTGCTATAGTCCGCTCATCGCTAAAGGAGTAAGGAACACGCCGTATGCTTGAGCCGAGCCAAAAAATTTGGATGGACGGACGGTTCGTGGATTGGAATGACGCGACCGTTCATGTGTTGACGCATTCGCTGCATTATGGATTGGCGGCCTTTGAGGGAATTCGCTGCTACAAGGGGCGGACCGGATCGGCGATTTTTCGGTTGGCCGAGCACGTCGACCGCTTGTTCGAATCTGCCCATATCGGCCTGCTGGCGATCCCGTATGACAAGAAGCAGGTCATCGAGGCGATCGTCGAGACCGTGCGGGTGAACCGGCTCGAGGCCTGCTACATTCGGCCGCTCGTCTACATTGGCTACGGCATGATGGGGCTGTATCCCGGGGACAACCCGATTCGGGTCGCCATTGCGGCGTGGAAATGGGGAACGTATCTGGGAGAAGACGCGCTGAGCAAGGGCATCCGGGCCCGCATCTCCTCCTTCACGCGCCATCATGTCAATATCTCAATGACGCGGGCGAAGATTGCCGGGCAATACGTCAACTCGATCTTGGCGAAGCGGGACGTGAAGGCGTTGGGCTACGACGAAGCGATCCTCCTCGACCCGGATGGGTATGTTGCGGAGGGGACCGGGGAAAACGTTTTCCTGGTGCGCCGTGGTCAATTGAAGACCACACCGTTGACCTCGATCCTCGAAGGGATCACGCGGGACTCGGTCATGCAACTCGCCAAAGAGCGTCAGATTCCGGTGGTTGAGGAACGCTTCACCCGGGATGATTTGTATGTCGCCGACGAGGTGTTTCTGACCGGGACGGCGGCGGAGTTGACGCCGGTTCGCGAGATCGACAATCGGCGCATCGGATCAGGGACCGCAGGTCCCATCACGAAACAACTCCAAGAAGCGTTTTTCGCCGTCGTGAAAGGTGAGGATCAGCGGCACGCGGCGTGGCTCACGCCGGTATAAGCTGACTCCACTGACAAGAAAATAAAGACGCGAAGCGCGGAAGCGGTCGTTACGGCGTCGCGGGAGCAGGTTGATTTGGAGATGTCGGCGCAGAAGGCGCTTCTTTTGAGCTCTCGGGCTGCGCCGCAGGGGCCGGCGCGGTCTCTTTTTTGTTCAGGTCGATGACGGTAGACGAAAAAGTCCGCTCCTTCGACAGGATCGCCAGCCCAAGCGACGTGAGCATGAAAATGACGGCCGCCGCAATCGTCACCTTGCTCAGAAACGTGCCCGGCCCCCGGCTGCCGAACACCGTTTGACTGGACCCGCCGAACGCCGCGCCCATTTCCGCCCCTTTGCCCGCCTGCAGCAGGATTGAGGCAATCATGAGGAAACAGACGATGACGTGGATGACGACCGCGAGCGTGTACATGGACTTATCCTTCTCTGGCGAGGACTCGTTCGGCTGAGCGTGCGATTGTAGCAAAGGCATCCGGATCGAGACAAGCCCCTCCAACGAGCACGCCATCGACCTCAGGTGATGACAAGAATTGTTCGGCATTCGCCGTCGTCACACTGCCTCCATACAGGATACGAATCGATGCTCCTGCCGGCGCTCCCCATGTCCCTGAGACCAGCCGGCGAAGGAGAGCGTGAACCTCCTCAGCTTGCGCCGGTGTTGCGGCTCGGCCGGTGCCGATGGCCCAGACCGGCTCATACGCAAGGGCGATTCGTCCGACCTGGTCCTGGGAGCATCCGACCAATCCTTGCTCGAGCTGCCGTGAGACGACAGCCTGCATGGTGCCGCCCTCACGTTCGGCGAGGCTCTCCCCGACGCACACGATGGGCTGCACCCCATGATGGAGCGCCGCTCGGACCTTCTTGTTGACGGTCAGGTCAGTTTCGCCGAACCATTGACGCCGCTCGGAGTGGCCGATGATGACGAACCGGCACCCGAGATCCGCCAGCATCGGCGGAGCGACTTCACCGGTGAATGCGCCTTTGTCTTCCCAAAAGACATCTTGAGCGGCGAGGTTGATCGCCCGGTTCTCACATGCCAACCGCGCCGCATGAAGCGCCGTGAACGGTGGTGCCACCACGATTTCGACGGAGGGGGCATGGAGCAGTTCGCCCAGCCGCCGCATGTACGCGGCCGCCTCGCCCGTCGTCTTGTTCATCTTCCAATTTGCGACGATCAGAGGACGACGCATGGCGGTCGATCGCGGATCGGAGGCCAGAGGGGTTACTGAGGACGGTTGGGGAGGGTAGCGAGGCCCGGCAATTCTTTGCCTTCGAGCAACTGCAAGGTCGCACCGCCGCCGGTCGAGATAAATGACATGTTTTCGGACTCCCCGGCGCGGTGCACGGCGAGCGCGGTATCGCCGCCACCGACGATGGTGAGGGCATACGCGTTGGATACGGCATGGGCGATCGACATGGTCCCGCGCGAATAGGCATCGTTTTCAAAGACCCCCATCGGGCCGTTCCACAAGATGGTCTTGGCGTTTTGGATCGCCTCGCTGAACAACTTCACCGAGGCCGGACCGATATCCATCCCATACCAACCTTTGGGAATTTCCTGCACGGGCACGATTTTCGTTTCCGACCCAGGTTCTGGGCTCGCGGCCACCACGCAATCCACGGGAAGATAAAATTTCACGCCTCGGGAAAACGCATGCTCCTGCACCCCCTTCGCAAAGTCCAGCATCTCGTCCTCGACGAGTGAATTACCGATCTCCAGGCCCAGCGCTTTGATGAACGTGAACGCCATGCCGCCGCCGATAATGACCTTGTCCACTTTCTTGCCGAGATTTTCGATCACGCCGATCTTCCCCGATACCTTACCGCCGCCCAGGATCGCGACGAACGGTCGCATGGGATTGGCGACCGCGCCCTCCATGTACTCGATTTCCTTTTTCATCAAGTAGCCGGCGGCGGACAGGGGGACGAATTTCGGGATGCCGACAGTGGAGGCATGCGAGCGGTGCGCCGTGCCGAACGCGTCGTTGATGTAGACGTCGGCCAGTGACGCGAGCGCTTTTGAGAACGCTTCGTCGTTCTTTTCCTCGCCCGGATGGAAGCGGAGGTTTTCGAGCAGCAGGACATCCCCCGGCTTCATCTTGTCCACCAGGGCTTCGACCTCTCGCCCGATACAGTCGGGCGCGAAGGTGACTTCCTTGCCGAGCAAGCGCTGTAAGCGTTTCGCGACGGGAGCGAGGCTGTACCGCGGATCGGGCTTGCCCTTCGGCCGGCCGAGGTGTGAGCAGAGGATGACTTTAGCGCCTTCGTCGACGGCGTGATTGATCGTGGGGAGCGCGGAGCGAATGCGGGTGTCGTCGGTGATTTGATGCGCGTCGTCGAGCGGCACGTTGAAGTCCACCCGGATGATGACGCGTTTGTTGCGCAGGTCGAGCGCGTCGATCGTCATCTTGTTCAGGTTCATCTGATCCCTCTCAGGAACCCGGCGCGTGTCCGAATGGACGGCGGACGATCGGCGCGGGAGAACGAGCTTACGACTTGGCGGCGATGAATTTTGCCAGGTCCCGGACACGGCAGGAATATCCCCATTCGTTGTCGTACCAGGCCATGACTTTCACCATGCGTTTATCCAGCACGGTGGTCAGGAGCGAGTCGAGCACCGCCGAATGTGAATCGCCGTTTTCATCGGACGAGACGATCGGCTCCTCGCAATATTTCAGAATGCCCTTCAACCGTCCTTCAGCGGCTCGGCGAAAAGCGGCATTCACGGATGGAACGTCGCAGTCCTTTTCGGCTTCGATGGTCAGATCGACCAGCGAGACATTGGGGGTCGGCACGCGGATCGCGCTTCCATCGAGTTTGCCTTTCAACAGCGGGAGGACCAGATGGATCGCCTTCGCGGCTCCCGTGGAGGTCGGCACCATGGATAGGGCGGCCGCACGGGCCCGCCGCAGATCTTTGTGCGGCAAGTCGAGCAGGTTCTGATCGTTGGTATACGAGTGGATCGTCGTCATGATGCCGTGCCGGATTCCGACGGTCTCCATGAGCACCTTGGCCACCGGAGCGAGACAGTTGGTCGTGCAGGATGCGTTCGAAATTACGTGATGCGATTTCGAATCGTACATGTCATCGTTGACACCCAGCACGATCGTCACGTCCGGATCCTTGGCGGGTGCCGAAATGATGACCCGCTTGGCGCCCGCTGACAGGTGTTTGCTGGCTCCTTCCCGGTCGGTGAACCGGCCCGTCGATTCGATGACGAGATCGACACCGAGATCCTTCCAGGGGAGTTCCTTGGGATCCTTCTTGGCCAAGACCTTGATCGACTTCCCGTTGATGAGAATCTCATCCTCTCGGGCTTCAACCGGGACACTGAGCGTGCCATGGATGGAGTCGTACTTCAGTAGGTGCGCGAGTGTCTTTGCATCGGTCAGATCGTTGACCGCGACGAATTCCAGTTCGGGATCGCCAAGCGACGCGCGCAAGACATTGCGTCCAATTCGCCCGAACCCGTTGATGCCAATTCGAATAGCCATTGCCCGGATTCCCCTTCTTAGTCCTCCCCGAACTGCGTGTCGAAGTGTGCTTGGCTAGAAATAAAAAAGCCGGCCGAGACATGCGACCGGCAACCGGACGGATCGTAGCGAGCGAGGGGAGGGATGTCAAGACGATAAAAAGGAAGGGGCGTTGGCGGGGCGGGACGAGGTGCCCTAGTTGTTCGCACAACGCGCACGATCAAAATGTGCTCGTTGGATGGGCGCAGTTACGGGCACCTCGTCCCGCCCCCGTTGTGGGAAGTCGTGGTGGCCAAGCCGATAAACTCGCTTCGCTGAAACAGTATCGACTTTGCCCTTGCAGAAGGCTGCAAGGGCGGGCCGCCACACCCGTACTTTCTATTCCATGGAAGAGGGGCGGGTAGGGCCGGGAGCGGAATTCGCCGGAAGGAAGGGTTCGCCAAGCCCTTCCGGGAGGCGTTAAGGAGCGGAAGACTCTACCCGCCCCTCTTCAAATCTTCATGGCGTCTTTAACTTCTTCCAGCGTCTGGTGGGAGACCGTCTTCGCGCGTTCGGCGCCGGACGCGACGATGTCCTCCACGCGCTTGAGGTTGCTGCTGTATTGTTGGCGGGCCTCCCAGATCGGCGACATCTTCGCCACCATCGCGTCGGCCACGAGCTTCTTACAGTCGATGCAGCCGATCTCCGCGGTGCGGCATTCGCGGTTCACCCGCTCGATGACGGCCGGTGAGGAGTAGATCTTGTGAAAGTCGTAGACGGGACAGATCTCCGGATTGCCGGGGTCGGTACGCCGGACGCGTGCCGGGTCCGTCACCATGGTCTTCAGCTTTTGCCGAACGACCGGCTCGGGGTCGGAGAGATTG
The DNA here is from genome assembly GCF_979581665.1 of Nitrospira sp. Vd2. Taxonomy (NCBI): domain Bacteria; kingdom Pseudomonadati; phylum Nitrospirota; class Nitrospiria; order Nitrospirales; family Nitrospiraceae; genus Nitrospira; species Nitrospira sp. Vd2. Next base: position 63,292 of record NZ_CEFZSK010000011.1, on the reverse strand, counting down.
ATGGTATTGCCGTAGCTCTTGCTCATTTTCCGGCCGTCCGTGCCAAGGACCTTGGGATAGTTCGTGAGTTGTTCCTGTGGCTCCGGGAAGACGGCCTTATAGAGGCTGTTGAAACGCCGGGCGATCTCACGGGTGAGTTCAAGGTGCGGGAGTTGGTCCTTGCCTACCGGGACGTACTCCGCTTTGTACACAAGGATGTCGGCGGCCTGCAGCACCGGGTAGCCCAGGAATCCGTAGGTCGAGAGGTCTCGCTCTGTGATCTGTTCCTGCTTCTCCTTGTACGTCGGGTTGCGTTCGAGCCAGGGAATGGGCGTGATCATCGACAAGAGCAGATGCAGCACCGCATGATCGGGGTTGGACGACTGGATGAAAATCGTCGATCGGTTGGGATCGATGCCGGCGGCAAGCCAATCGATCACCATCTCACGAATGTACTCGCGCACGTGGCTGGTATCGGCATAATTCGTGGAGAGGGCATGCCAATCGGCCACGAAGAAAAAACACTCATACTGCTCTTGCAGCGTTTTCCAGTTCTCCAATGCGCCGAGAAGGTTACCGAGGTGGAGCCGGCCGCTCGGCTGCATCCCGCTCAAGACTCGTTTCTTCGCCATGGTCGGACGCTACTCCAAGACGCTGGACAAAATCGTGCCCGCCATCGCATCGACCAACGTGCCGGTGATCGTATGGATGACGTGGATCTGCGGATCCAGCATGATCAGCCCGACGATGATCAACATGCCATACGGCTCCAGCCTGCTGAGCGCGATGGCGGAACGGACCGGCAAGAGGCTCGTCAAGATCCGCCCACCGTCGAGCGGCGGAATGGGAATTAAATTAAAGACCATGAGCACGGTATTGATCAGGACCGAATACAAGGCCATAGCCGCGAGCGGGACCAGCAGCATCCCGAGGAGGTCGCGCCGGGGATTCACGTCGGGTTGAGGCGGCCAGTACGCCGGCAAGCTTGGATCGAGGGAAAGCAGGGCGGCGTAAAAGAGCGCGCTTCCGATCGCCAAGATCAGGTTCATGGCCGGCCCGGCGGCGGCGACCAAGGCCATGCCGCGGCGGGGATCACGAAGTTTGCTCGGATCGATCGGTACCGGCTTCGCCCATCCGAGAAAGAAGCCGCCGGGGAGGATCAAGCACAGCAGCGGGAAGATGATCGTCCCGAACGGATCGATGTGGGCCTTGGGGTTCATGGTCAGTCGCCCTTGCAGTCGGGCGGTCGGATCGCCGAGGCGGTTCGCCACCCAGCCGTGCGCATACTCGTGCAAGACCATCGCGAGCATGAGCGGCAAGGCCAAATACGACACCGTGTAGAGAATCTGGGAGAGGGATTCCATCGTGGACTGCTGCTAGTTCAATTGAACCAAGCGGCCGTTTTTCACGTGAATGATATACAAGCGCCGGTTCAAGACGCCGTTCGAGGCAAAGGCGGCCGGACCAGTGAGCGTCAAAAAATCCTGGGTCTCGACCAGCTGCTCGTAGACCCCTTTGCTGCTCGTCGCCCCACGTCGAATGGCCTCGATCACAATGCGCGCGGCATCATACGCTTGCGCGGCGAACGGCGACGGGTCCGTTTGATATTTTCGGCGGTACCGATCGACGAATTCTCGCACGGCTTGATCGGGGCTGTCGAGGAAGAATCCGTCGACAAAGGTACTCCCTTCGACATAACGCTCGCCCAGCTTGGGGAGCGTCGGGACGTTCCAGTCATTCGTCCCGAGCAACGGCACCTTGACGTCATAAAAGGCAAGCTGCGAGGCGACGAGAGGGACGTGCGTGACATCGGCCGGCACGAACAACGCGTCGAATCCCGGCGTGTAAATCGTGCGCGTGATGTTCTTGCCGTTTTTGACCGCCTTGGCCGTGGTCGCCTGTCCATATTTCTTGAGATCGGCTTCCTTCAGGCGCTTGATCGGCTGCCCGAAGTCCGTCTCGTTCTCCTTGTACGACTCGGCGGCAATCAGCTCTCCCCCGCGCTTTTTGACCTCAGTGGCGAACAGCGCGGCCAATTCATGACCGTGCGGCGTGTCGGGATACAGCATGCAGAATCGTTTGTACCCCAACGTGACCACGGCATGCTCGGCGAGCCGTTGCGCGAGCAACGGTTGCGTCAGCGCGGTGCTGAACAGAAAAGCTCCGAGGTGACGAACGTCCGCGACGTTGGCCGAGGGCGTGACGAAGGGCGTCACGTAGAGTTCGGCGAGCGGCGCGACCAGCGGGAGATCGCGCGACAGCAACGGCCCGATGACGGCCAGCGGCCGATCCTCTTGCAAGAGGTCGGTCAACTCCAATTTCAACGCGGCTTTGTCCGTTTCGCTGTCGAGCACTTGCAGGCCGACCGCATTCATCCCAAGGTGGTCGCGCCCCTTTTCAATGGCGATCTCGATTCCATTGAGGGCTTCGAGCCCGAACGCCTGCAAGCGCCCGGAGAGCGGGAGGACCGCTGCCAGGCGGTACTGACTGCCCTTGAGCTTGGCTTGAAACGACTTGAGCATGTCGATGGCGATCGGCGCGTACTCATGATTCGGGAAGCGACCGAGAAACACGCGAATGTTCCGTTCGGCGAGCGCATCGGCTCCCTGGGCGCTCTGCATCTCGATCAGACGGATGAGCGCAAGATCGCCGGGGAACTCCGTGGGATACATATCGCGGAGCCGCACCAAGGCTTTCTTGTCGAGTTTCTCGAAGATCACGTCTTTCACGCGATTCCGCGTTTCGTTGCGTTGCTCCGGCGGCGAGGCGTTCAGTTCATCGACCCAGGCCTGAATGGCGCGCTGCCAGTCGGACTTCTGCGCGTACAGCTCGGCGATCATCCGTGAGGCCTGCCGCTTGACCTCCGGCTCATCGACCGTCGTCTTTGCCTCGACGAGGGCAGACAAGGCGGCATCAGATTTTCCGGATGCGAGTAATGCGGCGCCAAGCATCAGCCGAGCGCGCCCCGCGAGTTCGGACGACGGAAATTCCGCAAGCAGTTGGTTCAAGTAACCGATCGCCTCCTCGTGCTCCTTCTTACTGACGTACGCGGCAGCCATCAGGAGATAGGCGTCATCCATGTCGTCGGCACGCGGCGAGGAGGCGAGGAACTTTTTCAGCGTGGCAATCGCCGCACCCTCCTGACGGGTCTCGATCAGCATCTTCGCCTGCTCGAGTGTCGGCCGTATCGGGGCCGGCGGTGATTTCGAGGGCGGGGCAGAGGATGTGCCAGCCACGGACGCGAGGGAAGACACGAGCACGAACGCCATGCCGAGCAGCGCGATCAGGCTCTTCAGTCTAAATCGTGGGCGTGAAGGTCGCTGGAAAGAATCGATGGGGCTACTGTCGCGTCGCTGTGCGGACCGAGGCGGGTGGCGAAACAGCATGAATGAATCACTATAGGAGACGGGTCTTTAGAGTGTCAAGGACGCCCGGTGCGCTACTCGTCGTCCATCGTGCTATAGTCCGCAGCACACCGCGCGGCTGGGATTTGTAGATGGTTGCGACGCGCCTCCCGCCACCGACTCAGGATCTGCGGCTTCCGCTGGACGATCTTGTCGAGCGGTTCCTGTCGGAATTGCGCATCGAGGGCGGCCTGGCGGCCAATACGCTGGAGGCCTACCGACGCGACCTCCTTAAGCTACAAACCTATCTCCTCACGCGGAGCTTGGCCGGTCCGGATGCGCTCACGCGGCAAACCATCAGAGCCGTTTTGGAGGACATGAAGCGGGCGGGTCTCGCGCCGGCCTCTCTGGCGCGCGGGCTAGCGGCGCTCCGCCGGTTCTGCCGCTTTCTTCTGAGAGAGGGCATGTTGGCGGAAGACCCCATGGTAGCGATCGACACGCCGCGTCGATGGTTGCGGTTGCCGAAAACGTTGAGCGAGCAGGAAGTGACCAAGCTCCTCGATCACCCGGCCGGCGCCAAGCCCGAACGGATTCGCGACGCGGCGATGCTCGAATTGTTGTATGCCACCGGCCTGCGGGTCTCTGAACTCGTAAATCTTGAAATCACGCAAGTCAATTTGCCCGTCGGCTACCTCCTCTCAAACGGAAAGGGCGGGAAGCAACGGGTCGTGCCGATCGGCGATGTGGCGAAGGCCAAACTTGAATCCTATTTGGAAACAGCCCGCCGCACACTGATCAAGCAACGGTCCTCGCCGCATCTGTTTGTGACGCGGCGGGGACGCAAAATGACACGCCAAGCGTTTTGGCTCACGATGCGCGCGCGAGCGCGGGAATGTGGCATCGCGAAAGCGATCACGCCGCATATGCTACGCCATTCCTTTGCGACACATCTGCTCGAGCACGGGGCCGATTTGCGAGTCGTGCAAGCGATGTTGGGGCACAGCAAACTTTCGACGACACAAATTTACACACAGGTCGAGCGCACCCGGTTAAAGCAATTGCACACGCAATTCTTCCCCCGGAAGGAGCGCGGACATCACCGGACCTCGACCAAATCGCTTCGTCCCCAACAAATCTCAACGGACGTTGACAAGGGGGGGCGGACTTGATACTATCCGCAACCTACTGAGCAATCGTGAGATTTTTTAGGCGGATAGCTCAGTTGGGAGAGCGCTGCCCTTACAAGGCAGAGGTCACAGGTTCGATCCCTGTTCCGCCTACCAGCCGCGGGGTCTTGTAGCGGCCGGGACGAACACCGAACGCTCCACTCGGAACATTCCTTGCCAATTGCAGCGGGGGGCCGTCGTTCAGCTTGGTTAGGACGCCAGATTGTCAATCTGGAGGTCGCGGGTTCAAATCCCGTCGGCCCCGCCACTTTCCTTTCCATTCCGCACGCAGTTGCAGTCACGGCCACATCCGACAGGAGGAGTTGCACTAGCCGCATATGACGTTCCAAGCCGGTCCGATGGCACTGGTCGGTTCACTTGGAGCCGTGTCGAAAATCGTTCTTCTCGCGCTGTTTCTTTTTTCCGTCGTCTCCTGGGCGATCATCCTCTACAAGTGGCGCATCTTCCGCGCCGTCGATAAGGACGATCGCCGCTTCTTGCAAGCCTATGCCAAAGCGCAAGAGAAGGACGAACTTCGACGCCAAGCCCGGCAGTGTCCGAACAGTCCCAGCGCCGCGGTCTTTCTCTCGGTGATGGATCGCGTGGCGCCCGAGCGGGACGGAGCCGAGACGTTTTCGGCGCTCGAGGCTGACCCGCCCGATCGCCAATATCTCGAACGGGTCGTCTCGCATGTCATGCAGGACCAGATCTCGCGCGAAGAGGCGTACCTGCCGTTTCTCGCGACGACGGGTAACATCACGCCGTTCATCGGCTTGCTGGGCACGGTGCTTGGTATCATCGATTCATTCCGTGAGATTGGAAAACAAGGCACAGCGAGCATCGCGGCGGTTGCCCCTGGTGTCGCCGAAGCATTGATCGCCACAGCCGCCGGACTCTTTACGGCAATTCCGGCCGTCATTGCCTATAATTACTATCTAGCCCGTATCCGGAAATCCGCGTTCCGGGTCGAAGCGTTTACTATCGAGCTGCTCAACTACGTGCAGACCCGGTTGAAGCAGGTCGGGGTTCGCGGATGATCATCGAAAGCCGGCGTCGCCGCTTTCTCGCCGAGATCAACGTCATCCCGCTCGTCGATATCGTGCTGGTGCTGCTGATCATTTTCATGGTCACGGCGCCGATGTTGTACCGCGGCATGGATATCAATCTCCCCAGCTCGTCGACGAATACGATCAAGCCGGAAGAGCGCATCGTGGTCACCGTCGAGCGCGATCAGAAGGTCTACGTCGACAAGGACGCCGTGCCGTTGGCCCAGCTTGAGCCAAGACTCAAGTCGGCGAAGGCGCGCAATGCGGAGGTGTCGGTGTACCTCCGTGCGGATCGCGACGTGCCGTACGGCGTGGTGGTGCAAGTGATGGACGGCGTCAAGCGGGCGGGGATCGAGAAGCTTGGCATGGTGACCGATCCACCGGAGCGCGAACGCGTGGAAGATCGTTCAGAAAGGCGAGGACTGCCGTGAGCGCCGGGGTGTATCCAGGGCTGGCGGCCGATTTGTTCGGGGACGTCGAGAGCGCGAAGGCCCGAATCCGTTGGATGCTCGGGCTCTCGTTGTTGCTGCACGTCGGCCTGGTCATGCTCTTGGCCGGCTTGCGGATTTCGAAGGTTGAGCGGCCGCTCGCCTCGTACGAGGTGTCGTTGGTGACCCTACCGACTCCGCAGCCGGAGGCGTCGGCGACATCAACGAAACCCGCAGAGCCGATGGAGACCAAGCCGGTTGAAACGCCGCCGCAGAAGCCAACGTCACCGGTGAAACACGAAAAGGTCGAGCCCGTCCATCTTCCGCCGCCGCCCCAGGCTCGGCCGACTCCGCGACCCCTCACGCCGCCCGCACCATCCAAGTTGGAGCAACCGGCTCGTGCTGTTTCATCTCCCAAACCCCGCATGGACGCGCCCGCGCCCACTGCTCCTCCAACGCCGCCTCCTCCCGCGCCGCCTCCTCGCCCGTCGCTGAACCGGGAGGTGCTCAAGGGATTCAGTCTGCCCGAGGTTCCAAAACTCGCGGAGGTGAAACCGCCGCCAGCAGCGCCTGCCAAGGAGACCACGCGGCAGACGGAGGAAGAAGTCCAAAAGCTGTTGAAGAATCTTCAGGTGCCCGAGCCGTCCGTTGAACGGCCCCGAGCCGTTGATCCACCGAAGCAGCCGGCTGCCCCGGCCGTGAGTGACGAGTTGACGTCGCAACTTCAGAAGCTCAAGCAACAGGCGGCGATTCCCCCTCCGCCGCCTCCGCAACCTCGGCCCACGCAGCGGACGGAGCCGGTCGTCGCTGCGAAACCTCCGGCCATGAAGACGCCCGTGACGACCCTGCAGCTGCCGGGTTTGAGTCAGGGGAACCCCTATTTGGCGGCAATCCAAAAGCGGATCAGCAGTCAATGGATCGCGCCGCCGGTCGACGTGAGCGGGACGCCGCTTCAGGTGATCATCAAATTCCGATTGGATAGGACCGGGAACGTGAGCGGGATTGCCATCGAACAGTCATCGGGCAACGAGTACTACGACTTGGCGGCGAAGCGTGCCGTGGTGGCCGCGAACCCGCTTCCCCCTTTTCCGCAAGATCTCACGCTGCCTTATTTGGACGCGCATTTTAGTTTTTCTGTTGGAGAGCCGGTGAGTTGACCATGCGTACCTTGTGGGTTGTGTTGTACTTCGCGTGTGCCAGCGCGCTGATCGGGATTTTGGAATCGGGCGCCGAGGATGTCTACATGGAGGCGACGCGCCCGGATTTTCAAAAAATTCCCATCGGCGTGCTGGGTTTTCATGATGGCGGAGAGCAAGACACGACGGGCGAGCGCGCCGCCGATGTGCTCCGCGCGGACTTAAAGCGCTCCCTGGTGTTCTCGGTCGCCGATCTGGCGAAGCTCGGCATTAAGTTAAATGGGAATGGCAAGGACGGCGGCAAGGATGCCGTCGACAAGAAAATTTTCCGACAAGCGGCCGAACAAGGCATTTCGGTCCTGGTGTGGGGAAAGGTCGCCACGCGGGAAGCCGATCTGCTGCTCGACGGATTCGTCTTCGATGCGGGCAGCAGCGATGTCGTCGCCGATCGTCGGTATATCGGCTCGCCGGCCGTCTGGCGGCAGATGACACACCGGCTCGCCGACGAATTGGTCTTCCGGTACACCGGCGAGCAGGGCATCGCTCGGACCAAGATCGCGTTTGTATCGGAACACAACGGAAGCCGGGAACTCTACGTCATGGATTACGACGGCTATGGCCCGCGACAGGTCACGGCTGACGGGTTCCTGAATTTGATGCCCCGTTGGTCGCTGGACCGCCGCTATTTGATCTTTACGTCATATCGTGAGCGTACGAAGCAGTACATCGACATGGTGGAATTGGCGACGGGCCGCCGCTGGACCTTGGTCGCCTTGCCGGGATTGAACATCACGCCGGCCCTTTCGCCCGACGGCAACTCGCTTGCCTTTGCGACGAGCCAGGACGGGAATTCCGAGATCTATAAGATGGATACGAATACGAAAAGCCTCCAGCGACTGACCTTCCACGCCGCCGGCGATCTGTCTCCTTCCTGGTCGCCGAACGGCCGAGAGCTGGTCTTTGCGAGTGATCGGGGGGGTGGGCCGCAACTCTACATCATGAGCGCCGATGGCTCCAACGTGCGGCGCTTGACCTTCGAGGGTGATTACAACGCCGCGCCGGCATGGTCGCCTCGGGGGACATGGATCGCCTACGTCTGTCGAACCGAACAGCACCAGTACAAGTTGTGTGTGATCACCCCGGACGGGCAGAAGCGCGTACGCATCACCGCCGGGGGCGGGGTGGACGACTCACCCTCGTGGTCGCCGGATGGCCGGCACCTCGTCTTCAGCTCGACCGCGGAGGGAAAGAGTCACATTTACATGATTAATAGTGACGGCACCGAGCCGGAACGATTGACATCTGGAGGAACTTCTCATACAAGTCCTGCCTGGTCGCCGCTGTAAGAGGTTCGCCTTGGGAGCGAGGCGAGTAGTCGGTCCACCCTATAAGGAGCAGCGTATGCGCACATGTGATCGTCTGTTGGTTGCCGGAGTGGCGGGGTTCCTTCTTTTGACGGCCTCGGCGTGCACCAAATCCATCCAAGCCAACTCGGGCTCCAAGTCGTTTGAGCCGGGCGCCAAGCGAGAAGCTACCGCGCCAAAGACGGGCACAACGACGCCGAGCAGTTCGGCGGTCACGAGCCGGCCATCCGAGTTCGCGCGTCAGTCCCCCTCGGAACCGATGCCGCTCGAGCCCAGTGGTCTCGATTCGGCTCCAACGTCCGTGCCGTCGCTCTCGAATACCGAGCCGGCGCCGTCGACTCAGCCGTTGGCCTCCAGACGATCGGAGGAAGCGCGGGTCCCGAATGAGATCGTCGTCGCGAAAGTCGAGCCGGCCGAGGCGAGCCGACGCCGTGTAGAGGAAATGCAGCGTGAACAGATTGCGACGGCCGCGTCAGGCTTGGAGGACGTCTTTTTCGCCTTCGATAGCTGGCAGATTACGAATGAAGGCAAGCAGACGTTGCTCTTGGACGCGGAGTGGTTGAAGGCCAACCCGACGAAGAGCGTCACCATCGAAGGGCACTGCGACGAGCGTGGTACCTTGGCGTACAATCTCGTGCTCGGCGAGAAGCGGGCGAAGGCCGTGCAGAAGTATCTCGTCGAGCTGGGCGTCAATCCCAAGCAATTGAACGTCGTGTCGTATGGCAAGGAACGGCCCTTTTGCAGCGAGCATGACGAATCCTGCTACCAGCAGAACCGGCGCGGCCATCTTGTCGTTCGGGCGCAATAGCGTGTCGCGGTCCTGTGGCGACGGCTTGGGCCGCCGGAGCGGCGGTCCCCACGCGCTGATCGTCGGCGTCCTGCTCGTCTTGCTTTCGGGCTGTCTTGCACAACAGGCCGAGCTGAATCAGGTCAAAGGCGATTTGAGTAAGCAGATCACTCAGCTCGACAAGCGTGACAAGGAGCTGCAGCAGACCGTCAAACAGGCGAAGGTCGATATCGACAAGCTGGTGAGCGAGACGCGTGCGCGGCTCAGCCAGGAAATCTCGGCGCTGCGCGAGGAGGAACTCCCGGCATTGCGCGGGGGGCTGGACAAAGAAGGCCACCAGGTGACGACGCTCCGGAGCCGGATGGACGATGTAGAGCATCAGCTCACTCGCCGGTTCGGTGCCGTCGAAAAGGCGCAGGCCGACCAGGCAGCCGCCGCGAAGGCAGAGCGCGAGCGTCTGCACGAGGAGCTGGGCAAGATCAGCGGGCGATTGGATGCGGTGAACGCTCGGCTTGAATCGATCCCGGCAACCGTCGAATCGATCGTGAAGCCGGTGGCGGGGCGGGTGGATGAGCACGGGAAGACACTTGCGACGCTCGAAGGGCGATTGCAACAAGTAGATGCCCAGAGCCGGACCTTGACCGAGCAAGCTGCCCAATATGGGAAAGCGCTCGCCGACTATAAGAAGGCGCTGGCAGGCTTGGGAGAGAAGCTGGTTCAGGAAGAGCAACGGACGGCTGAGCTGAGCACGAAGGTGTCCGGTCGAGCGGACGCACTGACGACCAAGGTCGAAAACGACTCGAAAACCACGACGGCGCATCTCAACGAGGTCAACAAGAGCGTCGCGACCGTCGCAAAGGCGCTGGAAACCGTGAGCGCACAACTGATCGGTCGGGTGGAGGAGCAGGATCGGCGGCTCGATGAGCTGGTCAAGAACCTCCACGCGTTGGATACGCAAATCGCGAGCTTGAATCAGACCGTTGGGCAGTTGCGGACCGTGCGAGAAACGTCGGCTCCGCGTGCCGCCGAAGAATCCCCGCAGCCGGCACCGCCGCACGAGGTGCCGCCGCCTGCGCCCGCTCCTGCGCCTCCGGCGCCCCCCGCAGCGGCGCGAGAAACGGCGACGCGCGACACGTCGGCCCGCGAGGCGCGAGAGGTGTACGACCGGTACATTACCACCTTCAAACAAGGGAATTTCGACGCCGCGCTGCAGGGCTTCACGCAGTTTCTGCAGGATTACCCGCATTCGGAACTGGCAGCCAACGCTCAATATTGGATGGGTGAATGTTATTACGGCAAGAAGGACTACGCGCGTGCGATCGAAGCCTTCGACCGTGTGAAGACCGCCTATCCGACGAGTGAAAAGGTGCCGGCCGCGCTTTTGAAGAAAGGATTCGCCTACCTCGCGCTGAAGGACCGCAATCGCGCCTCCTCAGTGTGGCGCCAAGTCGTCGACGGCTATCCAAATAGCCCCGAGGCCGGAAAGGCGATGGAAAAGCTTGCGCAGTTGAAGCAAATTCGATGATCATGCGGAGATGAGCGTGACGGAAAAGAAAACAAGCCGGGTCGCGACGCCGCAGTGTGGTTCCCTCATCGGAGTTGGCCTCGTTGTGGGCCTTTTGCTGTCGGGCTGCGCCAAGCACGCCGACTATCTCGAGTTGCGTGAGGATGTTGGAAACTTGAGCAAGAGCCAAGATCAGCTCATGAAGCGGCAGGAAGCAATCCAGCGGCGGCTGCAAGCGCTGGAGACGACGGGACGACCGGCCGACGAAGGCGGAAAACCACCGGAGGTTTCGCAGCAGCGGCTTCAGGATCTGGCGGTCCGGTTGAAAGATCTCGAGAATCGTCTGAATCGGCTGGAGGACAATCAGGCAACCACGGGCGTGAAGCCCGAGGAGCCGGCGCCTAAAGCCGCAAAGCCCGCTGACGCGATGGAGCCGCCGACCCCCACGGTGCCGCCCCTCCCAGGGACGCCAAGCATCTCTCCGACCTCTGCGTTCAATCTCGCATATAATGATTATCTCACCGGTCGGTACGAACTCGCGATCAGCGGGTTCCAACGCTTCCTCAAAGATTTTCCCTCGACCTCGTTGGCGCCGAACGCGTACTATTGGATCGGCGAGTCCTATTTCAGCCTGAAAGACTATTCGCGCGCACTGCAAGCCTTCCAAAAAGTCGTCAACGAATATCCCCGGAACGAAAAGGTCCCGCCCGCGCTGTTCAAGCTTGGCGTCGTGGCGGCCGAAGCGGGAGACCTGCCGAAAGCCCGCGGCTATTTTCGGCGTGTGATCGAAGAGTATTCGACGTCCGACGAAGCCAAGCTGGCCAAGAACAAGTTAGCGGAGCTCCGATGAACGCCGGCAGCGCGGTCCCGCGGCGAATTGGGCGCGGCCGCTCTGCGGCACAGTTCACCTCCTCTACGGTCTGCCCCTGCTCGGAAACCCGGATCACCCCACGATGATTGCCGGCGCGACAGCAGGAACAATTCGGATTCTTCCCGCCGATGTCGTCTGCCGAATTGCCGCCGGGGAGATCATCGAGCGCCCGGCCGCCGTCGTCAAAGAGCTCATCGAGAACAGTATTGATGCCGGCAGTACGACCATCACCGTTGAAGTGGTCGACGGAGGCCGGACATCGATCAAGGTCATCGACGACGGCGAAGGCATGAGTCCCATCGATGTGCCGTTGGCCTTCGAGCGGCATGCGACCAGCAAACTGCAGAGCGAAGCCGACCTGGCCTGTGTACGAACGATGGGGTTCCGTGGTGAAGCGTTGGCCAGCATCGCGGCCGTCTCGCATGTGACACTGGTGACGACACGTCGGGGCGAGATGACGGGGACGCGATTCGAATCCGTCGGCGGCGTGCGGAGGCGGTTCGAGGAGACCGCCTCGCCGGCGGGCACACAAATCGAAATCGCCGACCTGTTCTTCAACACCCCGGCTCGGAAAAAATTCTTGAAGTCGACCGGAACCGAGTTCTCACACATCTGTCACGCGGTCCAGCAGGCCGCCGTCTCGTGGCCCGCGATCCATTTCCGGTTGAGCCACAACGGGCAAGCCGTTCTCAATTATCCCTGTGCGGGATCCGTGAACGATCGGCTGCGACAGGTGTATGGCGTGGCTGTGCTCGATAAGATGGTGCCGGTCGGCGGCGAAGATCCCGGTATCCAGGTGCACGGCGTCGTGGTACAGGCGGTGCACGCGCGGGCCGGTCGTTCTCCACAAGATCTCTTCGTGAACCGCCGTTCGGTGCGCAATGCCACTGTTTCCCATGCCGTGTACGATGCGTATGGCGGCGCGATTACAAAGGGATACCATCCGCTGTTCGTGCTCTTCCTCGAGGCCGATCCGGCGCGGCTGGATGTGAATGTCCATCCGACCAAGCGGGAAGTTCGGTTTGCGGATCAAGAGTGGGTCCATCAAGCCGTACGGCGTGCGGTCAGATCGGCGCTCGGAGTTCCTCCTTCTCGGGCCATAACGATGCCGTCATCGTCGGGGGGACTCAGTACCCCATCGTCGGAACAACGATCCCTGGTCCAACGATTCGATCCCGTCGAACACCTTAGCCTCCGTGATGGCGAACGCGAAGTGGGGTCGTCGAGCCTCGCCATGGTTGGTCCCGGCAGTGCAGTTCGGGAGAGTTCGTCAGCTTATCTTGTTCACCACCGGGCGCCGGTCACGCCGTTCGGCCAGATTGGAGGGACGTTTCTCGTTGCGCAGGTTGGCGACGAATTGCAGGTCGTGGACCAACACACGGCGCACGAGCGGGTGCTCTTCGAACGGTTCTGGCGAACCGCCGCTCGTCAGAGCCCGGCGTCCCAATGTCTGTTGATCCCGCAGTCGCTCGAGTTGGCACCGCACTTGGCAGTGGTGATGGAGGAGGTCCTACCCGCGCTCGCGGGCCTCGGGTTCGACATCGAATCTTTCGGCCCGAACGCCTTTGTCGTCAGGGCGGTTCCGGCGTTGATCGCCGGCGGGGACGTGATGCCGCTCCTGCGTCATGTGCTGGAGGACATCATTGAATGTGGCTCCGCAACATCCTTCGACGAACGCCGTCGCCCGCTTGTTGCATCACTCGCCTGTCACACGGCTGTCCGTGCCGGACGCCCCATGAGCTTGCCCGAGATCAAGACGCTGATCGAAGACTGGGTAGACGAAGGCTTGCCGACGACGTGTCCCCACGGCCGACGCACGGTGCTCCGGCTGCCGATCCACGAATTGGAGAAGATGTTCGGACGGTGACCGATGATTTCGTCAGTGTGAGTCTTTGGCTTCCTTATGGCTTTTACTCAGCACTCAGCACTCAGCACTCGACACTTCGTTACCACGAAGCCTCTGATTGCCCTGGTCGGCCCAACTGCCGTCGGCAAGAGCCGGATTGCGATTTCCGTCGCACAGGCGCTCGGTACCGAGATTCTCACAGCCGATTCACGTCAGGTCTATCGCGGGATGGATATCGGCATGGACAAACCGACGGTCGACGACCGGGGCGGGATCCCGCATCGCCTGATCGATCTAGTCGAGCCGGATCAGCGGTTCAATGTCGGGGAGTACCGCCGCCTGGCCATCACGGAAATAGAGCGCTTGCATGCCGAGGGCCGCGTTCCGCTGATGGTGGGTGGAACGGGGTTGTACGTGCGCGCCGTCATCAGGGGATTGTGGGACGGCCCGCCGGCCGATTGGACGTACCGGGAGGAGTTGACTAAGATCGCCCGCGAGCGAGGTCCGGGAGAGTTGCATCGGCGCCTGGCGGAGATCGATCCGGCCTTAGCGCGAACCCTTCACCCCCACGACGAGGTGAAGATCATTCGCGGGCTGGAAGCATTTCGCATGACCGGCCGTCGACTCTCGGATCTTCATCGAGAACATGCCGGGATGGAGCCGTCCTTTTCGGCATTGATCATCGGCTTGAACCGAGATCGAGACGCGTTGTACCAGCGGGTCGACGCGCGCGTGGAGGACCAACTGGCCCGCGGCCTGCTGGACGAAACACGAGGTCTGTTGGCGCACGGCTATGGCCGTCAGTTGGCCTCGATGAAGGGATTGGGCTACCGGCAGCTCTCCGCGTATCTGGCCGGCGAATGTTCCTGTGAGGAAGCGGTGCGTCGGTTGAAACGGGATACTCGCCATTTCGCAAAACGTCAACTCACCTGGTTCCGAAAGGAGCCGGGCCTTGTGTGGCTGCACATTGACGAGGACGAATCGACCGACTCGGTGGCGAATCGAATCGTCGGCCTCATCGACACGTTTCTCGGGACCTTAACGCCAGCCGCGGATAACATGCGGCTCCCTGCATCGGCGTAGGAGGATGTTGAAAAACGATTTCCAGGACTTCAGAGGCCACAATACTTCAAGGTGCAACATGAGTAGAGACAACGCTGCAGGATGTTCAAAAAGGCCGTCCATTTCACCCGCCCGCCCCGGGCGCGCCAAGACGCGCCCCTTCCCGGCCAAGGCGGCAGCGAAGGAGGAGGCGAGGCGTACTCTTGTCTGTACGTTGAGCCTCCGACTGATGCGAGAACGAAGCTGGCGGCCTTTTTCAACATCCTGGTAGGAGGCAGAGTGGCAAGCGGACGCGGCAGGCAACACGCAGACATCGGCATCATCGGCGGAAGCGGGCTCTATGGCATGGAAGGCTTAGAGGACGTCCATGAGGTCCGCGTGAAGACGCCTTTCGGCGCGCCGTCCGATGCGTTGATGCTCGGGACGCTCGACGGTGTTTCCGTGGCTTTCTTGGCGCGGCACGGCCGCGGGCACCGGTTCTCTCCGACCGAGATCAACTACCGCGCGAACATCTATGCGTTGAAATCGATCGGCGTGACGAGGGTCATCTCAGTGAGCGCCGTCGGCAGCATGAAAGAGACCGTGAAGCCGGGGGATCTGCTGTTCCCCACCCAATTTATCGATCTGACGAAGCAACGGGTCAGCTCGTTTTTCATGCACGGCATCGTCGCCCACGTCGCCTTCAGCGATCCGGTCTGTGCGTCCGTCATGAGGGCACTGGCCTCTTCGGCGCGGTCAATCGGCGCGACCGCGCACGAGGGCGGGACGTACGTGTGCATCGAAGGCCCGCAATTCAGTACCAAGGCCGAATCGCGTGTCTACCGACAATGGGACGTGGACGTGATCGGGATGACGAACATGCCGGAGGCCAAGCTCGCGCGCGAAGCGGAGTTGTGCTACGCGACGATGGCGCTAGTGACCGATTACGACTGCTGGCACGACTGCGAAGAGCCGGTCACTGTGGAGATGATCCTGGCGATCCTCCATAAGAACGTCGAGTTGGCCAAGCGGGTGATCCGCGGCGCGGTGGATCTGCTACGCGAGCCACGCACGTGCGGCTGCGGCCGGGCGTTGGAGCATGCAATCATCACCGCCCCGGGAGCGATCCCGAAGACCACCAAGGCGCAACTCGATCTCTTCATTCGTCCGTATCTCGCCAAAGCAAAGGGAGGCCGCTGATGGGACGGCTCCTGGTCGTCGGCTCGGTCGCGCTCGATACCGTTCGCACGCCGTTCGGCGAGGCCAGTGAAGTGCTAGGCGGGTCAGCCACGTATTTTTCCGTCGCCGCGAGCTACTTCACGCAAGTGGAATTGATTGCGGTGATCGGCGAGGATTTCCCCGAACAGCATCTCACGTTCCTCAAAAGCCGAAAGATCGACCTGGCGGGGCTGGAACGCCGGTCAGGCCAAACCTTCCGATGGAAAGGTGAGTATACCTATCAGCTCAACGAGGCCCACACGCTCGATACGCGGCTGAACGTCTTCGAAACGTTTCGCCCGAAGATCCCGCCGGCCTATCGGTCGCCCGGCATGCTGTTTCTCGGGAACATCGATCCGGAACTCCAATTGGACGTGTTGATGCAGGTCCAACGGCCGTCGCTGGTCGCTTGCGACACGATGAACTTTTGGATTCAAGGCAAGCGGGACGCGCTGTGGCGGGTGCTCGAGCACGTGGATGTGTTGATCATCAACGATGGCGAGGCGCGGTTGCTCGGGCAGGACTCCAACCTCGTCAAGGTCGCCAAGCAAGTCTTGGCGCGGGGGCCGAAGTATCTCATCATTAAACGCGGCGAGTATGGCGTTCTGCTGTTCAACCAACAACAGGTCTTCGGCGCTCCGGCGTTTCCATTGGAAGAGGTGAAGGACCCCACAGGCGCCGGCGATACGTTTGCGGGCGGGTTCATGGGCTATCTGTCCGCCACCGGGAATTTCTCGGACTCTGCGATCCGACAGGCGATTATCTTCGGCAGCGTCATGGCGTCCTTTACCGTCGAAGCGTTTAGTCTTGACCGCCTGCGTGTTCTCGACTACAAAGAAATCGAGGGGCGGTTCCGGGAGTTTAAGCGCTTGACTCATTTTGAGGACTTGGCATGATGGCGACCTGGACGTGCTTACGGCGACGCGGGTTCGGCTGTCTCGCGGCGCTTCTGGCCACCGTGCTTCCAGTGGTCGCCGGCTGTGCCAGCGAAGAGAAGCTCCAGAAGGCCAAGGGCTACTACCAGGAAGGGTTGGCGAATATCGACACGGACCGGCAGCAGGCCTTCGTCTCATTTCAAAAAGCCCTCCAGGTCAATCCCAAGCACAAGGAATCCCATTACTCCTTGGGCCACCTCTATGCGTTGCAGGGGAAGTATCCCCAAGCCGAGGAAGAGTTCCGCGCGGCGTTGCAGGTGGACCCCGACTATGCCGAGGCGCACAACTATCTTGGGCAGGTCCTGGAGCGGCAAAACCACTGGGACGAGGCCGTCCGCGAATACCGCCGCGCCTTGATCAATCCTCTCTACGGCACGCCGGATCTGGCCTGGTTCAATTTGGGTCGTGCGCTCGTCCACGAAGGGGATCTCGAAGGTGCCGCCCAAGCATTCGAAGATGCGCTGTTGATTACGCCCGCGTCCGTGCCGCCCGCCGCCATCAATCTCGAGCTCGCCCGAGTTTACGGGAAGTTGGGGTATGACACGAAGGCGAAAGAAATGTTGGCGCGCGTGAAGACCTTGGATAAAGGAGGCCCCTACGCGGCGGAGGCCGGAAAACTCATGGAGCGGCTGAAACCGTAGCACTATGGAATCGATCGGCGAATTTTTTCGACAGGTCCGTGAGACGAAGGGGTTGACCCTCGACGACGTGGCGTTGAAGACCCGCATCCATCCCGACTTCCTGATCGCGCTGGAAGAAGGAAATTTCACGAAGCTGCCCGATCAAGTCTTTGCGAAGGGCTTCGTGCGGTCCTACGCGCGGTCGCTCGGGCTGGATGAAGAAGATGCCATGCGCCGGTTCGAGGGCTCCGCCGGCGCCTTTTACGAGAAACAAGCCGAACGCGAGTTGCTGAGGGTCAAGCAGGTCCAAGATGAGCGGCGGAAAAAGACGAATCGCAAGGTCGTCCTCGCCGCGCTCGCCGTGGCCTTGCTTGGGATCGTGCTCCTGATGTCGCGCGAGCGGAGCCTCAACGCGCCGGTGCCCCGTCCGGCCGAGGTGGAGGCATCCAGCACGAAACCGGCGCATCCCCCGCAGACCTCGCCGACTGTCGATGTGTCGGGACCGGCTGAGCGAGACAAGCCTGTCTCCGTGTCCACGTCGGAGCCGGCACCGCCGGCCGCGTTTGCCGTCGTTCCCCCGGTGGCGCCTCCCCACAAGGAGGAGACGCTGACGACGAGTGTGCATCGTGACGATGTTTTGGGAAGTGTGGCGTCTGACGTCCCGTTGATCCTGGGCGTCGAAGCGCTCGAATTGACCTGGGTGGTCGTGCAGGTCGATGGCGGCAGTCCGGAGGAAGCGCTGTTGCGTCCGGGCGAGCGCGTTGAGTGGAAAGGCAACGATCATTTCACGCTGACCCTTGGAAACGCGGGTGGCGTCCGGGTCGAGCTGAACGGGAAAGAGCAAGGTCCGTTCGGCGCGAGCGGAAAAGTCATCCGCGACATTGTGCTGAAGCGCTAAGGCCGGGACTGAGGCGGATGTGCGCAGGATGAGGCAGAATCGCTGATCCCTCCGATTGACCGCTCTCCTGACTCAAAGCCATCCCTAAATAAAACCACTGTCAACACGCCTTCATGGCCGGTTCTCACTTGGACCGCCATGGCATGGACTTTGTTTTTGGGTCGTAATCACAGGGATGGTGGTCGTCGGGTCGTAGACGAGAGGCGCCATTTGCTTGACAACGATTAGGAGGCGTTGCTATAGTGCCGCCGCTTTTGGCGAGCGAGTCTGCCAGCCCTTTTTATCAACGTCCTTACATCAGGCATTACACAAAGGAGGAGCCGTGATGGGGTACTTTGCCAAGTCCGTGGGTCTTTTGTCCGCCTTCATGTTGGTCGCGGCCACCGCTGCCATGGCGGAGGAGCGGGATCCCTTGAAGCCCCGCGTGCCGGCCGATCAAATCGCTGATGCGAAAGCCATGAAAAATCCTGTTCCTGCGACGCCGGAGAATATCGCCAAGGGGAAGGCGCTGTTTGAAGGCAAGGGCACCTGTTTCAATTGCCATGGCAAGGAAGGCAAGGGCGATGGGCCGGCCGGGCAGATTCTGAACCCGAGTCCTCGGAACTTCACGAACTGCAAGTTCCACAAGAAGCGGAAGGACGGGGAGTTGTTCTGGGTGATCAAGAACGGGAGCCCGGGAACCGGGATGGTGCCGCTGATTCCGGCCGCGATCACCGAAGAAGAAGCTTGGACGATCATCAACTACGAGCGCAGCTTCTGTAAAGAAGGTCACGAATAAACGACTGCGGGACTATTGAGCGGAGGGCTTCGGCCCTCCGCTTTTTTTTGGGGCAGAAGAAAACGATGACAAGAGCCAGCAGCCGTTGGTCCTAATGAGAGGAGTCGACGACCTTGCTGAGGCGGATCGATGCCGCTTTGTTGGTCTGGGGCATCGGCTGGACCAAAGGGCGCTGCTCTTGATTGAACGCGCTTTTTGCGCCGGCAGGGACTGATCGCATCAGAAACGCACTCAACTCCGCGAGTGTCACCTCTCCATCGAGATTGTCATCAGCTTCCCCTTTCAATCCTCTCAACAGATAGTAGGTGAAGAGGCCGTGGTGTAGCTTATCCGACTCCAGGCCTTCCTTCACGCCCGTGACCCCGACGAGGCTTACGACGTTGCTCCCGCCGAGATCCCATTGCGGGTCTTTGCTACGCCCTTTTTGATCGCCGGTCAGCCGCGAGACCGCCCCGTCAAAGATGACAACGGCCTGTCGTGCTTTCAACCGGCTTAGACCGAGCTGCAGATCTTTCAGTGGGTACAGGCGATTCGTCGACAGTCCTCCCTCGTAAGGGACCAGGAACACTTCTCCCGACGGGGATACTTTCGCTTGCCCTGAGAAGTAGACGATGACGATCGAGTCAGCCGTGACATGGTTCGGGAGCCAATCCAGCACAGCCTCTTCGATATCGGGCCGCAAGGCCTTCATATCCAACAGCACCCGAATGTTGGCGGGAGGGACGCCCGCGGCTGTTTGAAAGGACTTGGCGACCATCTCGGCATCCAAGGTGGCGTACTTTCGCCCCGGCATCTGCGGATCGCGATGCGTGCCGATGCCGACGGCCAGCACGAAAATGTGCGGCTGGGACAAGGTCGACACCGCCGGCGTCCGATCCACGGATTCGACGGCCGGTGCGGTCGGCACCGACGACGGCGGTGCCGCGACGGTGGGGGTCGGCTTGGGACCTTCAGGGAGCGATGCTTTTGTCTTCGTTGTTTCGATCGGTGTGGCTGGCTGTGGGACAGAGCCTTGCGCTTGAAGGGGATCGAGCAGACTTCGCGCTTCCCGCATAAATTGTGACGCGAGGACCACTGCGGCATCGTGCAGGAATCCGTCGATCGACGCATAGGCACATCGCCGCTGTGTCGGCTCCAAGATAATCTTGTCGCGGCGCGTTGCTTTCAACGTGCGTTCGCCCAGCATGTTGCCGTTCCGGTCACGAAACACGACCGTCGATTCCAGCGTGAGCTCGGCCGGGAGCCGATCATAGACGTTGTCGGTCTGGATCGTGAGCCCCGATTGCTGAAGCGTGAAACGGGCCGTCACGTCGGGCGGGGCGGAGGCCGGCTGCCCGGGAATCTGCACGGCTTTGAAGGTTTGATGTGCGGCATCAAGGAGAACGGACTCAACTTCCTCGCCGATCCGCAGCTCGTTGGGATGATTGCAGGCGTCGGCATAGCTGGCCACCGCTTCCGTCAGCGCCGGATCGAAGTCGACGCGAATGGACGCGGGTAGAGGAGGCCCCATGTCAGGCAGCGGCGTTCGCTGGAAGACCGAGCCGACCCGCTGACACCCGGCGCTGAAGAGGACTGCGGCCAGCACGAGGACGAGGTAGAGGTGACGCATAGCGGCGAACCGGGGACACCCTACCGAAAATGCCGTGCGAATGCAACTTGGACGAGGCCGTCACGGTATTGTCACCGTCCGCTTGGTTCTCTATGCTACCGGCCGATAAAGAACGGAATGCTGATCCTCGGACTTTCCAACATGCGCGACGCGTCCGCCGCGCTGATCCATGATGGTCGTATCGTGGCCGCGGCGGAGGAGGAGCGGTTCGTGCGCATCAAGCACGTGTCCGGTTTGCCGGTGCGCGCGATCGGGTTTTGTCTTCAACACGCGGGGGCCGTTCCGGCGGACATCGATGCCATCGCCGTACCGTGGAAGTATTGGGTTCTTGGCCGGCGGGCGCGACTGGCGCTTTCCGCGATGTTCCGCTCACCCGCTTTGTTCAACGTGAAAGGTCGGCGGAGCGCCGAGCGGCTTCGCCACGAATGGGCGGAGCTCGCGTTCCTGGGTCGCCGGTTGGCCCGGCACGTCGGCGCGTTCGCCGTTCCGCCGACGTTTCTTGATCACCATGTGTCTCATGCCGCCAGCACCTACCTCGTCTCACCCTTCGATCGCGCGGCGATTCTCGTCGTCGATGGCGCCTCCGAGGCGCACACGGCACTGTATGCCTTGGGTGAGGCGCATCACATCCATGTACTCGGCCGCGTGCCGCTGCCTCATTCCTTAGGACAGTTCTATGCGGCCATGACGGCCTTCCTAGGCTTTCAGCCTGACTGTGACGAATACATCGTGATGGGCTTGGCCGCCTACGGCGAGCCTCGTTTCGCGGCGGCGATTCGGGAGCACGTGCTCTCTCTCGATCGCGACGGCGGCTTTCGATTGAACACGGCCGTGCTCGATTTTCATCTCGCCCGAGTCGGAATCTTCAGTCGGACCCTATTGACGCTGCTCGGGTCCGCACGCAGGCCCGACGAGGAGATCACCGCGCGGCATCGAGACATCGCCGCCAGCGTACAGCGCGTGCTCGAAGAGACCCTGCTGCACATGGCCCGTCACCTCAAGCGCGTGACGCGCGCGACCGACCTCTGTCTGGCGGGCGGGGTCGCGCACAATTGTGTCGCCAACCGCCGGCTGTTCACCGACGCCGGCTTTGAACGGATCTTTATCCCGCCGGCTCCCGGAGATGCAGGGACGTCGCTTGGCGCTGCGCTCTGGCTGGCCGAGCGTCGGCGGGACTTGCAAGACCGCCCCGTGCTGCGGGACGCCTATCTTGGCCCTTCGTTCGGTGACGCGGCCTGTCGTGCAGCGCTCGACCGCGCCGGGCTCTCGTATGAGAGCCTTTCCGAGGAGGAGTTGTGCGCGCGCGTGGCCGGGGAACTTGCGAGCGGGCGCTTGGTCTGCTGGTTCCAAGGGCGGATGGAATGGGGGCCCCGGGCGCTCGGCAATCGCAGCCTCCTCGCCGATCCCCGACGCGAGGACATGCGGGAGTTGATCAATGCGAAGGTCAAGCTGCGCGAACCGTTTCGCCCGTTTGCTCCCTCCGTGCTGGAGGAGCGAGCGGCCGAGTTGTTCGAGCTGTCCGCTCCCTCTCCCTTCATGCTGCTGACCGCCGCCGTTCGCCCCTCGGCAAAGGGCCTCATCCCAGCCGTCACACACGTGGATGGCACGGCGCGCGTCCACACGGTCGATCGAACCTCCAATCCGCGTTACCGGCGGCTCCTTGAAGCCTTCGATCGAACGACCGGGATTCCCGTCCTGTTGAACACCTCGTTCAACGTCCAGGAGCCGATCGTCTGCACCCCAGATGATGCCGTGGCGGCCTTTCTGCGCACCAAGGTGGAGTGGCTCGTGCTCGGGAATCTGTTCGTCGCGCGACCAGTGGCTCGGGATCCGTGAATCGTGACTGGTTGATCGGCAGCCGAAACTCTCTACCCGCCGCCGGACCGATGCCCGAGCAACGCCGAGCGTCTTACGAAAATTTCGCGCTCGATGCGCTGCTGTTTCTCTTCTTCCTGAACCTCGCGCTGCAACCCTTGGTCGAGCCCGACTTCGGCTGGCACCTGCGCACGGGGCTCGATCTTCTTCAGCACGGCTGGCAGATGCCGGTGACGGACCCATATTCGCATACGATGCCGGATTGGCCATGGGTCGAGCATGCCTGGCTGAGTGACGGGCTCCTCGCGCTCGTCTTTAGCGCCTTCGGCACGGTCGGACCCTTGGCGGTGATTCTGCTGTTCGGCGCGGTGATCACGGCGGCGTTCTGGTTCGCGGGCTCCACGGCGCGAGCACCACGCACCGCGCGGCTCGCGGCAATGGCGCTGGCCGGATGGATCGCGCTCCCATTTTTGGGTGCCCGCATCCAGATGGTCACGCTGCTCGCGGTCTCGGTGCTGCTGCTCCTCTGGCAGCGGTTTACAGATGGCCAACGCCGCGTGCTGTGGCTCATGCCTGCGCTCTTTCTCTTGTGGGCGAACCTCCATGGAGGATTCACGGCGGGCCTGTTCGTCTTGGTGCTGATCCTCATCGTCTCAGGCATCGTACGCGTGATCGTCGATCGGTATCCTCAAATCGCAACGTCGCTCGATGAACCCGTCCTTCCGTGGTCGGACCTTGGGCTCGTGGCGATCGTGTTCGTGCTTTGCATGCTCGTGACCTTGATCAATCCTTACGGATGGCGGCTGTATGACGAAATCGCGCAGTCGTTGAGCGATCGATTGATGGTCGATACACTGCGCGAATGGCAGCCGCTCTCGATACGGGACCAAGCAGGTCGCGCGGTAGCCGTCTACGTCGGCGGTTTGCTCGTGGCCGGAGCGATGTTCTATCGACGAGTGGAGCCGGTCCGCTGGATCGTCGTCCTGACGCTGCTGGTCTTGGCGCTTCGGCACTGGCGGAATGTCCCGCTGTTTCTCATCGTCAGTGTGCCGTTGGCTGCTGAGATGCTTGCGGCGGCCGGTGCGGCGCTGGCACGGTCCATACCGGCCGTGGGAAGCCATCTCCGTCTCTGGTCCTTCGGATTCTCCTGTGCGGCCGCGGCGCTTCTCATTGGATTGGGGAGTGATCACCTCGAACGGATCGTCCTATGCGGCACCAATCCACGCGAGTACTTCAAGCAGACGGAGTATCCGATCGAGGCCATCGACTGGGTGAAGGCGCATCGGGCCGAGATCGGGACGCGCCTCTATAACGACTACGGCTTCGGCGGCTTTCTTTTGTGGTGGCTACCCGGGGAGAAGATTTTTATCGACGGCCGGATGCCGGCGTGGCGAATCGGGGACCGGTGGATCTTCTACGACTATCTGGCGTTGGTGCATTGGGATCCGCCGATGTTGCAGGTCCTCGACAAGTATGCCGTCGACTGGGTGCTGACGGAGCGTCACGGTGTCTTGGATACGGCGCTGCGCCGAGAGCCAGCGTGGCGGTGCGTCTATCAAGATCAGAAGGCCGCCATATTTGTCAGGGGATGACGGAGTGGAAGGCCTCGGTGAAGGCCGGCGGAGCCGCGGGTTCGTGGCGTCGCTCGTAAAGGCCCTCCGCGTCGTTGCGCCGAATCCTCAGCAGTTCACGAAGCATCCGGAATCCGTCACGCAGGACGCTGACCTTGGAGCCGGGCTGGTCGGACCAGTTGATCGGGACTTCGGCAATGCGATAACCCCGACGGCCGGCGACGAACAGTACTTCCAGGTCGAATCCATAGCCATCGATCCGGCTGACGGAAAACAGATCGAGCGCGGCGACCTTCGTGAACAATTTGAAGCCGCATTGCGTGTCATGGACGTGGGAGACGGCCAGACGGCGAACGAGCGCATTGAACAGATTGCCCAATACGGTCCGATGCCATCGTGCCTCCACGCGATAGAGCGGATCACGTGAGCCAAGAAACCGCGATCCAATCGCCACGTCAGCGCCGAGACGGACCGCTCTCTCGAGCCGCTCCCATTCCTTTACCGGCGTGGCGCCGTCGGCGTCGGCCATCAACCGCAGATCCCCCTTGGCGGCGAGCATGCCCGCCCGGACCGCAGCTCCCTTCCCCGTATTCCGCGTGAGCCGGAGCAGTCGTAGCGCGGGAAAGTCGGCGGAGTAATGTTGCACCTGTGCCGCCGTCCCATCGGTACTGCCATCGTCGACCACGATCACCTCGAAGGCCAGGGGGTGCCGTTGGCAGTATTGTTGGATTTCGCTCAAATACGGGCGGATGCGATGAGCTTCGTTATAAGCGGGGAGGATGAGTGAGAGCATCGGAGCCTTCTCACGGCCCGATGGCGCTTGAGCCATGAGCCAGCGCCGAGCCTAGTCGGAATCCCCAAAAATTGCAAGCACACCTTGACAGAGCCGCCGGCCACGGGTGAACGTATAGAAGAAGCTCAGGGGTAGCGGATAATGGGATAAACACCCATGTGGCTTGCAGTCGTTCTCGTCCTCGTCGCGATGCCGGGCTGTGCGTCGGGCGTTCCGCCGAGCCGGCTCGATACATTTTTCGGGCCGGTTGCCATGGCGGAGTCGCAACAGGCGTCGCTTCCGCCTCGGCCGATTCACGCCGGTCTTCTCGTTCTCGCCGACACATCGGCGGCTGATGCTGCTCCCGCTCCGCCGGAAGGCGCGCTGATGCGACTGGCCGAACAGCTCCAGCAGCAGATCACCGAGATGACGTTGATTTCGATCGACAAGATTCTCCCGGCCTCGGCACTTCAGCATAATCGGGACCCCAGTCAGTTTCGCGATCTCAAGCGCCAATACGGCCTCGACTATCTCGTGCTGGTCGTCGCATCGAGCACCGAGCAAGAATACCCGGTGACGCTGTTTTTAGGCTGGGTGACGCACGCGCAGCCAGGGTGGCGCCGAGACAACTGGTCATTGCTGGAAGTGGCGCTGGTCGATCTGAACACCGGCGTGCCAGTGGTCCGAGCCGAAGGACGAGGATGGGCAACCCTCGATTGGCCGACGGCCCCTGGGATCAATCAGTGGTACCCGGTGATCTGGCTGAGGCCCCAGGATCCTGTTCGCCATGTCTGGCCACCGTCGTACGCGGCCGCGCCGAATACCCTGCGCGTCGTCTCGATGAACGATGCCGCCGAGCGCATGATCCACAATTTGCAGGACGCCTGGATCGAGAAGCGAGACACAGAGTTGTCGGCAGACCGTCGGGCCGGTTGACGATGCCCATCCGGCGAGCAAGCCTGACTTTCCTGCTTGCCACCGCGCAACCCGCGTAGGTTTTTGTCTTTGAACGAACGCCCGCGCTTAGTGTAGAATCAACGCGTTTCATCCAATATTCCACCACCATCTGCCAACGACGCCAAGGGACGAGGGATATGGAAACGATTGCGACGTGTTCCGAAAAAACAGGCCGTACGATGATTCAGCGAATCCGATTGTATGCCGTGATCGCCGTGCTCACGGTAAGTGCCGCATGGACGATGAGCGGCGCGCCGGTCGCGACGCCCGAGGCAAGCGGCGCTGTTCCGCCGGGCGGGATGCAGAGCTTTGCTGAAATCGTGAAGAAGGTGACGCCGGCCGTCGTGAATGTCGCCGTCGTCGGTGGAGGGGAAGGGCGTCGGGAAGGACGCCGGCCGCTGCCCCCCGGGCCGTTCGGCCCTCCCGGTGGTGGCCCTCCCGGTGGGCCTCCTGGTGGTCCTCCGGGGGAAGAGCCGCCCGGCATGGAGCCTCCGGCCCCGCCATTCCCGCCCGGTCCGCATGGCCGACCCGAGCAGAGCGCCGGGTCGGGCGTCATCATCGATCCACGTGGTCATATCTTGACCAACAATCACGTGGTGGATAACGCGACGGAGATCACCGTCACGCTCCACGACAGCCGGGAGTTCAAGGCCAAGGTGGTGGGCGCGGATCCGAAGACCGATCTCGCGGTCATCAAGATCGAGGCCGACAATCTGCCCTATCTCAAGTGGGCGGACTATGACAAGCTGCAGGTGGGTGATTTTGTCCTCGCGATCGGCAGCCCGTTCGGTCTGAATTCGTCGGTGACATTTGGGATCATCAGTGCGTTGGGGCGTGGCAATGTCGGCATCGCGGATTACGAAGACTTCATCCAAACCGATGCGGCGATCAACCCGGGGAATTCGGGCGGCGCGCTCGTCAATATGAACGGCGAGTTGATCGGCATCAACACCGCCATTTTTTCACGAACCGGAGGCTCCGAAGGCATCGGCTTCGCCATCCCGAGCACGATCGCGATGGATGTCACCGAATCGTTAATGAAGACCGGCAAGGTCGTGCGCGGTTGGCTCGGCATCGCCATTCAGGAGATCACTCCGGCGTTGGCCAAGTCGTTCAAGCTGCCGGAGCAGCGCCGCAGCGGCGTGCTGATCAGTGATGTCAACGAAGATGGACCGTCGGCGAACGCCGGGTTGAAGCGCGGCGACGTCATCATCGGCTTCGACGACAAGGAGATCAAGAACGTCAGTCAGTTGCGGAACATGGTGGCGCGGACCTTGGTCGGTCGGCAGGCCAAGCTCAAGATCCTGCGCGATGGAAAAGAGCAGATCCTCACCGTGAAGGTGGGTGAGCGGCCCTCCGATGAAATGTTGGCGCGGAAGGAGCCGGCTGCGCCGCCGCAAGAGACCGTCAAGCCCCCGGACAACGTGCTCGCGGCGTTGCGCGTGCAAACGCTGGATGCGGCGACGATGAGTCAGCTCAACCTGCCGAGCAAGACGACCGGCGTGGTGATCAACAATGTCGAGTCGGGAAGCCAGGCTGAGCAGGCGGGGCTGCAGCGCGGCGACGTGATCCAGGAGATCAATCACGAGCCGATCAAGTCGCTCGACGACTATCAGAAGGCGGCGGCCAAGATCAAGAAGGACGAAATGGCCGTCCTCCTCTTGAGCCGGCAGGGGAACAATCTCTTCGTGGCCGTGAATCCGAAGTAGCGGCAGCGGGAGCCGAGGACTGAGGTGGATTTCAGGCGTTTCGGGAAGTGGCTGCAGGACTCGGTCTTCGCGCCCCTCGAAGATAAAAAGATGCCGGTCATGGAGCACCTGGTGGAGCTCCAGGTCCGGCTCACGCGCACGGTCGTCGTCGTCGGCCTCGTCTTCGTGGGGACCTTCTTCTTTGCCGACAGCCTCGTCCAGTGGCTGCGGGTGCCGCTCCAAAACATGTTCGTCCCCGGCAGCCTCGAATGGGTGCCGACGGATTTGCCGACGATTCCCTTCGTCTTCTTGGCCCCCGCCGAGGCCCTTTGGCAGAACGTCAAGGTCGCCGGCCTGTTCGCGATCGTTTTGGCCACGCCCTACATCTTGTGGGAGATTTGGCAGTTCGTCGTCCCCGGCCTGCACAGTCATGAACGGCGCTTCGTCGGACCCTTCGTTCTGATCAGCACGATGGCCTTCTATTCGGGGCTGGTGTTCTCGTTCTTTTTTGTCTTGCCGTTTGCGCTGAATTTTTTGATCTCCTACGGCGTCAATGCGGGGTTCATTCCACAGCTCTCGATTGCGCAGTACGTGGGATTCGCGTTGTGGTTCCTGTTGGTGTTCGGGTTGATTTTCGAAGTGCCGCTCGCCATCACGCTGATGGCGAAACTCGGTTGGGTGAATGCACCGTTCTTGAAGCGGTATCGCAAGTGGGCCTTCCTCGGTGCCTTCCTCGTCGCGGCGATCCTGACCCCGACCCCGGATCCGTTCAATCAGTGCTTGATGGCGGTGCCGATGTACGTGTTCTACGAGGTCGGGATCATCAGCGCCGGCATTTTCGGGAAGAAGCCCACGGCTGAGACGGAGAAGCCGACCGGGCCCACCGTGCCCGCGAGGCCGATCCCCAAACCTGCCATGGCGACCACCGGCGACTATGTGTCCGTCCCCGATTCCAGCGGGCGCCGCTGAACCGCGCGTCGTCCGCGTCGCCGTCCTGGTGATCAGCAGCAAGATCGTGTCGGGCGAGCAGCCGGACGGCGGGCGTGATGCCTTGGAGCAGATGGTGCGGGAGATTCCGGGAACGATCATCGCGTATGACACGGTGCCGGATGACCGCAAATGGATTCGCGACGAGCTGGTGCGCTTGTGCGATGACCTGGATCCGGATGCGCTCCTGACGATCGGCGGCACGGGAGTGCGGCCGACGGACTGGGCGCCGGAAGCGACGCGTGATGTCATCGAGAAAGAAATTCCCGGAGTCGCGGAGGCCATGCGGCAGGAGAGCTTGCGGAAGGTCCGGACCGCGATGCTGTCGCGGGGGATCGCGGGAATCCGAAAGCGGACGCTCATTGTGAATTTGCCGGGCAGCCCTAAAGGCGCGAAGGAAAATCTGGCCGTGTTGCTGCCGGTCCTTGAGCACACGGTGGAGAAGATACGAAGGTGACGGTCGAGTCACGGACCGAACGATAGAGTCCAGGAGCCACGATGCCAAAAGAACTGAAGATCATCCAACCGTCGGGACCAAGCAACAGCGACGTCTGCACCTACATGTGGGCGTGCGCGATCTGCGATGAGAACGAGACGTGCCAGAAGGACAAGGAAGGGCACAGCCGATGGCTCGTCGCCAAGCGCATGGAACGCATCGAGCACAAGGTGCTCGTGATGAGCAACAAGGGCGGTGTAGGTAAGAGCACCGTCACGACGAACCTCGCGGTCAGCTTGGCGCTAAAGGGGCATGAGGTTGGGATTTGCGACATGGATATCCACGGGCCGAACATCCCCAAGATGCTCGGCGCCGAGGGCCAGAAGCTGAAGGTCAGCACCACGGGCGGCATCATTCCCTGGCAGGCCTATAACCTCAAGATCGCATCGATGTCCTTCCTACTCCAGAATTCCGACGACCCGATCATCTGGCGCGATGCCTACAAGTACGAGTTCATCAATCAGTTGCTGGGCGGCGTCGAATGGCAGGATCTGAATTTCCTGCTGATCGACCTTCCGCCTGGCACCGGCAACGAGTCGGTGACGACGATCGATCTGCTCGGCACCGTCAGCGGCGCGGTGATCGTGACGACGCCGCAAGAGGTCGCGCTGCTCGACTCACGCAAGTCGGTGACCTTCTGTAAAGACAGCGAAGTGCCGATCATCGGAATCGTGGAAAACATGAGCGGGCTCGATTGCCCGCACTGCGGGAAGCACATCGAGGTCTTTCGAAGGGGCGGTGGCGAGGCGTCGGCGCTCGATATGGGCGTGCCGTTTCTTGGGCGCATCCCGTTGGACCCGGAGGTCGTCACGCAATGCGATGCGGGCGAGCCGTTCGCCATGTTCTATTCCGATACGCCGACGGCCGAGGCGTATCACGATATCGCGAACAAGGTCGATGCGTTTTGTAAAAAAAGCGGCTCGCTGCTACGCATCAAGTCGTCGCACCAACACTAAGGGAGAAAAAATAGTGCTGAGTAATGAGTGCTGAATTCTGAGTAGAATCGGGCTTTCTTCCGACTCAGCACTCAGCACTCGCTACTCAGCACTTCTAAGCCATGGACCTGAAGCAATCTGACCTGACGCCTCTGCACGAGGCGCAAAAGATTACCCTTGCCGCGGCCCCCGTCCTTGGTATGGAGAAAATCTCTTTACTCGAGGCCGTCGGGCGTGTCCTCGCGGAAGACATCGTGGCCGCGCGCGACAACCCGCCGTGGGATAACTCGGCGATGGACGGCTTCGCGGTGCGCTGGGAGGACTTGAAGCAGGAGCACGCGATCGGCAAGCCCGTGGTTCTGAAAGTGATCGAGGAAGTGCCGGCGGGGAAAGTGGCGACAAACGTGGTCGGTCCCGGACAGGCCATCCGCATCATGACGGGGGCGCCGATCCCCAAGGGCGCGACGGCGGTGGTGAAGGTCGAAGATACGGAGCCGTCTGCCGACTCGGTCAGGATCTTCAAGCCGGTCGAGCTGCGCGCGAATATTCGTCCTCAAGGGGAAGATGTGAGGAAGGGCGAGTGCATCATTCCCAAAGGCACGCAAATCCGGTCGGCCGAAGTCGGCATGCTGGCGATTCTCGCGAAGCCGTTCGTGCTCGTCTATCAGCGGCCGCGGGTGGCGATTCTGTCCACCGGTGATGAACTGGCCGATCTGGACGAGCGGTTCAACGAGGACAAGATCATCAATTCGAACAGCTACGGGATCGCCGCGGCCGTTCAAGAAGCGGGGGCCATCCCGGTTTTGCTGGGCATTGCGAAAGACGATCCGGTCGCGTTGAAAGAAAAGATCGCGCAGGGGTTGACGGCGGATATCCTCGTGCTGTCGGGCGGCGTGTCGATGGGGGATTATGACTTCACGAAGGCGGTGTTCAAGGAGCTTGGCGCGGAGATGAATTTCTGGAAGCTCGCCATCCGTCCGGGACAGCCGCTGGCGTTCGGGAAGATTCAGGGCAAGCTCGCGTTCGGGCTGCCCGGCAATCCCGTGTCCTCAATGGTCACGTTCGAGCAGCTGGTCCGTCCCGCGATCTTGAAGATGTCGGGACACCGCACGTATGGACGGCCTGTGGTCCAAGCGGTCTTTCAGGAAAAATTTTCGAAGCGGAACGACCGCCGGCATTTCCTCCGCGGAGTGCTGACGCGGGAGGACGGCGTGCTGAAAGTCCGCACCACCGGCGATCAAGGCTCCGGCATCCTGACTTCGATGGTGAAGGCCAACTGCCTGATTGATGTCCCCGAACATGTCGAGCGGGTCAATCCCGGGGATGTCGTGGACGTACAGGTCCTGACGCCGCAGATTTGGACCGACGGGGCCGATACTCCTGCTGTGCATACGCAGGCGTCAGGCTGTTGTTGAAGAAGGTGTAAGGATGTCTGTTCCAATCGTGAGTTTCGTCGGCCGCTCGAATAGCGGAAAGACGACGTTGATCGAGCGGCTCATTCCCGAGCTCGTGCTCGCCGGCTATCGTGTGGCGACCATCAAGCACGCCGGCCACGGGTTCGATCTCGACACGGAAGGCAAGGACAGCTGGCGGCATAAGCGGGCCGGCGCGAGCACGGTGATCGTCGTGTCCAAAGGCAGCTTGGCGATGTTCGCCGATGTCTCCAGCGAGGTGCGGGTCGAAGAACTGCGCGAACGGTTTCTCGAGAAGGACCTCGATCTGATCATTGCAGAAGGCTGGAAGAGCGAGGGCTTTCCGAAGATCGTGGTCGTCCGAGATCACATGGGGGAAGTTCAAGTCTCACCCGAAGGGCTCCTCGCCGTTGTCTCCAATACCCCTGTCGATGTGTCGGTGCCGACCTATCATCCCGACGACATCAAGGGCCTCTGCGACCTGCTGGTGCGTCATTTTCCGAAAC
The DNA here is from genome assembly GCF_979581665.1 of Nitrospira sp. Vd2. Taxonomy (NCBI): domain Bacteria; kingdom Pseudomonadati; phylum Nitrospirota; class Nitrospiria; order Nitrospirales; family Nitrospiraceae; genus Nitrospira; species Nitrospira sp. Vd2. Next base: position 31,583 of record NZ_CEFZSK010000011.1, on the reverse strand, counting down.
AATGATCCGCAAGCAGACCGCCTATGTGATGATGGGCCTCGTGGTCGGCGCGTTGGCCATAGGCGGCATCGGCGTCCCGCTCACGAATCACCCCGACTTTTGCGCGAGCTGCCATAACATCAAGCCGTCCTACGACACGTGGAAAGTGTCGACGCACAAAGAGGTGACGTGTGTGGCCTGCCATGTGCGGCCGGGCTTCGAGCACTGGCTACAGGACAAGGCGTGGAACGGCACGAAGGACCTCGCCATCTATCTGTTCGGGACGCCGACCGATGCCGATAATCTGGAGGCCAAGGTGGACTCGACCGTCTGTCTCGGTTGCCATCAAGCGATCCTGCGCGTGTCCGAAGTCGCGCCTCGGGACTTGCCTCCGCCGGTGAAAGACGTCGGACTGGTGATGAGCCACCGCACACACATGGACGCGTTCACGAAACGGGGACAGGGCGAAGGCTGCACCACGTGCCACTCGCGCGTCGTGCATGGCACGCCGATCAAGGGCTATCCGATCGTGATTCCCCGCGGTCACGTGTCCGAGGACAGCGAGCCCCATTATCCCACCCATCCCGAGGGGAGCAAGCTCCGTCGAGCGGCGCTCGCCGATTGCTTTCGGTGTCACGACGGAAAGACGCAATACGAGGGCAAGGTCCTCAGCAACAAGTGTGAGACCTGCCACCTTCCTGATAAAATAGGAAACTTCTTGTTCAACTGAGTTCATCCGCCGGCCGTCGTCGCCGCTGTCGCACTCGCCACGGCGACGGTCGCCGAATGGTTATGCCTGTACCGATCGTTCAAGTCGAAAATCTGACCAAGCGGTTTGGCCCGTTCACTGCGGTCGATGGGATTTCCTTCGACATCCGGCAGGGTGAAATTCTCGGGCTGCTCGGCCCGAACGGCGCGGGGAAGACGACGACCATTCAAATGATGCTCGGCCTGATCACGCCGACGGCCGGCTCGATCCGGATGTTCGGGCTCGACTTGGCCGGGCATCGCGAGACGATCCTGAGCCAAGTCAATTTCTCTTCGACGTACATCTCGATGCCGTATTCGTTGACCGTCGAGGAGAACCTGCGGGTGATTGCGAAGCTGTACGGCATCAACGACATCGGTCGGCGCATCAACGACGTGATCAAGATTCTCGAGATGGAAGAGTTCCGCACGAAGGTGACGCGCAAGCTCTCCTCGGGTCAGATGACGCGTTTGGCGCTCGCGAAGGCCATCTTGACCGAGCCGAAGATTCTGTTTCTCGACGAGCCCACGGCCAGCCTCGATCCGGACATCGCACACAAGATTCGCTCGCTGCTCAAGGAGGTCCGGCAATCGACCGGGCTGAGCGTCCTCTACACCTCCCACAACATGCGAGAGATGGAAGAGATGTCCGATCGCATTATCTTTCTTCAGCGCGGGAAGATCGTGGCCCAAGGCACGGCGGAGGAGATCATCGCACGCTTCGGGCAACAGGACCTGGAAGAAGTCTTTTTGAAACTGGCACGGGAAGAGTAAAACAGGTGGTAGGGAGGTAAAGTGGTAGAGGGGTAAGTAAAGCCGCCGTACTACCTTACCACTCTACCGCCATACCACCATTCCTATGAAGCTGCACCGTATCAGCGCATTGATCGCTCGCCATCTGTATCTCTACCGGCGCAGTCTGCCGCGGTTGATGGAAATCTTCTACTGGCCGTTTCTCGATCTCGTCGTGTGGGGCTTCATCACGCTCTATCTGATGAAGTTCCAGGGGCAGATTCCCGGCGTCGTCACCTTCTTCTTGGGCGCCTTGATTCTGTGGGACGTGCTGTTCCGAGCGCAGCAGGGCATCACGATCTCGTTTCTCGAAGAGATTTGGGCGCGCAACCTGATGAACCTCTTCGCCAGTCCGCTCAAGCCGAGCGAGTTTCTGACGGCGACGATGGCGATCAGCGTGTTCAAGGTCACGGCAGTCTCCATCGTCATGGTGGTGGCCGCGTTCTTCTTCTATGACTACAACATCTTCAAGATCGGTCTCTCTCTCATCCCCTTCGTCCTGAACCTACTCGTGGCCGGGTGGACGATCGGCGTCTTCACGACCTCGCTGATCATGCGGTTCGGGCAGGAGGCGGAAGTGCTCGCCTGGGGCATGGTGTTCCTGTTTCAGCCGGTCTCTTGCGTCTTCTATCCGATGGATGTCCTACCCCAGTGGCTGCAGCCCGTCGCCTGGATGAACCCGGCGGCTCACGTCTTCGAGGGCATGCGCGGGGTGATCGCGAGCGGGACGTTGTCCGGCATGCATCTGAGCTGGGCGGCCGGCTTGAACCTCTTCTATCTCACCGCAATGGTGTTGTGGTTTCACCATACGTTCAACGTGTGTAAGGAGAAGGGGTCGCTCGTACGAGTAGGGGAATAAAGGTGCCCTCGGCTGACGACGGGCGGACAGCTCCGGCTTCGCGATCATGCGATGACGACCGACGGCAGTGATGTCCTGCTGCTCTCGCTGCTGCGCCTTTAAGGCTGCGGCATGGCCGCAATGCCGGCGCAGTCAGCCGTCTCTTGGTCACTCCTTCGGCAGTTCCCGCTATCGTAGAAGCCTCCGCGTCCATCCCGTCCAGCCACAATCATCGCTCCGCACCTCCCTAAGCGTCCCTCCGGTCTCTCACGCGAAGGAAGTCTTCGGAAATTCACTCGCGGACTCGGGTAACTGAATTGTCAGGAGAACGAGCGATAGTATGCGAAGCCGCATTCTGCTGTCAGAAGCATGCAAACGTAATATACAGTCGAGAGGATACCATCTACAAAAGAGGAGACCATCTGATTGGCGAAAGGGAAAATCAATGATGAAGCTGTGGCCCATTTTTGTCACGGTGTTTTTCGCCGAACTGGGCGACAAGACACAACTCGCGACTCTTCTCTTTGCAGCGGATGAACGTGCGAGCAAGGTAGGAGTGTTTGCAGCGTCGGCAGGTGCCCTCGTGCTGTCCAGCTTGATTGCGGTACTTGTTGGCTCACAACTCTCGGCGTACATTCCACCTCGCGCCCTGAAACTCGTCGCCGGCGTCGGGTTTGTTGCCATTGGTACGTGGGTGCTCATCGACGCGTGGCGGTAACGAGCAGATCGATGCAAGCTATTCAGAACGTCAACGTCATATCGCTCATCGATACGCTGTTGAGCCTCGTCACGGCTTTCATGCTCGGGGGACTCATAGGTGTTGAGCGCCAATACAGGCAGCGCACCGCCGGGTTGCGGACGAATGTCCTCGTCGCAGTGGGTGCCGCGGTATTCGTCGATATGGCGAACCGCTTGCAGGGTCATGACGGCGCCGTTCATGTCATCGGATATGTCGTGAGCGGTATTGGATTCCTTGGGGCGGGTGTGATCATGAGGGAGGAAGGCAATGTGCGGGGACTAAATACGGCCGCCACGCTTTGGGCTTCGGCCGCCGTTGGCGCGTGCGCCGGGGCGGATTTGATCTTGGAGGCCATATCGGGAACAGCCTTCGTCTTGGCTGCGAACACGCTGCTGCGGCCGGTCGTTCATGCGATTAACCGGGAACCGTTGGATACCGCGTCCGTTGAGGTGACGAACACCGTCTACGTCATTGCTCAAAGAAACAATCAGAAGCAGGCGCTGAGGTTCCTTGAAGACGAATTGCGGCGCAGCAACTATCCGACACATGATCTGAAGATACATGCTTTCGGTGAGGAGGAAGTAGAGATGGAAGCGACCCTCGCCGCGACGGCTCTGGATCGAGGTGAACTGGATGCGGTTGTGAAGCGACTGAACGCCTCGCCACTGATTAGCCAGGCGTTTTGGAGCCCAACCACAAATCAACGCGATTAGGTTCCGTACGGGCCTCGGCTGACGACGGGTGCGGGTTCCGGTGTCGCGATTATTCGTCGGCGAGGGGCCGCCACTACGATCTTTCATTTTTCGCCGATGCGCCTTTGAAGCTGCGGCGCGAGGCCGCAATGCCGGCGCGTCGGCAATCTTTTGCCACACTCGTCAGGTAGTTCCCCGCTATCGCGAAAGCCTCCGTGTCCATCCCGTCCAGCCGAGGCGATAGGGGTGGGAAAAGAAACAGGTGGTGTCAGTTAAGGAAGGATCGAAAGATAGCAGGCTCTCGATGAAAGCCGGCCCCAAAAATAGTCCGCTAGAGTTTAGCGACAGCTTGAATTCTGTTAAAGGCCTTGAGAGAAATTCTGGCGATCCATGAAACCGAGCGACTTCAGAAACTATACTTTACCTGCAGGCAGACACCGAAAGAACAGCTCAGTTTGATCGAGGTCCTTTGTGTTGGATAGGGTTCCAGTTTTTTGGGGAATAGTGGATCTTGCTTTCTTTGGGTGGTACGTAATCGGAAGGTTTTGGGCACACCGTGTCCCAATCAACTCCGACCTGAACAGGGCTTGGGAAACGACAACATCGCTGGGTAGTCTCTTGCCTTTAACAGTCGCAGTCCTTGCCACCATTTTATACATTTCGATCCCCCTCTCTGCGGCTTTATTTCTCCGGAGAAAACGCTCTGGAATAGTGCTGGCGTATGCCCAGTTCCCGTTTCGGCTGGTTCTCGGTGTGCCGTCACTGTTTTTCATCCCGTGGCTGCTCCCTTCCGCACCCACCAACATTGCCGTCGTGGCCAAGGTGAGCTTCCTGATCGGTACTGAATTATTCAAGCTTTGGTCTTTGAGGCTTTGGCAGAGGCGAGTATTGGCTTTACGGCAGGGGCTCAAATAATGTGGTGGATTTGGCTTGCAGGCACGGAGCGGCGCAGTTGTGACGACGCATTGCATATTCGCCGGCGTTGTTCTCGCTGTAACGATCGATGGCTGCGGGATGACTGCAATGCCGGCGCAGTCGGCCATGTTTTGGCTGCTCGGCGGGGAGGCCCCGCTATCGTGGAAGCCTTGGCGTCCAACGTGTCCAGCCCAGGCGATCTGAGAGAAGAAAAAAGTGATGGAGAGTAAGAACAGCGAAAATCCCTTTATGATTCAGGCCGCCAAGAGTATTCCTTACAAAGGCAAACAAGAAAGCAGCCGTATGAAGGGTCAACTGAGACAAGCTTCAAGTCACCGCGCTTAATCCTGCTTCTTATCTCTGATTCAAAATCGGGCCTTGCATCCAAATGGCTTTGACCGAACAGTTCGATGAGAAGTGCTCTATCAACAGCGCATTCTTCGAAGATCTCCACATCTAAAACGATGTTTCCCTGTCGAAAGTCATTAGCCAACAAGTGTTCTACACCCTTAAGGTGTAGCTCATGCTTTCGACCGCTGATATCACGAAAGAGAATAGTTGCGCGTCCCTCTTTGTCTACGATCAAGCCTGACAAATATGCGTCGTGTAAATTTGGAGACGGCATCATCGGTTGACTAGGCAGTCCTACGTTTTAGCTCTCTGACGTGTCGGCTCCTGAATCGGACCTGAGTTCGAAGCGTTGGTCGGCTTCATTAAATCCTAAAGCTAACGGCTTGTCCTCAACTTCAGGGAACCGGTATGGTGCATTGCCTTCGTCCGCATCAGGTCAAGCCGCCGGCTCTCATCTGTTTTCCAGTCGCTTGATCTCCCTGGCCTGCACGCAGACTTTTGACGGATAGCCTTGGCCTTGTCTCACAACTTGGATTTGGGCGAAGACTTGGACGCGCTCGCCTTCGACGAGCAGCGGGAGGCGTCGGGCTCGGCGGACGCTGATGTCGATGGTGCCGGTGTCGTCTTCGAGCGTCATCGCGTAGGAGCCGCAGCCTTTGGTATCGCGGCCGCGGGACTTCAGATGGACGATGCCTTCGAGCGTGACGCCTTGGAGGTTGGACGACGCGCCGTAGTCTTTCACGCTGGCGATCGATGTTTGTGAGAGCGCGGTTGGTGGTGTGAGCAACAGCAGGGCGACTGCATAAAGAAGTGCTGAGTGCCGAGTGCTGAGTGCTGAGAGAACCGCCCAAACGGGAAAACGCGATGATTCCATGTGTACCTCTTTGTTGGTTAATCCGGCAATGGTCGTCCTTTGGTCTCCGGCGCAAAGGGGAGGACGGCAAGCCCCACGAGATAGATCAGGGCGACCGCGCTCGCCGCGGCGCCGATACTTCCGAGCGTTGCGACCAGCGTGCCGGTGACGAATGGTCCGACGGAGGCGAGGATGCGTCCCGCGTTGAAGCAAAAGCCGGCGCCCGTTGCGCGCAGCGCCGTGGGATACAGTTCCGGTAGGTAAATCGGGAAGCCGCTGAAGATGCCGTTGTTGAAGAAGCCGAGAATGGGGAGCAGGGCCAGCACGTGAGAGTAGTTCGACGGCGCGTAAAAGATAACGGGCAGCATGATGAAGCTGCCCGCGCACATCACGGCAAAGACTGCGCGCCGACCGAAGCGATCGGCCAGCGGGCCGAAGCTGAGGTAGCCGATCACGGCCCCAACGTTCAGCAGCATGATGGCGTAGCTGACCGAAGCGGTGACAGCCGGGCCGGCCAGCTCCCGCATCTCCGGCAAGGACCGGATCAAGCCCGGCGTCCAATTCGTCGCGCCCCAGAGACCGAAGACCGCAACGAACGCGAGTGTCGAGCCGACCCATGTCGAGCGCGCCAAGCGGCCGTGGAACAGCGCGGGTAATTTCTTGAGCCGCTGTGCGCCGCACCGGCGTTCCTGTTCGTGCGCCTCGACCCATCGCTCGGGTTCCTTCACCCATAGTCGAACGAGGAGGGCGACGAGTGCCGGCGCGATCCCGACGAGGAATAGGGCCCGCCAGCCATAGCCGCGGAGCATCAGATTAAAGGCCGCCGCCAAGAAGAAGCCGACCGCCCACGCCGATTGGAGCACGCCGGCCGCTTTTGCGCGCTTGTCCTCCGGCCACGTCTCGGCAATGATAGCTGCGCCGGCCGCCCACTCCCCCCCGATGCCGATCGCAGTTAAAAACCGATACACCGCTAGATGCCACCAATCCTGAGACAGCGCGGCGAGGCCGGTGAAGGTGGCGTAAATGAGGATCGTGACAATCAGCGTCTTCGTGCGGCCGATGCAGTCGGCAATGAGCCCGAAGAGGACGCCGCCCACCGCCCACCCGATGAGGAAGATCGAAAAGATGATGCCGCCGTACCAGCCGACGAGTTCCGTTGAGGCATGACCGCCGGCCGTCCGTTGTAGCAGTTCGTCCAGCGCGGGATGGAGCACCAGGGCGTAGATCGTCGCATCCATCGAATCGAAGACCCAGCCCATCCATGCGACGAGTAAGACCAGCCATTGATACCGTGTGACGCCGTGAGCCCACGCCAGCGCGGTCTCTCTCGCTCCCGAGCGACTGCTCTCCACTGTGCTATTCATCACGAACGCATCCTATCCGGACACCGGCCCCATCAATAGTATCGCGTCGTCCGTGCGTGTCTATTGCTGGAGACAGCGGAAAAAGATTTTTTGGGAATCTTCTTGTTGTCGGTATCGCCCCGTGGTACGATAGCCTCACTTCAGCGCATGGGCCTTTGCGGTGAAGTCGTGATAAGAGGCCCTTCACCGATGTTGTTTTGCCCGAGACTGTCATCGGGAGTCGCAGCTAAGCCGCTTGTTCCTCGCGTCTTCAGCCGGTCCCTTCCCGTCGTCGTCGAGTCCAAGACAATATCATTTTTTTGAAAGGAGGAACCCAGATGGGTTCAAAGATTTATGTCGGTGGCTTGCCCTATTCGGCGACCGACCAGGAACTCAACGATCTGTTTGCATCACACGGCACCGTGGAATCGGCTCGCGTGATCACCGATAAGTTCACCGGCCAATCCCGGGGATTCGGTTTCGTCGAGATGTCATCCGGCGAAGAGGCGTCGGCGGCGATTTCCGCGTTGAACGGATCGCAATTCGGCGGCCGGACCTTGACCGTGAATGAAGCGCGACCGCAGGAAGCCCGCACAGGCGGCGACGCGGGGCGCGGCCGCGGCGGCTTTGGCGGCCGTGGCGGCAAGCGCGATCGCTGGTAAGTAAATTTCGGCAGCGGGCTGCGTCGCGGCCCGCTGCACCTTCCTCAGTCGAACCACTCCACGTCCTTTCCCTCTCCGGATTGGGACTTCCCCTTTGTCTCGACTTTGACGGGAGGTCCGTTCAGCGCCTGTTCGACCGCCTGAGCGAGCGCGTCGGGTGTAAAAGGCTTGCGAAGGAATGGCAGTGAGTCGGCGACAATCCCGTGTTCCTTGAGCTCGTCGGTGGAGTAAGCGGACATCAACAGGACACGCGTCTCCGGCTTCGCGGCAATGATGTGATGGACAAGCTCGTGCCCATGGACCCGTGCAAACTGGCTCTTGCCGCCCGCGAGTTGAAGCGCGGGGGGTGGCAAGAAGAGATCGGCAATGAGGAGATGGATCGGGGCGGGATGCTGCGAGCACAGCTTCAGCGCCTCGGGGCTGCCCGATGCTTCAAGGACCGTAAACCCTCGGGCGCGAAGCGTCTCTACGCACAGCCGTACAATGGAAGGGTCGTCGTCGACCACGAGGACCGTGTGGGATGGCGGAGCGTTCTTGACGTCCGGCATACTTGGCCTCCTGTCTATCCAATCGGCTCATCGGCCCACATACTAAAACGCGTCCTTGTTTCCCGGGTTGACTGAGGGAGCATACGCGGAACCAACTAAAAAATCGACGTGTTCTTTCTGCCGGCATCCGGAACATGAATGAAAGGAGGTTGTCATGAAACACACGGGATCTTCCCCAAGCATACTGATTACCGCGGCACTCCTTTGTTTTGTCGTCTACGCCAGCGGCTATGCCGCTGAGAGTCGCCCAGTCGTCGCCGATGGCATGAAAGTCACGCTCGAATATACGCTCGCGTTTCCCGACAAGACGGTGATCGAAAGCAACGTGGGCAAGACGCCGATTTCCTATGTGCAAGGGAATCAGGAAATTCTCCCGGGACTCGAAAAAGCACTGATCGGGTTGAAGGCCGGCGACAAGAAACATGTGCTCGTGCCGGCGGAAGAGGCGTTCGGTCAGTATGACGAGAAGAAAAAAGTCACGGTGGCGAAGAACCAAGTGCCGGCCGAGGCGAAGGTCGGGACGCGCCTACGGGCGTCGAACGGCATGGAAGCAACGGTCGTGGCCGTGCAACCCGACAGTGTGGTGGTCGATCTCAATCATCCATTGGCAGGAAAGGCCTTGGTGTTCGACGTCAACATCTTGAAGGTTGAGAAGCAGGCGGCGGCCCCCTCCAAGTAGTCGTTACGGCGCCGCTTGCCGCGCTTTCAACGCGTCGAGGCGGCGCCGGTCCACCGCGGCGAAGACTGATTTCTCCTGTGTGACGACCACGGTTCCCGGCGGCTTTCCTTTCGCCTTCCGCACGTACTTGCGACGTGTGTAGATCACTTCCCCCTTCCCGCTTTTCTTGAAATCGCTGTAGAGCACCGCGAGCATCGCCGCCTCCTTGAGCGTCTCAGGCGGAGGATCGGCTCCCTTGTCCAGCCGGACGACGACGTGCGAGCCGGGGACGCCCCGCGCATGCAACCAGAGATCGTCGGGTCTCGCCTCCCCAAACGTCAACCTCTCGTTCTCTCCTGCATTCCGGCCGACGTAGATGGGACAACCATCGGTCGAGACGAACCGGCGGAACGGGCCGCGGCGCTGCTCGGTCTCGTGAGAAGCCGAACGCCGAGTCATGTGACTTCCTGCGGCCGGAGCCGCCCCGGATGTTTCACGGACCTCACCGCGGTTGAGCGCCGCCTGCTCGGCGCGCAACGCGGCCAACTGCGCTTCCGTGTCGGCGATCCGTGGGGTCAGTTCGCGGGCGGCGGTCACGTATTTGCGATGCTTCTTGAAGTAGTCATCCAAATTGCCTTGCGCGCTTTTGGCGGGATCGAGTGGCAGGACGAGCTCCGGCAATTGCGGATCGAAGTAATCGACGACGACGATCTGGTCCTGTCCTTTGGCAATCGCGTGAAGCTGGCCTTTCAGGAGTTCGCCATAGCGCGCGTAGCACTCGTAGCGCTGGGCCTTCTCCCAATCGCCGCGTAGCGCCTCAATTCGGCGTGTCGTTTTCTTGATCTGTTTCGCGATCGCAGCGCGGTGCTGTTGAAGCCATCGGTCACGGGCTGCCGCCTGCTCGCGGCCGTGATACGTGCGTTCCAGCCATGCCGAGTATGGGAACGGCGCGGTGGAATTCAGCTGCATCGCCTCGTTCTCGCTACCGAGAGCCGTGTGCGGCGGCTTCGCCGGCGGTTGGTACGGTTCGCCGACCTTCACCCGCTCACGATCCAAAGCAATGAGAATGTTATCGTCGGCGTCGAGCAGCAGCAGGTTCGAGGACCGGCCCGTCAATTCAGCGATCAGCGACAAGGGGCCGTGGCGGGTGGTGAGCCGCAGGCGGGCAATTCGGTCGCCGTTGACCTGCTCGACACTGTCGATCCGCGCACCCTGAACATGCGCGCGCAAGTACTGACAGAAGGGCGGCGGGCTCGGCGGGTTGGGGGGGCGATGGTCAACGAAGTGTAGGCGGGCGGTGTCAGGATCGGCCGAAAGCAAGAGGAGATGCGTCCGGCCTGGTGTTCGGATCTCGAATACCAGGGTTCGCGGGGACGGCTGAAAGACTTTTTGAATCCAGCCGCCCGTAATGGGCGGCGTCATCTCTCTGATGACAGCCTCGAGCAGGCGCGCGGACAGCGGCATGGCCGTCAACGGTGTCGGCCGGCGATGAGCCGATTATAGATGACAGCGCCGAGGAGCCCGAAGCCCCAGGCTCCGCCGACGAACGCGACAATCTCGCCCAGTATTTTCGTGGGATCCATCTGGGCGGGCAGTAGCGCTGCCACGTCGGCGCCGAAGAACTGAGCGTTGAAGACGAATTGAAATGCCGTGGGCGCCGCCACACGCAGTGCGATCAGCAGGACGGCCAGGACGGCGGTGGTGGCAGCCAGCGCATTCGCAAAGGGCAGCGGATGAATCATCACGATAGCCCATGCTAGGCGAAGCCCCAAGCGATTGCAATTGGGCCGCCGGGTGACGATGTTGCCCGTCCCTTTTGGATTTCGGTACAGTCATTCGTATGGAATCGTCGTTGTCGACACAAACGGCCTCCGTGCTCGAATGGGATCGTGTGCTCGAGCTGCTCGCCGCCTCCGCCCGGTCGACTGTCGGAGTGGAGCGCTGCCGGCGGCTCCAGCCGGAGACCGACTTGGAGCGTGCCCGGGCTCGTCTACGAGAGACCGCCGAAATGGTGGCCTTGCAGCAGTCCTCCAACCCGTTTCCTTCGGTCGCCTGCCCAGATGTGCGCCAAGTTCTGAGTCGCGTCGGGAAGGGGGCGGTGCTCGAGCCGCACGAGCTGCGCGATCTTTCGGTCCTGCTCGGCGTCGCGCTTGAAGTAGAGCGATATATGAAGCGTTACCGTGTGCAGGCGCCGACGCTTGCCGATCTCGCTGACCCGCTTGCGGACATCGAGCGGCTGGAAGGGATAAAGCGCCAGATCGATCGCTGCATCGACGAGGACGGCCATATCAAGGAATCGGCGACCGCGGAGTTGCGCCGGCTCAGCAGCGAGGCGCACGACCTGAAGCAGACGATGAGGCGACGGTTGGAAACGATCCTTGCTTCCAGTCGCTATGCCGACGTGCTCCAAGAGCGCTACTTTGCGCAACGAGAGGGTCGGTATGTCCTCCCGATCAAAGCCGACATGCGGGGGAAGATCCCCGGCATCGTGCATGATGTGTCCGCCAGCGGCGCCACCGTCTTCCTCGAGCCGCGCGAGCTGGTGGAGTTGAACAATGCGATCAAGGTCGCCGAACTCGAAGTGGACCGCGAGGTCCGGCGCATCCTTCAGGTTCTCTCCTCAGAGGTGGCGAACCATGCCGAGACGATGAGCCGAGCCGTTGAGGCGCTCGGTGAGCTGGATTGTGTGGCGGCGAAGGCGGCGCTCAGCGAACGGATCGGTGGACACACCGTCTCGCTCGCCCCGAACGGTCGCATCGCGCTGTGGCAGGCGCGTCACCCGCTCTTGGTCGTGACGAAAGAACGCGTGGTGCCGAACGACATCGTCATGGATGAATCCGTGCGCGTGCTGATTATCTCCGGGCCGAATACCGGCGGCAAAACGGTCACGCTCAAAATTCTCGGGCTGTTCGCGCTGATGGTTCGCGCAGGCCTCCAGCCATCGTGCAGTGCCGATTCCGAGATGGGGTTTTTCCCGGAGGTCTTTGCGAACATCGGGGACGCGCAGGACCTGACGAAGAGTCTCTCGAGCTTCTCGGCCCACATGACACAAATGATCGAACTGCTCGAGCGCGCCTCCGCGGTGGGGCGTGACGCGGGAACCCAAGCGCTCGTCCTGCTCGATGAGCCGGTGACGTCGACGGACCCTGCCGAAGGGGCGGCATTGGCCGAAGCCCTGCTGCTGCGACTGGCAGGCCTCGGTATGAAAGTGGTGGTGACGACGCATTACAACTCGCTCAAGGCGCTCGCTCAAACGACGCCCGGCTTTGTGAATGCCAGCGTCGGCTTTGATGTCGCGACCCTTTCGCCCACGTACCGGTTGATCCTGGGCGTACCGGGCGGCTCGGCGGCCATCGACATCGCGGGGCGCCTCGGCATGGATGAGACGATTTTGGATAAAGCCTTGCAACTGTTGCGGCGCGAGGACCGCGCGATCGAGCAGATGCTCGGTGATCTTCAAGAGAGGCAGCGCCGACTCGAGGAGGATCAAGCGAAGGTCGTCGCGTTGCGGAAGCAAACGGAGCAATCCGCGCGGCAGGCTCAAGAGGTCGCGGATCGGCTCGCGGCCGGCGAGCGGGAGGAGCGAAAGCGGCTGAAGAAGAAGTGGGCCGAGGACGTCGCCGAGGCGCGCGCGCAAATTCAGGCCGTTCTCGAGGACCTCAAGAAGGAGCAGAGCATCGAGCGGGCACGTGAGGCCAAGCGGAGACTGGCCGAATTAAACGAGCGCATGGCGAGGATGATGGTGCCCACCGATCAGGTGTCGCCGGAGCAGTTGACGGCCGGGAGCGCCGTTGAGATCGTCGGGCTCCATACCACGGCCACTCTCCTCGAGTCGCCGAGGGGCAAGAAGCGGGTGCGGGTGCGAGTCGGCGATCGGGACATGTCGGTCGACATCCGATCGCTTCAGCCGTCCACCGACCAGCCGCCTCCCCCCGCCCAACAGAGCCAGGCATTGAAACCGGGCGGCAGACGTCACGGCTTGGAGGCGACCTCCGAGGTGCTGGACCTCCGCGGGAAGACCGCCGATGAGGCGCTGGATGCGACCATTGCGGCGCTCGACCATGCGGTGCTTGCCGGCACACCGATCGTGCGGCTGATTCATGGCCATGGAACCGGGCGGCTCAAAGCTTCTCTCCGCGACTATCTCAAAGGTTCTCCCTATGTGGCGGCGTTCCGGCCCGGCGAGCGCGCGGAGGGTGGCGACGGCGTGACGATCGTCGAACTCCGGTAGGCTGAAGCTCGTCACGGCCCAGTGAGAAGATCGTCCGCTTCGCGTTGCTTCCTCGATGTGCGCAATAGCGCAATCACGCTCTCCTCTCAAAGCTGGTGCTTTTCCTCAATCGGTGGTTGAAAGCCACCACCATTCACCCTGATTTCGGCTGCTTCCCGCTTCTCATATCCGCGCGACATCAAGGACTTACCCCATGGCACTGGCCTTGCGAAAAATCTGAACGTTTAGGATTTGCCAGCCATCAAGGAGGATCAAATGAGACGCCCACTTGAACCAATCGACCTCGTGGTCGCAATCGGTGTGTTCGCCACCGTGATCGGCGGCTATTTCATGTTCATGTCTGCAGATGGCGCGATCGAAGGCCTGACACCCGCCAACGGGACGGAGCAAGTTGCGTTCGTTGAGAGCAGTGGCCCCATGCAATGGGTGCAGCCGGCGTTGGGCCAGGCCATCGTCGATAACGCCTTGATCGAGCGCTCCCAGAACGCGGCGCTCCGCGAGGCGGTGATGACGTTGAACCGGACCCTCATCACCGCGGAGTACACCGAAGAGGCCAGCCGGACGGCGGTCGATGACGCGATCGCGAACATGACGCGTCTGGATTCCGATCATGCGGCCCGGGTGCAGTACGTGCTCGGACGCGCGATCACCGAAGGCACGTCACGCGGGGTTCGAGCGGGACTGGTGGATGCCGATGGGACGACTACCGCGTACAACCGGCATCTGATTCAAACCGCCGAGTCGATGGGGAACCGGATGGAGCAGGACCACATCTTCGGCCGTGAGTCGCGCATCGGCTGGACGATCGTGGAAACGGCACGTGAGGCAGTGGCAGCCGTCGAGCGGATGCAGCCGCGTCTCGCCATGGCCGCACTCGACGTCCTCTCGGCGCAAGATCGGGCGATCGAGGCAAAGGGGACGGCCCAAACGCAGCTCGCCCTCGTCGCGCTGGCGTCCTTGCACGGGGAGGAAGTGGCGGACCGCTTCGGCACGTTGGCGATGGCTGAGGGGGCAATGGGCGCGTCGGCGGCGAGGGAGCGCACGTGGCCGGAGACACCGATGGGTTGGCTGACGATCGGTTCGCTTGCGCTGATCGGTCTCTTCGTCGTCGGCCTGTTCATCCCGATGGGCCGGCCGGAGCCGGTGGTCAGCGAAGAGGAAGCCAGGTTCACCTACAGGAAGACGGCCTAAGTCGCAAGAGCGGGTTGAGGTTAAGGTTGAGGCTGAGGGTGTTCACCTTCACCTCGACCTTAACCTCGCTCTGCAAGGAGCGCATATGTCTTGGGGATATTGGGGGATCGTCACCGGACTGCTCACCCTGGTGACGTTGTTCTTTTTTTCGCTCGATCTCTTCTACGGCGGCGTCGAAGCGCCACCCGATGTCGAGAAGCAGACGCCGCCAACCGGTGGCGAGGCGGACGCGACCTCTCGTTCGCGGCATGCGGCGTAAGGGCCGCTCGGCCGCGGCGTCGAGCGATAGGGCGGCTCAACACGGAACGGCGGGTGCGTGTGTCCAAGGGCCGGATGTCGAAGAGACAGGCCGGTCAACGCCCACCAGTGGAGGTTGGAGACACGGATGAGCGAGACGGCACACGGCCAGGCGATGCGAGCGGTGCAGAAGTGCGAAGAATACTACCGCACGCTCTGGAATCATGCCGTTGATGCCGAGTTGATCGTCGACGCGTTCGGCGTCATCCGGGACGTCAACCGCCGGACGGAGGCGAAGCTCGGAAGCCGCACTGACCAACTGGTCGGTCTGCCCGCCATCAAGGTGTTTCTCGAGCATGATCGGTCGCGCGTCCAGAGGCTGCTCGCCCAGGTGGTGGGAAGCGGACGGCAGTTGTCGGCGCCGGGCCTCCGCGTGCCGACGGAAAGCGGCGTCGTGCTGACCGTGGATCTCGACATCGTGCCGATCGAAGACGCGAAAGGCATGACCGAGGTGCTGCTGCAACTGACCGACATGACTGAACGTCGCCAGTTGGAGCAGCAACTGGTGCGGTCCGAGCGGCTGGCGTCCCTGAGCCAGTTTGCCTCGATGTTTGCGCATGACATCCGCAATCCCTTGGCCGGCATCAAAAAGACGTTGGAACTGCTGTCCCGGCGTCAGGAATTGCAGGCGGCGCCGCTGTCGCGCTGGTTTGCCGATCTGCAGCTCACGACCGATCTGCTCCTCGGCATGATCAACGACATGCTCGACGTCTACCAGGAAAGCTACGCCGGCCTGCCGTTGATCGTGTCGACGTTTTCTGCGCGGGCCCTGTTCCTGGAAGCCGTTCATCTCTTCCGCCCCGAGGCGGAGGCCAAGGGCGTGAGCTTTCACCTCGACTGTCCGGAGGAAGCGATCCCGATCCGAGGCGATCGCCGGCGATTGCTGCGGGTCGGGATCAACTTGATCCATAACGCGCTGAAGTATTCGCCGCCGAATGGCGTCATTACGATTTCGATCAAACAGGGCCGAGAAGGGGCGCTGCCGGTCGGCATGGGGATCCCCGGCGATCCGGTGCTGATCCTACGGGTCGAGGATGAGGGGCCGGGGATTCAACCCGAGGACCTGCCGTATTTGTTCGAGATGTTTTTCCGCAAGAAGGACGGACACGACCTCCGGATCGGCCGCGGGCTCGGGCTCCATTTCTGCCGGTTGGTCGTCGAGGCCCATCATGGTCGAATCTGGGCCGCGAATCGGTCGATCGGCGGCGCGCAGTTTTCCGTCGCCTTGCCGATGTCCGGCGACGCGTCATGCCCATCAGACTTGTCATAGCGGAAGACCAGCGCCTCTTTCGACAAAGCCTCCGGTGCTTGCTGGAGCGTGAGCCGGATCTCGTCGTGGTCGGGGAAGCGACGGATGGTCGCGAGGCCTTCAACCTCGTCATGGAGCTCAAACCTCACATGGTGCTGATGGACGTCGACATGCCGAAGCTCGACGGGGTGACGGCGACTCGGCTGATCCAAGGCTGCCAGCCCGACGTGAAGGTGTTGATGCTGTCCGTGCACGACGACGACAATCGGATCGTGGCCGCGGTACAGGCTGGGGCGAGCGGCTACATCTTGAAGGATGCCGATCACGCCGAATTTCTCCGGATCATTCGCGGTACCTACGAGGGCCAGGTCGTGACGTCGCCGTACCTGCCCGACCGCCTCGCGCGTAACGCCTATCAATCCGTCATGCAGGCCAGCGACCAACAGGCGGGCGGCCTCGCGGCCCTGACCGATCGTGAACGGGAAATTCTCGCCTGTGCCGCGGGTGGCCGCGGCAACAAGGAAATCGCCGATCAGCTCTGTGTCTCATCCGATACCGTGAAAACCCATCTTCACCACATCTATCGCAAGCTCGGTGTGACTGGTCGCGTCGAGGCGGTGCTCCTGTATCTGACGGCGAAGTAGGGAAAGGAGCGAATGCTCGGCAGCAGTGTCTCGACGTGCAACGGTCGCCCGATCGGGCGAGTGGAAATCCATCCTGCGGGGAGTCGCCTGATGCCCGTCGACGGTGTAACGTACGCCCGTGTGGACCGTGAGACGTAAGGAGGATGTATGCAGCGCATCGGTCGTCAACGGTGGACCGTGACGGTATGCGCCGCGACCGTTCTATGGCTGACCGCGGCGATCGCGGCCAACGCCGAACACCTCTGGATCTACGACGTGGCTGACTCCCTCGTCTTCTACCAAACGATCTATCCCGAGGGAAATTGGCAGCCGTACGTCGATGTGTTGGATCGGGCAAAGAACGGTGTCGACCGCGCCGACGATCAGATCGTCATGGTCGCGATGGAGGAACTGCTCACGATGCTGCGCGCGCATGCGTACGGCATTCCCGATCCCGCGGCGCGAAACCTCTATCGTGTGGCCGTCGCCGCTCATCCCCTCGGCGTGGATCTCGCGACGTCTTCGATCGAACGTCCGACCGAAGCGGACCGATTGATGGGCTTGTCGGTCCCCGAGCGCGCGCCGTCCGAGCGGGGCCTGAGTTGCCACGAGGCCGGATGCGATGAGGTGGAACTCCAAGGGCCCGCCCGGTGATGCGCGATGGTCATCTCACCCGAACAGGTGAGATCAAATCGACCGGTCAGGGCATGGAGGGAGGAGGATTCTCCGAGTTAGGTAATAGGCGCACGGCCTGGGCGAGGTCATCATGACGGCCTATGAGTGGACGATTGTGACGAGTGTCGCGGCCTTTCTGATCCTGCTCTTCGTCCTGTTGGAGGTCCTCTTTCCTCTTCCGGAGCCCGAGGAGCAGGAGCAGTCGCGGGGCGTGACGATCGATCCGGGCGTATGAGGGAAAAGAGCAAAGAGGAAGCGAGGGCGGTATGGTCGAGCTGATCGGAATCGTAACGGTTGTGGCGATGCATTGGGTGTTGGCCGCCTCAATGGCAAACGAAAGCGAGTCCCAGCTCCGTCATCACAGTCATGTCGGCTTTGATGACGATCGAGTCCTGTGGACGTCCCTTTCGGATGGTATGCAGACGAGAGACGCTGCGTAACCCGGCGGTCAGCACCCATTGTGTTGTCCACGGTGAAGGATCAGCAGGAAGGGAGGAGTCTATGGTGCGTGCATCAGCGATTATTGTGGGCCTGGCGATGTCCTGTCTGGCCGTGCCCGCATTCGGCGATGCGCAGGACTCGGCGGGGATAACCGGGAAGCATCATGAAATCAGTGGGACCGTCAGCAAAATCAGTTCGGGCTTCATTTTCGTGGAGCCGACGACGGGGTTGCGTCCGCGAGCCATCGGTCCCGCAAAGGCCGACCGGCTCGGGCTCTTCGATCTGCACCCTGGCGATACAGTGGTGCTGGCCGTGGACAGCGGCAATGTGTTGCTTGATGCGCACAAAGCGGGCCGGCCGGGCCATGGACATCGGCTGGTGAGCGGGCAGTTGGCCTATGCGGATACGTTTTGGAGTGAAGTGAAGCTTGCGACGCCTGACGGGGAAGAGCGCTTCGATGTCGATTCATTGGCCGGGAACAAGCTGTCGATGATCGGCGAAGGGGCGTCCGTCGTCCTCGAGTTGGATGAAGACAACATGATGATCGACATTCATCGCTCGCGGTGAGCGATGGATCGAGGACCGGACTCACGTCGATGATTATGGAGGGCCGGGGCGATATTCATGACCTTGAGTCAGTTGGGAGCGGGACCACTCTAGACGGCGACCGCCGCCGTAGAAACACGGGCGGTCCATGGGTCCTACCTTTCACGTCATCGTGCGCGGTGCTCCTCCTGCTCGGCGCGATGATGGTATTGCTCATCAACCCAGCGCTCTCGCACGAGGTCGCTTCCGATACCGGCCCTCCTTTCCAGACACTGTTGGAGCTGGAAACGTCGGCTCAGCTACTCGCCGTGCTTCTCGATTCCGGGCGCGCGGTGATCAATGAGCATCGGGATACGGCGGAAGGAGCGGCCGAGCGCCCGATGACCGCGGCGCTGTTCGAGCGTCTGCTCATCGAGGAGTTCCGAACGCGGACCGGGCTCGATCTGCGTGCGCTCCATGAAAGCCGAATCCCCGATAAGGCCAAGCGATGGCTCACCGTCATGGTTACCGTCAGCAAGCAGATCATGAGCGAGTATGAGCCGAGTCCGAAAGGACCGGCTAGACCGACGCCGGACCTGATTCCCGCGGTGTTCGGTTCACGGGTTGCCGGACGCTTTACTGAGCTCACGGGCGTACGGCTCAAGCAGACGTCGCTTACGCCCAGAAACCCCTCCAATGCGCCCGACCCCTTTGAACGGGCGACACTCAAACTCTTCGGTGATCCGGCTCATCCGCGCGAGCAGGCGATCACCGAGGTGACCACCAAGACCCGTGCGTTGCGGTTGATGTACCCGCTGTACACGACCCGTCAGTGCCTGGCCTGCCATGGAGAACCTAGAGGCGAACCAGACAAGACGGGGCACCCCCGGGAAGGGTTACAATTGGGCCAGAACGCCGGGGCGATCAGTGTCGTGATTCCGCTATCAAAATGAAGGTGCCGTCCTTCGTGCTCGTCGTCATGCTGGTGAGCGGCATGGGGCTCGCCATGCCGGCGCACGGCCAGGGCTTGCTCGAGAAGCCGGCCGGCACCGGCGTGATCGTCCATGGCGATGGGTACGTGTTGACGGCGCACCACGTCGTGATGAACGCGCGCCGCCTCAGTGTCGTCACGCCGGGTGATTTCAAGGCGCCCGCCGTCTTGATCGCGTCAGACCCGGAGCATGATTTGGCGCTGCTCAAGATCGACACGGTGGGCTTATCGACGGCGCCGATCGGCTACGCGGGGGCCGTGTCGTTGGATCAAGAAGTGATCGTGGCGGGATTCCCGTTCGGCTTGCGGGAAATTTCGATCTCGCACGGCCGGGTGTCGGCGGTGCGAAGCAAGGGCGTCAAACGCGTCTTTCAAATCGACGCGGCGATCAATCCCGGCAACAGCGGAGGACCGGTGTTCAACCGCGAGGGAGAAGTGGTGGCACTGGTCACGACGAAGTTCAGCCACCCGTCCGGGATTGTGCCGGAAGGCATGGGCTTCGCGGTTCCGATCAGTTATGCGCTCCCGCTGCTGGCCAACATTCCGGACTTCGACTTCACGTCGATCGGGAAAGCGCGGATCGAGGCCAAATCCAAGACGCGCAAACGAACAGGCGAGGCCACCGCGGTTCAAATGATCGCACGGACCACCGTGCGGATTGATGCGGTCCGTGGCGGAGAATCGCCGGTCACATCGTCAGGATCGTCTGATGGTCCGCCCGGTGTTGCCAGACCGGCCCCCGGCCGGCCGGCTCCCAAACCGCCGCTGTCTGTGTCGTCCGATCCAGGAAGCAACGGGAAGGATGACGGGGAAGCGCTGATCAAGGTGCGCGACCAACTCGCGGCGACCCAACAGCAGGAACTGCAGGCGTTGGCCGAAAAAGGCACCCAGCCACCCGACGGCATGGTGCTGATCCCTGCCGGTGAATTTTGGATGGGAACCGACAGCGGGCTTCCCGACAGCCGGCCGATGCACCGCGTCACGCTCAGTTCCTATTGGATCGATCGGTACGAAGTCACCAACCGGCAGTATCAGCGCTGCGTCACCGCGGGCGTGTGCACGCCGCCCAAGGATCGGCGCGCCTATGAGGATCCGGCCCACCTCGACTACCCGGTGACCAACGTCACGTGGAAACAGGCGCATTCCTATTGTCAGTGGCGTGAGGCACGCCTTCCTACTGAAGCGGAATGGGAGAAGGCCGCCCGTGGCATCGATGCACGCCGATATCCATGGGGCAACAGCGAGGAGCCGATTACGGCGAAGGTGAAAGAACGTGCCGTCGGCACGAATGGGACGATGCCGGTCGGGAGTGTGCCGGATACGGCGTCTCCCTATGGCGTGTATGATCTTGTCGGCAATGTGTGGGAGTGGGTGCGGGATTGGTATGCCGAAGACTACTACCGCATGATGCCGCCGCAAGACCCGCAGGGCCCGCTGCGCGGGACATTCCGCGTACTCCGTGGCGGCGATTGGACGCAGGGGCCGCTGGAGCTCCGTGCGAGCTATCGCGCCTGGGACGAGATGACGTACTGGGGCCCGAGCGTCGGCTTTCGCTGCGCGGCGGACGTGCCCTAATTCAGTGCTGAGTGCTGAGTTATAAGTGCCGAGTGTGTTCAGGCTTCCAGCTTTGCGTCCATCGTGATCGTCGTGTTCAGCAATCGTGAGATCGGACAGCCGGTTTTCGCCGCCGCGGTCGCCTTCTCCCACGCGCTTTGATCGGCCTTCGGTACCTTCCCTTTCACGTCGAGATGAATCTGCGTCACCGTCCACCCTGCTTCGAGTTTCTCAAACGTCACCGTGGCGGTCGTGTTCAATTGCTCGGGCACCAGTCCCGCATTGCCGAGCTGGGCCGAGAGGGCCATGGTAAAGCAGCCGGCGTGCGCAGCGGCCACGAGTTCTTCGGGATTGGTGCCCTTTCCGTTTTCGAATCGGGTGCCAAAGGAATATTGCGTCTGGGACAAGACACCACTATCCGTCGAGACGGTGCCTTTTCCCGTCTTCAAGTCGCCTCGCCATTCTGCCGAACCGTTTCGTTTCATGGCATCCTCCAGTGCTCAAGAGTTCAAGAGAGATATCTTGGCCGAGCCGGCATGCCAAGCCTAGTCCGTGATGCCGTGTGCATGGCGTCCGCGCGTGTCTGACAATGCCGCTCCGACGCTAGATGGACGACGGGCGGAGCCTGGGACGTTCAGGTGGTGAAGCGGCCGATGCCAGTCCTTCGGATGGCACCGCGTCGCGCGGTCTGGATGCGCGACTGGAGAGTGCGTCGCGCATCAGGGTATCAAACGCTTCCGTAAATCGTTCACGCGTGTGTGTCAGGCGCGCATACTGCCAGGCTCTATGAGCTCGCTCGCGGACGGCGGATGGCGACAGCTCGCCAATCCTCGTGACTGCGGTTTGTATCGCCGAGAGCTGTTCGGAGGCGACCTCGACGCCGAAATCGAGCACGTCCACCCCGGTCTCTCGGGTGACGATGGGAATAAGGCCGGCGTTGAGACAATTGATTACCGCGGCGTTGCCGCCTTCGGAACAGGAGAGCGACAGCACGGCCGCGCAGGACGCGGCCGCCCCGTGGAAGGCCTGGCTTTCGACATCGACCCAGCCAATCGGCCGGATGTTCGGCGTTTCGAACAATTCCTTTCGGTAGGCCGCGCAGAAGTCCGGTTCGCGATCGAGTGGCGCGCACACTAGGAGCTCATACTGCGGCATCGTCGCGAACGCTTCCAGCGCCAAGTCGAGCCCTTTGTGCACCAAGCCCCAACTGGAGAACCACAGGAACCGGCGTCGGCATCGTTCCCAGTCTTTTTCCGGCGGCTCTGGGTAGGACACGATCGCGGGGATCGGCAGGCGATGAATCACCTTGCCGGCATACCCAAAGGTATCGATCGTGAAGGCGTTGCCGGACGTCGTGACCACATCCGCGTGCCGGATGCCGTCGTTCGGACGCTCGTAACGACGTGGCGGCAACGTGACGCCGCGGCGCTGCTGCAACGCCAGGAGCCGGCGATCCTCGGCAAGGTTGTGAAACAGGATGTCCGCTGAGTCGATATGAAACCATTTCAGACAATCGGCGGGTAGGGACGGGGCCAGACGACCAAGATTGTGCCGAACGTCCAACACGATATCGTAGGGACGGTCCGGCCAGAACGATCGATTCTTGAAGCTGATCACATCGAGCCGATAGCCGAGCGTCAAGAGGGTGCGCCCCATCTGGATGGATTGCCAATAGTTCGTGTGCTTGCGCAAGACGGGATCGTCGGGAGAAAGAAAACCACGGACCATGTACGACAGCAATGCCGAACCTTTGACCGGACCAGGCGGTGCCACCGTGACAACGGCGTGCGCTTCCCGGCATTGCTGAAAGTCCAAGAGGCATCGCCGGACGGACCAGCGAACATCGCTCGCGAGCAGAAACCATTTGCTGCGTTCGCAATACCGTTTGAGCGTCCGGAACATGATCCTCAGTGATCGGCCGTGAGATACGCGTCGGGCATGTCGAGCGCCACACAGCACTTGACTAATTCCTCAATGCTGTCGGTCGGGACCCCTGCGCGGAGCGCATCCAGAAGCGCCGGCGCCACCGTGAGCGATTCCGGGAGATACGTCTTGCACTCATCGTTTTCTTTCTCGTAGTGCTCGGAGGGAAACATGCGGCGAAGGCGGATGTTCCCGTTCGCCCGCTCAGGTTGATAGAGCGGGTTGAGATGGAGTCGGCCGGACGCGTGCGGCCACGCCTCAAATGGACCGTGATCGCGAAATACCTTCGTATCGCGGGTCATGACGAGCGAGACGAGGTCGCGACCGTTCAGCGTCTCCCAGGATTCGTTTTGTGCCAGCGGCGGCCCCAACCCTTGCAGGTAGCGCTCGAGAATTGCCTGATCTGAGACAAGGCGGTACGGCACAGAGGGAACGAGTGCGGCATAGTCGCGCGGAGACATCGAGAGGCACGAATGGTATTGCGGGACGAGGCTGTTACGCATGCTGACGATGAGCAGGAGACCGGTGTGATCGAGCAAGTGGGTCAGCGTCCGCAGGAGACTCGCTTTGGCTTCAACGTAGTGGAACGCGTCGGAGCAAAAAATCGTGGAGAAGGACGACGGGGCGAAGGGCATCGGCTGCTCCAAATCGACGCAGACGTAACACGCATTGCGTCCGATGAGGCTGGCGGCGACATACAGACAGAAGAAGACCCGATCGACACCAACGGTGACACCACCCGGATTACGCTGCGCCAAGCTTCGCGTGAGATGGCCGAAGCCGCACGCCAGATCGAGCACAGGGCCGCGCCGTTGCGGTACGAGCGTCATCATCGAGAGCGCGACGAGATGCCGCGGCATGCCGTGACGAAAGAGGAAGTAGTTGTAGCCTTCTTGGCGATTGCCGGACCGGCGAAAGTACAGATCGAAACAATATTGCGCCGTGGTGTGGGCCGGATCGATCTGGAGAAGGGCCGCGGCCATTTCGCGGCGCCACGCGGAAACGCGCCGTGCATGAAGGAAATGGGTGATGCGCCACCAGCCTTTGAAGGGTGGGGCGTTGCGCAGCCAACGGGGTGCAAGCGCGGGAGGTTGAGGTGGCGGCGGCATGAGAGCGGCAAGCAAGGCTTCCCGATAGCGGCGCCGCTCGATCCACCGAACCACGTCGTCGACGGACTCCCCACAACTCCCGAGGGTCCCGGTCCGGATGATGGGAATGCCGCCGACCACCGGATAGCGCCGACAGCGGCACGTCAACAGGCCAAACTGAATCGTCGGACCATCACCGCTTGCCTGGAACGAGCTATGGCAGAACGGGCATCGGAGCAGCTGCGTCAGAGCTTCGTTCATTGTCGTAACCTACGTAGAGTCTCCCGAGAAGCAATGCCACTGCCGCAAGCCTGCAGGTGATGCCGAGGAAGGTTAGGAGAAGGACTTCTTCCAACGGGAGGCCACCGTCAACTTTTCCGTCGTATCATTGATCCCGGCGGCCCCATAGCAATCTGAGCTCAGGCCGCATCAGCGGAAGAGATATACGTAAGATTAAGGGAGACAGCAGCGCTGCCGGCCGACCGAGGGAGATTTACCGCTTCCGGCACACGACTGGGGCTGCGATCGGAGTAAGATCGAGCGGATGCGAGTGCGTATGAATATTCCCCCCAGCCGAATCGTCAGCGGCATCGATCAATCCTGTTACTTGCCGGCGATGGAGAGGGTCTTCAACCTGGGACGCCCAGTGATCGTTGCATGGCTGGTCGCGTGGATCAGCCTCATTCCGCTCATTCATGTTCACCTCACTCAAGTTCCCGACGAGAGAGATCTTGGCGCCAGTCACTTTACCGAAATTCCGCATACCGTCTTCTCTAAGGATGTCCCGAACGAATTTCGGGCTCCGGCTCATCGTCCCCCTGTTCGTGCCACGGTTGTTACGAGCCTGACCACCGTCGACAAGGGCGAACTGTATCTCTCGACGCTTGGCGGCTCCGATCATCGGAAGCCCGTCAAGAGCAGCCATTCTCCGCTCACGAGCACCGACTGTCCGTATTGCGCACCGTTCGACTCTTCCTCTCCTTGTCGCGTCCCCGGGCATTTCGCCGGGGTTGTGACCGTCAGCGACGCGGCTCGTTTCCGTGCCCCTCCGGTGGGTGTCGCCTGATTCCCTCGACACGCTGATTTTCAGCGATTGGCAGTTGTGTCCGGTGCTCTCGATGGGCGGGACCATCTGTGATGGGTCTGCCAGGCTCACGGAGGGAGAGCCGCCATCAGGTTGAGCCTTGGAACGTGAGGAGACCACATGGAGACGACCAGTGCACGGCAGCGACGGGTGGAATGGCTGCTGCGGCATCGCGAGTTGTGGCAGGATTTTCCCGCGACGATCGCGCAAATGTCATCGGCCCATTGGGTGCGCCAAGAGCAGATTATCGAACGCATGCGCGCCGAAGGCCTGTATGCACAGTCCACCCGGGCGAGGGACGTGAATCTCATTAAATTGTTGCGAGAGGCCAAGAGGCAACATCTCCGCGATCCCCTCGCAGTCTGATGCGACAGTTGCGACCGGCATCGACCTCGCACAACGAAGGGGCACATCTTCTGACATCGTTGGTCAGGCGCGGCGATCGTGGCGTTGCTCATCGTGCGCCTGGCCGGGCGCTTCTGCGCCGTGTTTCCATCTGGCGATGGCCCTGTCATCCCCGGCGATCGCCAGCACCGCTGTCCGGGTTCTTCTCATCACGCTCGCCGTGACGGCTCCCGCGTCTGCCGAGACGCCGGCCCCCAGCGTCCACTGGGGTGCGCTCTCGTACCCGGATCAATATCCGACCCTCATGTCGGGGTTCACCGTCAACCGGTTCACCGAGTTTAACGGGAACGGCGCCCGGTTCAACGCGATCAATCAGTCCGCCGGGTTCAATTTCGCGACCGTGACGTGGACCACTCCGGTGACGCGCGTGCCGGCGTGGGCAGGACCGGGATGGATGGCCAATGTCACGGTCGGCGCAGGCCCGACCGGGCGCGAGCCGTCTGAGAATTTGCAGAACGACTTCGTGCATCGCCTGCTCGGCATCAATCCTGTTCCCGTCGATCAATGTCGCACTGGGGTGGCGGATTTCATGATTGGCGGGACGGTGACGCGATGGTTCACATTCTCGAATCGCGAGACCGTCTTCGGTGGATTGGGGCTGGATGTCGGCTCCTTGTATCAGGAATTGTACGGGCGGGTGGGCGTGCGGCGGCTGTCGCTGGCCGATCTGGGCGATCAGTTCGGTCTTCGCTCAGAGCCGGTGGACATGGTCTCCCGCTATGTACGGTTCTCGGCCATGGGCCGGTACGGACGCGTCTGGAGCGGAGCGGCGTATGATGGGTCGGTGCTGGCGAATCAATCGTGGATTGCGCAAGGCTCGGTGAGCATCGCCGACTATCGGGACGCGAGACGCCCGCCGCGATGGGAGCTGGAATTGGGCGCGATGATCGACTCCGGGCTCTTCGTCACGCCGTCGGGTCACGGCATCGAGCGCCGCTTCGGAACGGTCGCCATACGATTTCCCTACGGGGTGGCGGAGACGTGGAAAGACATGCTTGGACGAACCGATTCCGGTCCGACGTATGGATTCCGGGTCATGATTGATCTCCAACGGCTTTGGAAGCGTCTCTACGCTCCCGAGGAGTCGGCCGGCCGGGAGAAACGATAGTCGGACCGCGTCGCTCAATGACGATCAGCGCTCAACTCGTCCACGCGTCATCACGTCGTCGAGGAGTCGATTGAGGACGGACAGGCGGAGCGGTGGATCTTCAAATGATCCCACCGAGACCGCAGCCGGATCGACACCCGGAAACGCGGACAGCGGGCCGGGTTTCAGCACGATGATGTGCAGCGGCAGGGACGGGGCGAGATGCTGACGGGCACGCAGGAACGTGTGAATGTGCGAGAGCTCATTCTCCGCTGACGGGTTGACGAGGACGATGGCGCCGATCGCGGACGGCAGCGCCTGTTCCCAGATCGACCGGAATCGCTTCTCGGCGCGGATCGACACGAGTTGCAGCAGCGTCTCGGCAGAGAGTCGAACGAGGCCGAAATCGGTCCGCCGCTCAAGCTCCGGTTCATCGACACCGACTGCGGCCCAATGTGACGGCGAAAGATCGCGGACCAGGCACTGAATGAGCTCGCTCTTTCCCGCTCCCATCGTCCCGACGACGAGCAAGCGAAGGGTCAGGTGGTCGGCTCCGATTCGCCCGGTCGTCCGGAGCCTGGCGGCAATCGCCTCGACCTTCGCCGATGCTTGACCGACGCGATCGGCACCGGCCGGAACGGTCGCCGGGGTGAGTCGCTCGCTGTCGTCGTGCTGCTCCAGTTTCCTGAGGTCTTCGAACAGCAGATGCGCGAGACTGGCTGTAATCGGCATGCGTTCGGGGACGGCATCTGGAAGAAACAGATAGCGACCCGCCTTCCAACCCAACAGCACAAAGAGCGGCTGCTCCCGTTTGGGCGACCGGATGTCGGCATCGACGATGGCGCCTTCCTTAAAATACAGTGTCGCGGTCCGTTCGCCGTGGCTCAAGACGAGCGCGCCGGTCTTTTGGCTCATCTCCAGCATCTGCACGAGGTCGAGGACGTCGACCTCGTCCAAACGGCCGCTCAATCCGATGCGATCGAGCGGAAGCCGCTTCGCCTGCTCGATCCGATCGATCATCGTATCGACGTGCTCGGCGAGCTGATCCAGCGGACAGGGTTTCGTCAAATAGTCGTCCGAACCGATCTTGCGGGCCTTGATCCGGTCGGTGTCGTGATCCTTGGCGGTGAGGAAAATGAAAGGAATCGTGCGGGTCGTCGGATCGCGGCGCAGGCGACTGCAGAGCTCGTAGCCGTCCATCCCCGGCATGCCGATGTCCGCGATGATCACGTCCGGTCGGTTCTGCGCGACCTTGTCGATCGCTTCGATCCCGTTCTCGGCGGTTTCGACTTCGTAGTGGCGGCCGCGCAGATATAAAGACACCACGCGCCGGAGGTGCGCTTCGTCGTCAACGACGAGGATCTTGGGCGGCATAGGGTGGAGAGGGTCGGTCCGTTCTTCGTTCATCGCGCCGCGCCTCGATCCGGACGCGACGAACCAAGCGAGCTCACACGCACTAGTTCACAATTTGCGGCTGTCCGGTTCCATTGATCACTTCGTCGGTAATGACGATCGATTTCACGTCTTGCAATGCCGGGACTTCGTACATGAGGTCGAGCATCACTTCTTCCAAGATGGCGCGCAAGGCGCGCGCGCCGGTCTTCATGGGGGCGGCGCGATGCGCGATCGCCTTCACGGCGTCGGAGGTGAACTCGAGCTTGACGTGTTCCAACTCGAACAAGGCCTGGTACTGCTTCAGGAGCGCGTTCTTCGGTTCGGTCAAGACGCGGATCAACGCCGCTTCATCGAGATCGGACAGCGTCGTGATCACCGGAAAGCGTCCGACGAATTCCGGAATGAGCCCGTACTTGAGCAAGTCCTCCGGCTGGGCCGCTTCGAGGATATTGTTGCCGTTGGTCGCCTCGCGCGTGGTGGTGCCCGCGCCGAACCCGATGCGCCGCTGCGTCGTGCGTTGGCCGATGATCTGATCCAGGCCGACGAAGGCGCCGCCGCAGATGAACAGGATGTTCGTGGTATCGACTCGGATGTAGTCCTGCTCCGGATGTTTGCGCCCGCCCTTCGGCGGCACGTTGCAAATGGTGCCTTCGACGAGCTTGAGCAACGCCTGCTGGACGCCTTCGCCGCTGACGTCACGCGTGATCGACGCGCTTTCAGACTTTCGGCTGATCTTGTCGATCTCATCGATATAGATGATGCCCGTCTCCGCCCGCTTCACGTCGAACTCCGCCGCCTGCAGGAGTTTGAGGACGACGTTTTCGACGTCCTCGCCGACGTAGCCGGCTTCGGTCAACGTGGTCGCATCCGCGATCGCGAACGGGAGGTGCAGAATTTTGGCGAGCGTTTGCGAAAGCAGCGTCTTGCCGGTGCCCGTGGAGCCGATCATGAGAATATTGCCCTTCTGCAGCTCCACTTCACGCAGTCGCTGCCGGCTCATGATCCGCTTGTAATGGTTGTGTACGGCGACCGAGAGGACTTTTTTCGCCCGCTCCTGGCCCACGACGTACTGATCGAGGATCTTTTTCATCTCCGTGGGCTTGGGGAGTTGGATGTTGGTCGGCATCCCGGTCGCGGCAGCCGCGCCCGATCCCTCGGACAGGAACGTCGTGCAGAGCCGGACGCACTCGTTACAGATCAGCAGATTGGAGCCGGTTTGACAGGTCTGACAATGGTAGGGGGCAGGACTCTCGATCAGGCTTTTCACCACGTTTTCGCGCTTGCCGCAAAAGGAGCACTGGCGATCACGCCGGTCCTTGTTCTGCCGTGATTCCCAAAACACGTGTTACTCCCGCTTGTAAATGGTGTAGGCGAAAGGCGAAACGCGGCATCTTACCGTGCTTGTTGATCCAACTCAAGCGGGCGGCCCGCGCCGACTCCGTGAGCGGCCGCCGGAAACCGTATCGTGAAGCGGCTGCCTTTGCCCTGCTCGCTTTCCACCTCGATCGACCCTCCGTTGTGCTCCACGAGACGTTTGACATTGGTGAGCCCCAAGCCCGTCCCGTAATCTTTCGTCGTAAAAAACGGCTCGAAGATTCGCTTCAGGTGTGCGGACGACATGCCACAGCCGGTGTCGGCCACGCTGATCGCAATCCGATCGTCATCGGCCCGCCGCGCGCTCACCGTGAGCGTGCCGCCTCCGGGCATCGCCTCGCGCGCATTGACGAGCAGGTTCACGAGCGCTTCCTTCACCTGCTCGGGATCCAGATACAGGGCGGGCATATCGGGATCGACCGTGACCGAGACGGTGATGCGTTCGTGCCCGCCCTGGGCCTTCCATTGCCAGAGCGCCGAGTGGATCAGCGCGGCGGGCGCAATGGATTTCGGCTCCGGCGGCTTCTGGCGCGCGTACCGGAGGAAGTCATTGATGCGATGTGTGAGCTTGTCGACTTCGTCGATGATGTAGCGCGTCACTTCGCGTTTGATCTCCTCCGGCTGGTCCTCCTCCAAGACGAGTTGCGCCGAGCTTCGGATGACGGCGAGTGGATTGCGCAAATCATGGGCCAGGGCCGCCAGGAGTTGACCGACCGACGCCAGCTTTTCCTTGCGCACAAGTTCGTCGTGTTGCCGACGAATCGTGTAGAGGCTGTCCTCCAACGTCCTCCGCATCTCGTTGAACGTCGTGCCCAGGTCCTCGATCTCATCGCCGGTCCGAATGTCGACGGCCGTTCCCAACCGCTCGACGGACTGCGCGCCGGAGGACGACATCGCGATCATGTCCCGGCGCAAGCGATCGGCCTGATGCTGGAGGGAAAGAATCGGGCTCACGATCTTTCTCCCCATCACGAATCCCAGCGACGCGAGCACGACCACAAGACCGAACCCGACCAGACCGACCGTGAGCAGCAGCGAGTAGAGCGGCGCGTAGGTTTCTTCCGGCTGTTGACGGACGAACGCGAACCACTTCTCGCCGCCGAGGCTCAACGGGCTCAGCCGGTGCGAGAACTTCACGGGCGCGACACCGATGATCGAATCGTGCCCGCCGTGTGCATCGTCGTCCACCACGAGCCAGGACGGACGATCTTGCGCGAGCTGGTCGATCAAGACTTGCTGGATCAAGTGCTCGGTCGGAGGCAACACCGGGCAGACGAGCGGCGTGCCCGCCGTATCCAACAGCATGCCATGCCCGGTGTGGCCGACCCGAATGGGCAGGATCGTGTCCATCAACACATCGCGGCGGATGAGGAGCCCGACGGCGCCGATCGGTTCATCGCGGTCGCGGCCGGGTACCGGGACCGAGAGCGGAAAGACATAGTCGTTCAACGCCGGATCGAAGCGCAGACTCCCCACGTACGCCGTTCCCAGCGGGTTGTCCATCGCTTCCTGCCACCAGATTTCATGCGCATGGTAGGCCGGGGCTTGCGGATCGTTCGAGGCGACGAGCACGCCATGTTTGTCGGCGACGATCACGCGAACGTAATGGCGCTCCTTGTTCGCCCACTCCTGCAGGTAGGTGATGGTCTCGGATTGCGACAGTCCTCCCGCGTCGACCCGGCTGCGCTCGCGCTGGCCCTGATCGGCGTTGACGAGGGCTTCGATCTCAGAATCGGACTTGCCGTCGTAGCGCCGATTGGAGGCTTCGATGTTCTGCCGGGTGAGGAGGGGCGCGGCCGCCAACTGGACGGCGCGATCGATTTCCATGTCGACTGCCGAGGAAATGCGGATGGCGGTCGAGCGGGCGATTTCCTGAAAGCTGCTGCCGATCGTATGCTTGAGGCTGTCCGTGCTGAACAGGTAGGTCGCAACGAGAGCGACGATCCCCGGGACGATGCCGGCGATCAGGAGGGCGATAAAGAACTTTTTCTGCAGGCCGCCGGTTCTGGGTGAATGGTCCATCGCCAACCCCCGAAAGCCTGAGCCTGAAGCTGTCGTGCCTCGTCACCGAGGCGTTAGTCGATCATCGTCCCCGCCGGCGAGCAATGTCAAGGTCGGATTTGGCGGGATGTTGAAAAACCACGGGGTGACACCGGAAGCAACAATGCTTCACGGTGCAACATGAACAGAAAGAATACCCAGGATGTTCAAAAAGGCCGTCCATTTCACCCGCCCGCCCCGGGGGCGCCAAGACGCGCCCCTTCCCGGGCAAGGCCGCAGCGAGGCGCACAACGCGACGAATAAGTCGCGTTACGTTTGTGCGCGCCGGCGAG